>DATDCH010000171.1:0-6879 GCA_036524455.1 Kofleriaceae bacterium | reverse complement strand
ATCCGCCCCGGCGCCTCACCGGTCTTGTAGCTCTCCTCGAAAATTTCTTTACCGATCTTGCCGCTGATCGTGCCGTCCTCGACGAGCCGGATCAGCTCCGACAGCGTCGCCGGCACCATCGGTGATTGCGCGATGTCCTTGCCGTCGGCGTTGAGCGCGCCGAGCAGCTCGTGGAGCAGCCAGTTCGCGATCATGCGGCCCGAGCGCCCGCCGGGATGCACCTTGCACACGAGATCGAAGTACTCCGCGAGCGCGCGATCGCCGATCAACGTGCGCGCATCGTCGGGCGAGAGGCCGAGCTGCTCGACGTAGCGCTTGAATCGCGCGGCCGGCAGCTCGGGCAACGAGCGCAGGATGTTCATCATCGTCGCACCGTCGACGACGAGCGGCGGCAGATCGGGATCTGGAAAATAGCGATAGTCGTTCGCCTCTTCCTTGGAGCGCATCGACGCCGACGTGCCGGCATCGGCATCCCACAGCCGCGTCTCGCGCGTGACGCGCCCTCCGCCCTCGACGATTCGGATCTGGCGCGCGATCTCGTGCTCGACCGCGTTCTGCACGAACCGAAACGAGTTGATGTTCTTGAGCTCGGTGCGCGTCCCCAGCCGATCCTCGCCGCGCAGCCGAATCGACACGTTCGCGTCGCAGCGCATTTGGCCCTTCTCCATGTCGGCTTCGCTGATGTCGAGCCAGCGCACGAGGCGATGCAGCGCGCGCATGAACTCGGCGGCTTCTTCCGCGCTCGTCAGCTCGGGCGCCGACACCACTTCGACGAGGGGCACGCCCGCGCGATTGAGATCGACGTGCGAGAGCTGACCGACGTGCGTGTTCTTGCCGGCATCCTCCTCGAGGTGGATGCGCTCGAGCTTGATGCGCTTGACCGCGCCACCCGTCACGATGTCGACGTGGCCCTCTTCGCATAGCGGCTCGTCGTACTGCGAGATCTGATAGCCCTTCGGCAGATCCGGATAGAAGTAGTGCTTGCGTGCAAACCGCGACTTCGCGCGGATCTTCGATTCGGTCGCGACACCGAGCCGGAGCGCGAGCTCGAGCGCCGCGCGATTGAACACCGGCAACGTGCCGGGCATGCCGAGCACCAGCGGATCGGTCAGCGAGTTCGTCGGCGCACCGAACTGGATCGCCGACGGCGAGAACGCCTTGCTGCGCGTGTTCAGCTGGACGTGGACCTCGAGGCCGATCACCGGCTCCCAGGTCTCGAGCAGCTTCGCGAGCTCGGCCATTACGACACCGCCTTCGGCCGCTTGTCGCGCAGCCCGACGAGCGATTCGATCACGTGACCGACGCGCAGCAGCGTCGCTTCGTCGAGCGGTTTGCCGAGCAGCTGCGCGCCGACCGGCAGCTCGTCGCTGGTGAGCCCGCACGGCACGCTGATGCCGGGCAGCCCGGCGAGATTGCACGACAGCGTGAACACGTCGCCGAGATACATGTCCATCGGCGTGGCCTTCGCGCCGAATTCGAACGCGGCGGTCGGCGTCGTCGGCGTGAGGATGACGTCGACCTGCTGAAACGCCTCGTCGAAGTCACGCTTGATCAACGCGCGCACCTGCTGCGCCTTCTTGTAATACGCGTCGTAGTAGCCGGAGCGCAGGGCGTACGTACCGAGCATGATGCGGCGTTTGACCTCCGGGCCGAAGCCGGCGCCGCGCGTCTTCATATAGAGGTCGAGCAGATCCTTTGCGCCTTGCGCCGCCTTGCCGAACCGGATGCCGTCATAGCGCGCCAGGTTCGACGATGCCTCCGCGGGCGCGACGATGTAATACGCGGCGAGCGCGAGCGACGTGTGCGGTAGCGAGATGTCGATCATCTCGGCGCCGCGATCCTTCAGCGCGGCGATCGTGCGATCGAGCGCAGCTTTGACGTCGGCGTCGAGGTTGCCGGCAAAGTACTCGCGCGGCAGGCCAACCTTGAGGCCGGTCACATCACCGACGAGCGCGTCGCTGTACGCCGGCACGGGCGCGTCGAGCGACGTCGAGTCGCGCGGATCGAACCCCGCGATCACTTCGAGGACAAGCGCGGCGTCGTGCACCGAGCGCGTGAGCGGTCCGACTTGATCGAGCGACGACGCGAACGCGACGACACCCCAGCGCGACACGCGCCCGTACGTGGGCTTGAGCCCGACGACGCCGCAGAACGCCGCCGGCTGGCGGATCGATCCGCCGGTGTCGGTGCCGAGGCTCGCCGCGCACAATCCGGCCGCGACCGCCGCCGAGCTGCCACCCGAGCTGCCGCCGGGGACGCGCTGCGTGTTCCACGGATTGGTCGTGCGCTTGTAGGCGGAGCGCTCGGTCGAGCTGCCCATCGCGAACTCGTCGCAGTTGACCTTGCCGAGGATCACCGCACCTGCCGCGCGCAGCTTCTCGACGACAGTACCGTCGTAAGGCGGCACCCAGCCCTGCAAGATCTTCGACGCGGCGGTGGTCTCGAGCCCGCGCGTGACGAGCACGTCCTTGAGCGCGATCGGCACACCGGCGAGCGGACCGAGGCGTTGTCCCGCTGCGCGCTGCTTGTCGACCGCATTCGCGGCTTCCCGCGCGCCTTCACCGTCGACCGCGAGGTACGCGCCGACGGTGCCGTCGAGGTTCGCGATCCGCGCGAGGAGATGGTCGACCACGTGCAGTGCCGTCAGCTCGCCGGTCGCGATCTTCTTCGCGGTGTCGGCGACCGAGAGCCACTCGCTCACTCGGTGCCTCCCGCCGCCCGGTGCGAAGTCATTCCGCGTCTCCCGGAATGATCGCCGGAACGACGAATACCCCGTCTTTCTTCACCGGCGCGCCGCGCAGCGCTTCCTCGACGGACAGCGAAGGAGCGACCTCGTCGGGCCGCAGCCGCAGCTCCATCGGCACGGCGTGCGTCATCGGTTGCACGTCGGTGGTATCGACCTGCGCGAGCGCCGCGAAGTGTTCGAGGATCGCGCCGAGCTCGCCTTGGATCGTGTCGAGCTCGCTCGGCTCGAGGTGGAGTCGCGCGAGCAACGCGATTTCCTCCACCTCCTTCCGCGTGAGCGCCGGCATGCTACTCGGGCAATGGTTGAGGCTGGAGCTCGGGACGGCCGCCCAAGCGCGCTGCCATCTCGGCGCCCATCTTCAAATAGTCGTCGGCGATCCGGCCCGCGTTGACGACATCGGCCTTCTCGATCGCGGCGATCAGCTCGCGATGGTGCTTGCGCACGGTATCGGTCGGCGCCGCGAGGTTCGCGAGCAGCGGCATGAAGCCGCGCACGCCGTCGCGCACGGTGTTGATCAGCAGCAGCATGACCTGGTTGCCCGACAGCGACGCGATCGCGACGTAGAAGTCGAAGTCGAGATCGAACAGCTCGGCCGCGCCGCTCGTGTGATCGGCCTTGTCGGCAACCACGCGTAGCTTCGCGATGCCGTCTTTGTCTTTCGAGCTGCGCGATGCGGCGAGCCGCGCGATCTCGCGCCCGAAGATGCGGCGAAACTCGAGCAGGTCGCGGATCAGCTCGGGCTTGCCACCGCCGAGCGGCAGCAGGTGCTGGACCAGCTCGATGCCGCCGGTCTCCATGAAGTTCTGCACGCGCGTGCCGTCGCCTTGGCGAATCCGCACGAGGCCGAGATGCTCGAGCTTCTTGAGCGCTTCGCGCAGCGACGCACGGTTGACGCGCAATCGCTTCGACAGCTCGCGCTCGGGAGGAAGTTTCGAGCCGGGCGGATATTGGCCATTTAATATGAGGCCGCGCAGCTGTTCGGCGATTTCCTCGGCCACACGCTGCTTCTCGACAGGCTTGAGCATCAGCCGAATGAGGTTAACCCGGCGCGCCGCCTAGTAGAAGAGCTTGAGGCGCCCGCTCTTCGCGTGGTACCTCCGCGAGATGCCGGAGCCTGCATCGCGGGTGGTCCTCGTCGACGCGGGCAAAAGCCTCGATGTCTTCGACGTCGTCGAGGTCAACGGCGCTACCTTGCGGGTACGAACCGCCTATTTGTTCGAGCTGGGCGAGGAAATGAAGGTCCGGGTCGAGCAGGACGGCAAAACCGTCGAGCTGAACGCGCGCGTGGTGGCACACACCGGCAGCGGGGACGACCAGATCACCGAGCTCGAGCTGGGCGAGCGGACCGCGCCATGAACCTGGCAGAGCTCGACGAGGTTCACTACGATCTCGACGTCGACGGCGAGCAAGTGCGTCGCCAGCTCGCACGCCAGATCTGGGAGGACCGCGGCTGGGCGACCGTCGCCGTCGCGTTTCAAGAGCGCGACCACGGAGGTGAGTGGAAGCCGGCAAAGGTCGCGCTCCTCCGGTTCCGCCGCATCCACGAGATGTGGAAGAAGCAGGCCGGTATCACGCTGTCGCTCGCCGACGCCCGTGCGCTTGCGTCGACGATCGCCGGCTGGGAGCTGTAGACCGCCGCATCCACGAGGTGTGGAAGAAGCAGGCGGGCGGAGCCGGTACCGCTGTCGCTCGCCGACGCCCGTGCGTTTGCGTCGACGATCGCAAACTGGGAGCTGTAGCCGCTCGGCCTAGCGACGCGCCTTGAGCCGTTGCTCGAGGATGCGCGCTTCGCTCGTCGCCTCCGAGTGATTCGGTTTGATCCGCAGCACTTCGTAGAAGCAATACAGCGCTTCCTTCTCGCGGCCGAGCATGCGCTCGACGCGGCCGAGATAGAACCGCGCGGTGAACGAGTTGTCGTTGGCTTCGGCCGCGCGGATCAGGGCGCGGCGGGTCTGGTTCGCGATGCTGGCCTTGTCGGTGGCGTTCGCGAACTGCGCCCACGCGAGCAGCGCCTGATACTCCGGCTCGTTGGGTGCCAGCTCGACGGCCGCCTTGAACTGCTCGACGGCCTGCGCGATCTGCTCGCGGCGCAGCGACATCTCGCCTTGCCGGAACGCCTCTTCGGCGCGCATCACCTTCATCGCCATTTCGTCGGCCTTTTGCTCCTCGACGCGCACCGCCGCTTCGCCGCCGCGATTCAAGATCGACATGTACTCGGCGCGCCGCACCGGATCATTGAGCACGGCGAACGCTTCGTTGATACACGCCATCAGCCGCTGCGCGTGGCGGTCGTCATCCTCGACGCCGATCGCGGCGAGTCGATCCGGGTGCAGCTTGCGCGCGAGCATGAAGTAGGTCTGCCGCACGTCGTCGGGCGTCGCGCCGACCTGCAGCCCGAACAGCGTGAAGTAATCGACGCCCTGGTCGAGCATCGGGATCTTTTTCTGCAGCAGCGCCTCGATCTCGAGCGTGGCCGCGGTGCTCTGCTTGCGCCGGATCTGCGGTGGCTTGCCGGCGAGCCCTGGGCGCGAGGGCGGCGCCGACGTCGAGAACGCGCGCATCGACTGCGACGAGGTCGTGCGAGGCTCGGCCGGCGGCCGCAACCCGTCCACTGGGCTGTTGTTGGTGCTGGTACGCGACAGCGGCGGCGTGGTGCCCGGCGTCGAACGAGTCGTGCCTTGGGGGCGAGCGACGCCGCCCGACGGCGACCGATCCTGCGCGCGCACGCCGCCCGACGGCGATCGATCCTGCGTGCGCGTGCCCCCCGACGGCGATCGATCGCGGCCCGCAGGCTGGCCACCCTGCGCCGTATTCGCGCCCGACGAGTTGCTCACGGAGCTGCTCTCGCGCGGCACGCCGGTCGACTCCGTGATCGTGCGTGGGCCGGTGGGCGCGGTCGGATCGCCTGCGGGCGTGGGCACGCGGCCAACGCTGGGATCGTTTGGCGTCGCGACGCGGCTGATCAGAGGCTCGCTCGGTCGACGCGGCGCATCCGTACCTTGCCGCGAGACCGCAGTGCCTTGGGTCGGGGTCTGCGCGCGATGATTCCCGCTCGGAGGACGCGTGACCGGGTACACGCCGCTGCCGGTCGTCGGATTCGTCGCCGCGCGCGACATCCCAGGCTTGCTGCCCGACGCACGAGTGCCCCCTGGAGGACTGCTTCCGGTCGCGGGACGCGTCGCGGGGTCGCTCGACGAGGATGGCGATCGCGAGCCGAGCGGCGCGGTCTTGTGCTGCTTGGTTTCGGCAGCCGCCGCTGGAGCGGGTGCAGCAGCCGGCGCCGTGCCGGCACGCATCACCGTCTGCGGCGGCGTTGCCGGCGAGTGCGCGCGTGGTTGCTGCGCCGGAATGTTCGCCGATTGCGTGCGCGCAAGTGCCGGGCCCGGCGATGTGCTCGCCTCGCACGCGCCGCACGATGCGAGCGAGTACGCGACCGCGCGAATCGTGCGTGACCCGAGCGCCGCAGCGTGCACCGCCTCGATATCTGCGAGGTTCGCGCCTTGGAGCAGCATCTGCAGGATCGGCTTCTCCTCGTCGGAGAACCCGAACTGCGCGAGATCGTCGACCGCTTCTGGTTTGAGCTTGAACCACACGCCGAGCTGCGACAGCTCGCTCGCGAGCCGGTCCTCGCCGAGATTGTTGCGCGCCCCGAGAAACACGATCGTGCGAACGTCGAGCTCGCTGCCGGGCACCACCGTGACCGTGACCAGATCTTCGACCACAAACTCGCCCGCATCGATCGCGAACGTGCGCGCCGCACGCTGTGCGACCAGCCGCCGCCGCAGCCGCTGCGCCTGATCGGGCTGGAGCTTGAGCGCGTCGGCGAGCACTTCGACCTCGTCGCGATGCGGCGCCGCCGCGATGCGCCGCGTGATGTCTGAGACCTGGCTCGACGTGATGAGGTTGCCGGTCAGCGCCAGCCGCACGACCGCGTCATTCGCAAGTGGCGAGTACGCACCGACGATCGCGCCGTTGTCGAACGCGATCCGATACTGCGCGGCGAGGGTGAGCTGGCCGGTGAGGCCACGCAGGCCGAGCGCACCGAGGGTCATTCCCCACGGGCGATCTGCCACCGAGCCTCGCGCCAGCACTCCCATCAACGCCTCCAGTACTTCCGGACAAAGAATATTACC
>DATDCH010000170.1:0-2505 GCA_036524455.1 Kofleriaceae bacterium | reverse complement strand
GCGTGGGGGACAGCGCCAAGTCCGCGAACTGGCTCGCGGGACGCGCGGCATGCACGCTGCACTACCGCCCTGCATGAACAACGAGCTCGAAACCCTGGAAGCCGCGCAGCTTGAACACGTGACCGGCGGCTTCGACATCGGTGGGATCGCCAACTTCATCGGCGGGGCCCTCGAAAAGGCGGGCGTCCAGGGCGCGGGTGCGGCGGCGCAGAAGTACGGCGGGATGGCGCAGGACTTCCTCAGCAAGATCATGGGCGGTGGTGGTCAGCCCACCGGCGGCGGCCAGCCCGGCGGCGGCCAGCCGACTGCCGGCTGAGCCGAACCAACGTCGGGCGGCGTGCGCGATCGCCGAGCTGCTTACAGATCGAAGTTGCCGCCGAAATCACCGCCGGCATCACCGCCGGCCGTCGCCGAAATCACCGCCGGCGCCGAATCAAATATCGAAGTCGCCGCCGCCGAAATCGCCGCCACCATCACCGTCCCACCAGCCGCCACCGGCGTCGGCACCGGTGTCGGTACCCGCATCGGCACCTGTATCGGCACCCGCTTCGTTGTCGCCCGACCAGTAGTTGTCGCCGCCGGCTGCGGGCTCGGACGCCGTCGGTCCCTGCTGGATGCCGGGGTCGTCGGCGTAGCCCTGCACGTGGTTGTGATGATCGACGACGGTGAAGTGCGGCGGCATCATCATCGAGAACATCGCCGACCACATGAGCATGTCCATCGTGAAATACAGCGGGCTCGGGTAGTAGTAGAGGAACGGATCGTAGTTGCGCGAGTCGGGCGGCTCGGGCGCCGCGTCCTTCGCGTTCGGGTTTGGGCGCACGATGCGCGGCTCCGCCTTCTCGATCTCGACGCGCGCGGTCGGCATCGTCGCGGCAAGCGCATTGCGCACGCGTTCGGCAAATGCGGTGAACTGCGCGCGGTAGAGCTCGAGCGCCTTGGTGTCGCCCGCGATCGGTTCGGCGCGCTTGCGGTAGGCCTCGGCGTCTTCGCCCGGGCGCGGCGTCAGCGCTTCGATGCGGCCCGAGATCACGACGCGCATCGCGGGCGTGCCCTTCGGGTGCTCGCTACGCGCCTGCAGCTCGATCACGACGTGCAGGCCCGCCTCGTGATGCTCGACGGCGAGTCGCAGCTCGTCGAAGCCCTCGCCGAACACCGAGGAGTTGTCGTGAAACGCGAGGAACAGGTCGCCGAGGTCGTCGGGCTTGCCGTCGCGATCGTGGAACAACACGGTGTTGTCGACGACGAGCGAGATCGCGTTGGTCGCGCCGAGGTTGCGCAGCGCATCGCGCGCGGCCTCGACGATCGCGGTCGCTTCGAGCGACGCGCGCTGGTGGCCGGTGCGCAAGTCCGGCTTACCGCCAAACGCGCGCTTCAGCTTGTCCCAGAATTTCGGCGTGCGCAGGATGTCTTCGGCATGGACATGGATCGCGATCGTGCCGTAGAGCTTCATCGCCGCGAACCGTAGCGCGTTACTCCGGGTTTGTCCGACCGGGAGTAACGCGGGTGGCCGAGCCGCTACGCCGCGGCGGTCACGATGCACGCGAGCAGGTCGCGTGGCGCTTTTCCGAGGGGCGCCGCCGCTGCGTACAAGTCGCGCTCGCGAGGCGCGAGTGAGGGCAGCGGGTTGAGCTCGAGGAACTGCACGTGACCATCGGGCGTGACGCGGAAGTCCGCGCGGCCGTAGCCGACCACGCCGAGCGCCGCGAACACGCGCTTCGCTGCGGCGACAAGCCGCGACGTCGTCACGTCATCGAGCTTGGCGGGCACGTGCACGGCGATGCGCTCGGGCGGTCCCTGCTTGAGCGCCAGATCGTAGATCTGGTGCGGCCCTTCGTTGGCGTACGTGTAGCCGATCGGCGCGAGCATGCCGAGCCCGTCGACGAAGCCGACCGACACGTCCATGCCCTCGACGAATTCCTCGACGAGCACACCCGCCGGATAGCGCGCGAGCGCGGCCGCGACCGTGTCGGCGAGCTTTCCAGGCTCTTCGACCACGCTCGCTTGCGTGATGCCCTTGCTCGAGCCTTCATAGTTCGGCTTGACGATCAGCTTTCCACCCATCGGCCGCAGCTCGTCGAGTCGGCGCACGAGCTGTGCGCGCGGCGTGTGGACGCGTGCCGCGGCGACGATCTTCTTCGCCATCGCCTTGTCGAGGCACAGCGCGAGCACGCTCGCGGGACTACCGGTGTGCGGGAGCCCGAGGTGCTCGAACAGCGCCGGGTAGAACGCTTCGCGAAACGTTCCTGCGTGTCCTTCGGCCATGTTGAACACCAGGTCGGGTGAGAGTCGGCGCAGCTCGGCGACGAGCGCCTCGACCGGCTTGCCGACTTCGACCGGCGTCACCGTGTGGCCGAGGCTCGCGAGCATGCGCGCGATCGCGTGGATCGTCTCGGGCGAGTCGAACTCCGCCTCGGCTTCGCTGGCCAACAACTCCGCCTCGGTAGGCGGACTTGTTGGATCGATGACACGGGGGCGCTTCTCGTTGTAGGTCAGTGCGATGCG
>DATDCH010000169.1:0-8365 GCA_036524455.1 Kofleriaceae bacterium | reverse complement strand
TTTCCTGCCTTGCACGCCTGCTGGTAGTACTTGAACGCGGTCTGCGGGTTCGGCTTCACGCCGGTGCCGCGCTCGTAGATCGTGCCGGCGAACGCGCAGCTCAGCGCCTCGCCCGCATCGCATTGCTTCGCGCAATCCTCTGCGTCGCCAGGCCGACACGAGCGCGGTCGCGGCGCCGCCGCGGTGGTGTTCGCGCGCCGGCACACCATGCCGATACGCTCCATGCCCGGCGGGCACGCAGGCGGAGGGCGCGGCAGCTCGGCGCGTGCAGGCGTTGCTTCGGCGGGGATGCCCTCGCCCGCCGCCGCGATTGGCGCGAGCGTCACGCGCACGACCGTGTTGCAGCCCTCGGGCGCGGCGTCGTTATCGCCACCCTTCTCGCATGCCTTCGGATTGCCGCTGCGATGCGTAGAATCGGCACTCGACGCGCTGGCGCCGCTGCCACCTTTGCCGAAGATATCGCCGGCTGCTTTGACATCGGCTTCGCTGCTCGCCTTCATCTGATACGCGCCGAAGTGAACTTCGGTGACGTAGTGAGTCGCCTGGTCGCAGGCCTTCGGCCCTTTGATCTGATCGCGACCGAGCTCGGGCACGGTGGTCGTGCTCATCCCGACCTCGCCGTGCGCGATGAACAGCTTCGCGCCACGCTTCATCTCCGCTTCGAACTTCGCCGCGATCAACGCACCGCCGCTGATCGAGGCCTTCAGCTCGTCGGTGTCCTTGAAGTCGAGCACGTCGAACGCGACCGGGTAGGCGCCATATCGGTAATCGCCGCGTGCGTCGCAGCGAGTCATCACCTTGAGCTCCTTGCAGTCGAATGACACCACCACGAGGCCGTCGCGCATCGCGGAAAACAGCGCGCCGCGCGTCGTGTTGTCCATGTCGAACGTCCACGGTTGCGCTTCCTGGCCGGCGAGGCACGGTGCGGCCGTGATCGCGCGTTCTGCCTTCGGCACGTCATCGCGCACCGCCTTCGCCGCAGTTCCGGAACCACAGCCGACGAGCACGAGCAGCACCCCGATCCCTGGTCGCATCGTCGGATCTTAGCCTACGGCCGGCGCGCGATGCTTCGAGTGCTCGCGCTAATCGGGCGACAGCTTGGCGATCGCGTCGCGCAGCACGGCAAGCTCCTTGTCGCGGACCTTGGCCTTCTCGGCGGTCGCGACTGCGCGCGCGTAGAGCTTGCGCGCTTCATCGGTCTTGCCGAGCGCGTGCCGTGCCTGCGCGAGCGACGCGAGCGGGCGCCACAGCTCGAGCGACTCGGCGCCCGTCGACGCCTCGTACGCAGCGATCGAGCGCTCGGCGAACGACGCGGCTTCCAGCCACTTCTTCTCGGCGAGCGCCAGCTTTGCTCGCGCATGCAGCGTGTATGGCTTGTACGCCGAACGGGCGCGCTCTTCGATCTCGAGCACTTCGTCGAATTGCTTGCGTGCGTCGTCGAAGCGCTTGGCGACCGTGAACAGCTCCGCGTGCGTGGTCGCGACGTTGTGCCAGAACGGATGGCGCTTGCCGACGGTTTTCTCGGCGATCACCTTCGCGCGCTCGATCATCGGCAACCCGAGCACAGCGTCGCCCTCGTCGCGCAGCAGCTCGGCGTTGTTGTTCAGCGTCGGCACCAAGTTCAAGCTGTCGCTGCCGAACATCTGTTCCTGGATCGCGAGCGCGCGCTCGAACGTGACCTTCGCCTGGTCGCGTTTGCCGGCGAGGTGGTAGCAGCTCGCGAGTCCGTTCAAGATCGGCGCGAGGTCGGGATGCACCGGTCCGAGCGTCTTTTCCATCAGCACGAGCGCGCGCTCGTAATGCGGAAGCGCGCCCGTGTAGTCCTCGGCCTTGAGCAGCGTCGCTGCGAGCAACTGCTCGTCGTTGCCGACGAGCGGCGCATCCGGTCCCCACATGCGAATCGCCGTCGCCAGCGCTTGCTGGTGCGCAGCGATCGCGGTCGGTCGATCGTTCTGGTGACCGGCGATGATGCCCTTGACCTCCAAGCGACGCAGCTCGTGCGCCGCAAACCCGGTGCGCGCTGCGGCGGCGTCGCCGAGCTCGAACCACACCTTGGCTTCGCGCACGCGATCCTGGCTTTCGGCTGCGATGAGCGCCTGCCCCAGTGCCGCTTGAATCACCACGTCGTCGCGCCGCGCGCGCACGCCCAACCAGGTTGCAGATTCGAGGTTGACCTCGGCATCTATCGGGTTACCGACGTAGTACTGAGCGAGCCCGAGTACGAGCCGCGCCTCCGCCTCGAGCGACATGAACGGGATCGCCTTGGCAGCGTCCGCGGCTGCCTGCGCACGATTGATCGAGGTGCCCAGCTTGGCGGTGATGAGACCGGCCTTCGCGGCAGACAGCTCGCCGATCACGGCCTCGACCTTCGCGCGTGCTTCGGCCGGCGGTTGGCCCGGCGCGCGCAGCTCTGCAACGTTGGCGCATTTTCGGATCGATTCGAGCGCCAGTGCTGCTGCACCGGACTTCTCGACGATCGTCTCGTCGGGCTTCGCGAGCAGTTGCGTGAACGCGCGCAATTCCTCGAGCCGCTGATCGAGGCAGTCCTGGCGCAGCGACAGCACCTCTTCGGTTTGTTCGCCGCGGATCCTCGTCGCTTCGCAACTCTCGACGACGGCAACGGTCCACTCCTTCGCGTAGCGATCGAGCGCGAGCTCGACCGAGTCGAAGATGCGCGTCGCGAGCGGGAGCTTGGTCGCGACGAATGCCGCGCGGACGTCGCGCTTGGTCGTGGCATTCCACACCCCGTTGAGCCGGCGCTCGACGCCACTGCACGGGCGATCGCCTGACCCGGTCAGCAGCGCCAGCGTAAGTGCACCGGCGCCGGCAACCGCGATAGCTGATGCGATGACCACCGTGCGCCGCGTCGTCTTCGGATCGGTCGCGAGCTCCGCGGTGAGCGCCTGCATGTTCGCGAACCGGTCCTCGGGATCGAACGCGAGCGCACGCAACACCGCGCGCTCGATCCGCGCCGGTATGCCGGTGCCCTGGGGCGGCTTGGGTCGCGGCAGGTTGGTGCCCTCTTTGAGGTCTTCGCTCTTGAACGGCCGCACGCGATAGAGCGCTTCGTACAGGGCGATGCCGAACGAGAATTGATCGCTGCGCGCGCCGGCCGCTTGGCCTTGCCGGAGCTCTGGTGCGATATACGCCGGCGTTCCGACCACCGAGCCAGCGAGCGTAAGATTCGCCGACAATGGACTGCGCGCCTCGATGTTCGAGTCCGAGATCCGCGACGTGAGCGACTCCTCGGCCTGTAGCCGCGCGAGCCCGAAATCCATCACACGCACGCGGCCGTCGCGACCGATGAGCACGTTGTCGGGCTTGAAGTCACGATGCACGAGGCCCGCTGCATGCGCCGCAGCAAGTCCGTTGCCGGCCGCGGCCATCACGTGCACGACCTCTTGCCACGTCCGCTTGTTCTCCTTGAGCCAGGCACGCAGCGTCATGCCATCGACGAGCTCCATCGCGACGAACACACGGTCACCCGACAACAAGCCGACATCGTGGACCGCGATCACGTTTGGATGCGACAGCCTCGCCATCGCCTGCGCCTCGCGCAGCAGCCATGCTTGATCGCTACCGCCCGTCGAATCGCCGGCTGGCATCGCCTGCAACAGTTTGATCGCGACTCTGCGATCGAGCTCGGGATCGTACGCAGCGTAGACGATGCCCATGCCACCTTCGCCAACGATGTCGAGCAGCATGTAACGGCCGACCGACGTGCCACGTGCGAGCTTCTCGTTTTTCGGCGCAGGCCGGCGTGCGACTCCCTCGCGCTTGGTGACATCAGGCTCTTGGTCCGTCGCCTGATCGTCGTCGGTCACGGATCCTCGACTCGATCCAACACGTCGGTGTCGTCGAGAAACGACACCGCACTCTCGATCCAGCGCCGCTCGCGCGCGCCGAGGTTGATGAACTCGACCGCGAGCCCTGCCGGCGTTCCCTGCGTTTCACGCTCGACGACGCGCTTCACCACACCTTGGATCCGGATCGGCTCGGCGCCGGTCACCTGGACCGTCATCGTGCACTTCGTCTCGATCGGCTCGAGCACCTCGGTGCAGATGAACACGCCGAAGCGACTGAGGTCGCGCGTCGTGGCTTCGATCTCGAGCTCGGAGCTCGTATAGACGACGCGCATCACGGCATCGCGGCGTGTCGATCGCCGGCGATCATCTTTCGTGGTCGTTCGACTTCCGTCCGCCAGACCACCGCCCGCGACCTTCGTGAAGTCGGAGAGTCGCGCCATCCGGCGTGTCGACTGCTGCATCACGTTGTCGTCGACGAAGCGAACGCGAAACGTTCGACCGCCAACTTCGATCTCGTCGCTGTCTTTGAGCAGTGCCGGCCGTCTGATCGCCTCGCCGTTGAGCAGCGTGCCATTCGTGCTGCCGAGATCCTCGACGACGACGACGTCCGTGCGACGCACGAACCGCATATGGCGTCGCGACACACTCGTACTCTGCATGCGCACGCTGCAGGTCGCATCACGACCGAATACGGTCTCGCCCATCGGCAGCTCGACGCTGTAACCTGAGTGCTCGAGATAAACCGGCATGCCTCGTTAGTGCTGTCGACGGCGCAACAACAATCCCAGCACCAGCATACCGAACCACGCCGTCGCGCCGCTAGCGCCGCGGCATCCGCATCCACCGCCATCGCTACCAAGCGCGACACAATAGCCACGGCCATCGCACGTCGAGCCAGCGCCGCAATCCTCGCTGTTACGGCAGTCGAACGTGCACGCGCCGTTCGTGACATCGCAATGTTGCAACTGCGGGCAGCTCTCGTCGGAGCTGCATGGTCCGACCCCCGCATCCGGCGCAGGTGGCGGACCGGAAAAACACACCTTCACTGTCATGCTCCCGGCCGATGCCTCGTCGCAGTGGTGCGTGGGCGGACAGTCCTGGTGGGTCGTGCAGAACTTCGAGCAATACCCGCTGCCCAGGCTGGGATCGGTGAACAGACAAAACTCGTCGCACTCGACGCGATCGTAATTGCAGGCGGCGCCGACGGGGTCCGGCGTGCCCGTGCACAGCATGCCGAGCGGATGGGTCGCGCAGGTCTCGTCGGTCGGGCACGCGGGCGCCGGGCACTCGCTACCGGCGGTGCCATAGACCGAGCACAGCCCGAGCTTGTCGTCGATCGACAGCGTGCGCTGCCCAGGCCATGGCTTCCACGAGTAGTACATCGTGTCGTACGCGCGCATCGAATGACCGAGCCCGCTGAAGTGACCGATTTCGTGCGTCATCACGGCTTGAAGATCGAGCAGGTTCGTCTGCACGCCCGATCCCGGCGGGCCGTTCGCCCACGTGAAGTGCTCGCCGTTGACTGCGATATCGGCGGTTTGCTGACCGTCGATGATCCACAGCGAGGTCGCGGCCGCGGACTCGGCGCCGTACATCCAGCCGCTCTCGATGAACAACATGATGTTCTCGCCATCGATCGCCATCCCGAGGTTCGTCGTGCCGGCGTTCGTGAAGCCAAGCGACGCGCACGGCACCGCCTCCCAGATCGCGAACGCCGCATCGAACGCCGCGGTGACCTGAGGAAGCGTGAGGTCCTGACTGCCGGCGGTGTGGATCAGGTACGGCACCGGGATCCTCGACGCCGGCCACACCATGCCGTTCGTCGTGAACTGCTTGGCGGTCGTCGCATGCTCGGCCCGAAGCGGCGACGGCGCGAACGTCGTGACGCCAGCGGTCGTGCGCGCCGGCCACATGCCCTGCGCCCAGCCATACACTCGCAACCCGCCTCCGCGACGTGGCGCCAGGTACCAGCGGGCCTGGTCGCCGACGTTGACCACCGGCATCCCGACGATCACGTGCCTGCCTCCGTCGAGCTCTCCGCCCGGCACGACGATCTCGACGAGCCCCGCCTTCGCGCCCTTGAGCGTCGCGCTGACCTCGATCCACGCGTGCGTCTCGAGCCCGGTGCGGGTGGCGTCCCAGGTCACGGTGCGCGCGACCACGGTCCCCTCGACGACGCGTTCGGCTCCCGCATAGAGCTCGTTGCCATCGAGCTCGACGACGCTCGACGCTTCGGCCGTGCGCGCGATGATCAACGCGGCGGCGAGCAACCACTTCATGATCGTCTGCGCCGCACGATCACGAGCAGCACGCCGACTCCGAGCACGACCCACACACCCACGTCGCCGTTCGATTCGACTCGGCAGCACCCGCTCGCGTCACGGTCGCCGCCGCCCACGCACATGCCGAGGCTGTTGCACGTGCCGCCACCGCAGTCCTCCGCCGAGCGGCACTCGAACGTACACGCGTGATTCGCGAGATCGCAGAACTGCCCACCGGGGCACTCTGCATTGCCATTGCACGCCCCACCGGTGACACCGGCGTCGACGCCGCCATCGCTGGTCGCGCCGCCGCCATCGGTGATGAACGCGCGGATGATCCAATCGCCATTGAGGCCGAACGTCGCTGACCGTTGCCAGCCGAGCGAGCTCTCCATCAGGTAGTTCTTGTCGGGCGCGTTCAATCCGTCGGCGTCGCGGGCGATCGACGGGTAGCCGCACGGATCGACCGAACACTGCATCAAGATGCCGACGCGAAACTGCGCGGGCACGATCACGTTGTCGACGACGAGGTTGATCTCCTGCATCGCCGAGTCGGACCCCGTCATCTGAAAGTCGCCGGTATAGAGCTCTCCGCCCGGTGCGTTGCCACCGGCGGTGTCGTCCCACACCTTGAGCGTGATCGTTCGCTGCGCCGTCGCGCCGCCGAACAGCAGCTGAACCTTGAGCAGCTGGCGACCCGCGGCCGGTGCGACAAAGCGAGACGCACCGATCTCGTTATTGTGAAAGCCGCCCTGGAAGCCGGCCGTTCCGTTCGTCACGAAGCCGTCGTTCTTGAGCTCCGTCTCGGCGACCGCTGCCGACGACCACGCCAAGACACCGAGCACGCAAATCGCCCCTACTGCCCTCATTGTTCGATCCTACGCCGTAGTACGGTCGCGCGCGATGCTTCGCGTCCTCATGCTGCTCGCGGTCGTCGCCGGGTGCGATGATGAGCCACGTCGGCGTACGCCGGCCGCAGCTCCGGCGGCGGAACCGTCGAGACCGCGCGCCGACCCCAACGTGGCGGCGCAAGAGCGCAACGCCGCGATTCGCACCGCGCCGTTCGACTACAAAGCGACCACCCAGCCCTGCCCCGTCGCGCTTCCGCGCCACGACACCTCACCCGACGTCACCGCGATCGAGGTCGCGATGATCGACAACGCACCGCCGACGCGAGGCAACCCGGGCACCGGCTACGAAACGATCGTGGTCACGGAGGTCCGCGGCGGCGATCAGGAAATCGGCCGCATCTTCGTCTGGGATCGCGCGGCGAAGAAGATGATCTGCGGCACCGCCTACAACCTGCGCAGCCCGAGCCTCACCACGATCCTCACCACGGTCAAGCCGCTCGCGATGATCGAAACCGCGTCGATCAAGCCCGCCATCCCCGATCGCATGCCGGCGCGCGCCGGCAAACGCGCGATCGACGTCGCCGTCGGCGAGAGTCACTTCTGCGCGCTCGTCGAAGACGGCACCGTGCGCTGCTTCGGCCAGAACGACGTCGGCCAGTGCGGCGACATGAAGGGCGGCAACTTCGTCGCGAAACCGTTCAAGGTGCCCGGCATCACCGGCGGCGTCGCGATCGTCGCGGGCGGCCGGCACACGTGCGTGCTGCGCAAGGGTGGCACCGTCACGTGCTGGGGCTCCAACTTCAGCGGCGAGCTCGGTCCCGGCCGCGACGCCGTTCGCGTCACGGTCTCGCAGTCGCTCGGCAACGTCACGCAGCTCGTGACCGGCAGCAGCCACACGTGCGTGCTACGCGGCGATGGCGGCGTGATGTGCTGGGGAGATTCGAGCGCCGCGCGCGGCGCGTGGAAAGACAAGATCGAACAGCAACGCGAGCCGACGCCGCGCAAGGTGAAGAACCTCGCGCCCGCCGCCGAGCTCTGCGCGAGCACGACCGGCATGTGCGCACGCCTGCGGGCCGGCGGCGTCGCGTGCTGGGGCACGCACTACGGCGAGAAGTCACTGCCGCTCGCCGGCGCCGAGCAAGCCACCGCCCTGCACTGCGGTGCCGAGGCGTTCGAGGTCTGCACGACCGACGCGGCGCACACGCCGACTTGCTCGACGTTCCGCGGCCCCGAGAAGTTGCCGGCGTCGCTGACGAACGTCGCGTGGATCGGCATCGCCTTCGATCACGCGTGCGCGCTGAAGACTGACGCGACGGTCGAGTGCTGGGGCAAGAACGAGTGGGGCCAGCTCGGCGACGGCACGCAGAAGCAGTACCCGACGCCGGTGCCCGTGCGGCCGCTGCCCGGCGAGCCGACGCGCGTGCAGCCGCTCGAGCGCGTCAAGAAG
>DATDCH010000168.1:0-3729 GCA_036524455.1 Kofleriaceae bacterium | reverse complement strand
GCCACGCGATCGCATCTTCGCCGTCGTCGAAGCTGACGACGTTACCGCCCTTCGCGCGAAACACGTCGCCGAGCAGCCGGCGAACCTCGGCCTGATCGTCGACGCAAACAATCGTTCCGATCATCGCTGCCTCGCCATCATCGCGCTGATGGCCTTGTCGAACAACGCGGGATCACTGCCTAGCGTGCCGCTCGGCTGGATGAAAACGGCGCCACCCTCGCCGACGGCGAAGTAGCCCACGAACGCACCGCCGGCGCCTTCGAGCCGAGGCAGCGGCTTGGGCGCGCGAACGAGCGGCCCGGCATGCACGCTCGCGACGTAGAGGCCGCGCCCGTGGTTCGCGACGGCAGCCGTCAGTGCCGCCTGCACGCGCTCGAAGTAGCCGGGCGTGAGCTCCGTGTCGTAGCGGACGTCGGCGGGCGCAAACACGACGACCGGAATCCGGGTCTCGGCCAGCCGCGCTGAGAGCTCGGGTTCGTGATCGAGGTAGTTGCGCACGACGTTGCCCGCGATGCTGTCGTCGTCGTCGATCACGCGGACTTCGTTGGTCGCGCCGCTCACGTGCGCTCCGCGCTCGTCCATCTCGGCAATACCGCGAGCCCGGCCTTGTCCGTTGGCAACGTGATCGTGATCGTCGTGCCGCGGCCCTCCTCCGAGTCGATCGTGATCCGACCGTGGTGCGCCGAGATCACGCGCTCGGCGATCGCGAGCCCGACGCCCGAGCCGGTCTCCTTCGTCGTGAAGCCCGGCACGAACAGCCGGCCCAGGTGCGCGCGCGGAATGCCCGGGCCGGAGTCCGCGACGACGACCTCGATAATCGGCGCCGCGCTCGCAGCCGGTCCCGCGATCGAGCGCACCTTGATGACGACGTCGCCGGGTGTGGCGCCCTGGGACGCGCACGCCTCCGCCGCGTTCGACACGACGTTGAGCAGCGCCTCGCGCAGGAGCATGCGATCGCCTCGCACGTCGGGCAGCGCCGCGGTGTGCTCCAGCGTGATCGATACCTGTTGCGTGCGCGCCTGCGCCGACACGACGACCTCGTGGAGCAGCGGCGGCAGCGGTACCAGCTCGACGGTCGGCGTCGGCGCCTGCATCGACCGCAGGTACAGCGCCCACTCCTCGTAGAGCGCGGTGACGTCTTTCTCGAGATCGCGCAACCGATCGTGCACCTCGCCCTCGCCCGCGAGCTTGCGCGCGCTGCGCGTGCGTGCGCCGATGATGCCGAGCAGATTCTTCACGCGATGGCCGTGCGCGTACACGCCGGCGAGCACGTCGTGGCGCGCGACCTCCGCCGTCGCGGTCACGAGCCGCGGTGCCACGCCGGCAGCGGCCGAGCCTGCGCCCGGGTTTGCCGCGTCGAGCAATCTCTCGACCACGACGCCGAGGCTCGGCGACTGCGCGTCGAGCATCCGCGCGGCATTGCGCCACGCCATGCCGTGACTCGCGTCGATGCGCAGCGCCCGTTCGATCTCGGCGAGTGCGCCCGCGTGGTCACCGCGATCGAGCACGAGCAGCGCGAGCCGGCATGCCGCCGCGGTGTTGCCGGGCTGGAACGTGAGACCTTTGCGATACGCCTCTTCGGCGCGATCGCGCGTATCCGGCTCGTCCTCGCACAGGCCCGCGCGCAAGAAGTGAAGTCGCGCACGATCGACGGCGGCGAGCTCGGTGCCGGCGACCGCATGCGCGACGCCTTCGATCTCCGCGATCAGCTCTGCACGATCGGCGTTCGCGACCTTGCGCGCGCGCCGCTCGAGCCTGCGCAGCCCGAGCGCCGACACCGCGTGGCCCGCTTGCTTCTGCTCGGTCTCGGCCGCACCGAGCGCGTCCTCGACCATCGTGTCGGTGACTTTCGCATCGCCCGCCGCCTGCCGCGCTGCGAGCACGAGCGCGAGACACAGCTGATAGCCCGGCGTGCCGCGCACCGTCTCGAGGCTCGTCATCGCGTCGTCGCCACGGCCCTGTGCGACCACGGCTGCCGTGATCTCCTCGCTGAGACCAAGCTCCGCCGGTTCTTTTTGGACGGCGGTCAGCGCCGCCTCGAATGCTGCCGCCGCCTGCGCCGCCGCGCCGTTCGCGTCACCCTGCGAGTCGGCTGCGCGCGATAGCTCGAGGTGCGCGCGCGCGCGATCCCAGGGCCGGAGCTTTGGCGCGTCGAGTGCCGCCGCCAGCGACATCCGCGCCGCTGCCACTTCACCCGCCGCGAGTTGCGCGCGTGCGAGCAGGATCTTTGTCGCCGGTCCGGGCTCGCGCTTCGCGGCTTCACTCGCGTACGTGCGCGCGCCGTCCAGGTCGCCTTGTGCGAGCGCGATCTGCGTCAGCCGCAGCGCAGGCGTGACATCACTGCTCGCTGCGAGCGCACGCACGAGCGCGCTCTTCGCCGCGGCTGGCAAGCCCAACGCCCAATAGCGATCGCCGAGCTCGAGCAGCGCCGTCACGAGGCGATGTTACTGCAATCGCCTGCGCGCGCGGTTACAGCAGCTGCTTCTTGCGCGCGGTCAGGTGCTTGTCGAGCGAATCGAGCGCCTCGACGAGCTCTGGCTTGCTGTCGGCTGTCGCCTTCGCACGCAGCGCAACCGCTGCGCTCTCCATCGTGATCACGTCGGACTGCATGCGTGTTCGTACCGCTTCGTGCATTTCTCTGAAGTTGCCGAAGAAGTCTTGCAGCATGTCGCCGCGTCGTAATGCTGTGACGTTGCCGAGTCGGTGCCCCGCCATCCGATCGAAGTACATCGAGATCTTGTAGAGCGGGCCGGCCACCTTGTGCGTCATCAGCACGAGGTAGAGCGACAGGATGATGACGAGGCCAGCGCCGACGCCGACCATCGTATAGACGAGCGCGCGATCTTCCGCCTCGTAGCGCGCCTCGACCTGCTGGCGCAGCGCCCGCCAGCTCTCGTCGTCCTCGGTGAGCGTCGCGAGATCGCGCTCGATCGATTCGGAGGCGGCGTGAGCCTGCTGGTAGATCATGTAGCCGAGCGAGCCGCTGATCACGCCCGACAGGATGGTGACGAGCAGGACGTAACGGAGCTGCAACCGCTTGTCGAGCAGGTAGTTCGCCATCTTGCGCTTGTACGGCGTGCGCTGCTTGCCGCCACCGCCGCCGCCTTCGCCCTTCGGCACGTCGCCGCCGAGCTTGCCGTCTTTGACCACCGTTGCGCTGGGTACGTCACTCAAGGGACTTCTCCTTGCGCGAGAGCAGCGTCTTCAGCTCGGTGATCGACGCGTGATCGCCGATGCCCGCCGCTTCCGCCGCTGCGATGGTGGCCTTGATGTGCTCGATGTCGTCCTTCTCCATGTGCACGACGCCCGCGTGCGCCAGCTTGAAGTGCTCGTAGAAGTCGACGAGCTGATCGCCTTTGCGCAGGTTGTAGACCTTGTCGAGGCGACCGTCGCGCATCTTCGCGAAGTAGAGGCTGACCTTGAACAGCGGGCCCGCCACGCGGTGGGTCATCTTGATGCCGTAGAGCGCGAGGCCGACCATCAGCAGCACGCCGGTGCCGATCAGCACCCACAGGATGCGCAAGCGCCCTTGCTCGAGCGCGTCGATCGCGCCGGCCTGGCGCATCACGCACGTGTGATGACCGACGATGCGATCGGCGAAGTCGGTCGGCAACGTCGGCGTGATCGTCATCGACGTCTCTTCGAGCTGCACCGTCGCGCGGCGCTCGGGCTCTGCATCGGCAACGCTAAACGGCTCGCCGCCGCCCTCGCACTTGACGACCGGGATCG
>DATDCH010000167.1:0-2856 GCA_036524455.1 Kofleriaceae bacterium | reverse complement strand
GCACCCAGCCCATGCTATCGATGATGGCCGGGCTGTCGGGGTTCAGCGCGAGCGCGCGTTCGATGTAGTCACGCGCCTCCTCGTGGCGATCGAACTGGTCGGTCAGGAGGTAGCCGTAGGCGTTCAAGATCGCCGCGTCGTCGGGATTGTCCTCGGCCAGCGACTCGAGCACACCGAGTGCCTTGCGATTTCGGTCTTGATCCTCGTACAGCAGCGCGAGCGTGTAACGCAGCGAGCTGTTGTCGGGGTAGCGGGCCAGGCCTTCGTTGAGCAGTGTCTCGGCTTCGTCGAGCGCGCCGCGGTCGATGACGCCTTGGACGCGAATGACGTAGAGCTGCGCGTGCGCGAGATGCAATGCGGGATCGTCGGGTGTGGAAACAAGAGCTTCGTCGAGGACGCGCATCGCTTCCTCGGGCTGCTCCATCTGCAGCAGCAGCTGAGCTTGTGCGACGAGCATATCGGTGGCGAACCGCGGGTTCGCGGTGCCGAAGTCGCGCAGATGCTGCACGGCGCCGTCGCGATCGTTCTGCTCGCCGTACAGGATTCGTGCCGTGCGCAGCTGCGCCTCGACGGCGTGCGTGCCGTCGATCACGCGCGCGTACGAGCGTGTCGCCTGGAGGAAGTCGCGCTCCGTTTCGGCGAGACGGCCGAGGTAGTAGAACGATTCACTGCGATAGCTGGGCTCGCCGCGCAGATCGTTGAAGTAACGCTTGGCGTCGTCGACGCGCTGCTCGGTCATGGCGAGGAACGCGAGCGCGCGAGTCGCCTCGGGCAAGCCGGGGTTCGTCGCGAGGATCTGGTTCAAGCGCGTTTCGGCTTCGCGCGGCCGACCCGCCGAGAGCAATAGCTCGGCGTACTGGAGCTGCACTTCGACTTCGTCGTGCCGTGCAGCGAGCTCGGCCGCGATCGCAAGGCTGTCGTCGGTGCGGCCCGTCACGAGCAGCGTGCGCGCATACAGGAGCTGCGCCTCGGTCCAGTCGGCGTTCGATTGTCTGGCCGCATCGGCGTTCGTCAACGCGAGCTCGAAGTCGCCCGACCGCAGCGCCAGCCGAGCGAGCGAGTATTGCCCGGTGGGGATGTTCGGAAACGTCTCGTTCAGCGCGCGCATGATCGCGGTCGCCGTCGCCGGGAACGGTTCGTCGGCGAGCGCGTCGAGCACGAAGACAAAACCCCTTCGCGGATCGCCGAGCGAGCGCATGAACGTTTCGAACTCGGCTATCGCGCGCGGCAGTCGGTTCGCGCGCATCTCGAAGACGCCGAGATAATAGGCAGGCCGCTCGTCGGTCGGCGCGAGCTCTCGCCAACGCTTCCCGGCCGTCAATCCTTGCTCCGTCAGCTCGAGCTCGTGGGCGATGCGAGTCGCACGCTCGGCCGGTCCCGGCTCGTCGGACAGCATGGCCGCCGTGAGAAACTCGCTCGCGGCGGTCTGCAAGTCTTGGCGCTCGAGCGCGATGTCGCCGAGCAACAGGTGCGAGTCCACGTCGACTTGGGCGTAGGGGCCATCGACCGTGGGTGCGCTCGCACACGCGGCGACGAGCACGACAGGTAACAACCAGCGGCTGCGCTTCATCCAGCCAATATAACCTAGCCGCCGACCGAATAATCCAACACAATTCGCGGCATGGAGGACCTACAAGCATTGCTTTCGACGTGGCTCGACCCGCGGGTCGTGGGCGAGGTCGCGATGGCCTGGAGCGGTCGGGTGCTCGCCGCCCTAGCGATTTTCGTCATCGGCCGTTGGGTCCTGCGCGGGCTTACAGGGTGGGCCACGCGCTCGATGCGCCGCGTCGGCGTGGACGACACGCTGACCCGGTTCCTCGGCAACCTGCTGTACATGGTGTTGCTGATCTTCCTGGTACTGACGGCGTTCTCTGCGCTCGGCGTCCCGACGACGAATTTCCTCGCCATCCTCGGCGCGGCGGGCCTCGCGGTCGGTTTGGCACTCAAGGATTCGCTGAGCAATTTCTCGTCGGGCGTGATGCTCGTATTTTTTCGGCCATTCCAGGTGGGCGATCAAATCGATGCGGCTGGCGTTAGCGGAGTGGTCGAGAGCATCGGCATCTTCAACGTGGTGTTGAAGACGCCCGATAACCGCGTCATCACCGTACCGAACAGCCTCATCTACGCCGGCGCGATCACGAACTACAACGCCGAAAGCACGCGGCGCGTCGATCTCACGATCGCGATCGGCTACGACGCCGACATCCCACAGGCGAAGTCGGTCATCGAGGCCATCGTCGCAGCCGAGACGCGAATCGCGAAGCACCCCGTGCCGGAGGTCGCCGTTCAAGACGTGCTGCTGACGGCGGTGACGCTGGCCGTTCGCGTGTGGGTGGCCAGCGCGGACTACCCCAACGTGCGCAGCGACCTGCTCGAGCGCATGAAGCGCGCGCTCGATAAGTACGGCCTGTCGATCCCGGCGGAGCAACGCCTGTTGCCGCCCATCGTAACGGCCAGCAAGTGAAGGAGTCGCTGCGTACCAAGCTCATGGAGTTGGTCGAGCGGCACGAGGAGGTCGCCCGCTTGCTCGGCGACGGGGCCACGATTTCCGACAAGGATCGGTTCCGCGAGCTGTCGAAAGAGTATGCGAGGCTCGACGAGGTCACTCGCGATTTCAACGACTACCGCGTCTTAGAGGACGACCTGACCTCGGCCGAGGAGCTGCGGGCGAGCTCCGATCTCGATATGCGCGCTCTTGCCGACGATGAGCACAAGGTGCTCGTCGAGCGACGTACCGAGCTCGAAGGGCGGCTGCTCAAGCACCTCGTTCCGAAGGATCCCGACGACGACGCGAACCTGTTTCTCGAGGTGCGTGCCGGGACCGGCGGCGACGAAGCCGCGATCTTCGCCGGCGAT
>DATDCH010000166.1:0-6581 GCA_036524455.1 Kofleriaceae bacterium | reverse complement strand
GAAATCGGCGGCTAGCCCCGCGGCGATCGTCGCGATGCGACGGCGGGCAGAAAGACTCGCACCGCGTCCGCGTGTGAGTTGAGTTTGTACGCTCATGATTCTTCGTGGTGCGACGTGCGTGCCAGCGCAGCGGGACCTCTGCTTGCAAGGTTTGCTGGTATGTCCGTGCAACGAGATCCGCTGGTCGTTGTCGTCACGGGGGCTTCGCAGGGCGTGGGACGCGCGATCGTGCGCGAGCTGGCGGCGCAGCGTGCGCGTATCGGCCTCGTCGCGCGCGGCATCGACGGGCTCGGCGCAGCGGCCGAGGAGGTGAGTGCGGCGGGCGGCGAACCGCTCGTGCTTCCACTCGACGTCGCGAACCCCGGAGCGGTCGATGCCGCGGCCGACGCGGTGGTGCAGCGTTGGGGACACATCGACGTGTGGATCAACAACGCGATGGTGTCGGTGTTCTCGCCCGTCGTAGAGATGACCGCGGACGAATATCGTCGCGTCACCGACGTCACGTACCTCGGCTACGTCTACGGCACGTGCGCGGCGCTGCGCCACATGAGGCCTCGCAACGCGGGCACGATCATCCAGATCGGATCCGCGCTCGCATATCGCTCGATTCCGCTGCAGAGCGCGTACTGCGCGGCGAAGTCGGCGGTGCGCGGCTTCACCGATTCGCTGCGCAGCGAGCTGATCCACGACAAATGCGCGATCGAGATCTGCATGGTGCAGCTGCCGGCGGTCAACACGCCGCAGTTCGATGTCGTGCGCAACCGGCTCGGCAAGCACGCGCAGCCGGTGCCACCGATCTATCAGCCCGAGGTGATCGCGCGCGCGGTGAGCCACGTGATCGAGCATCCGACTCGCGAGCTGTGGGTCGGGTGGCCGACGTTCAAAGCGATCCTCGGCCAGCGCCTGTTTGCCGGTCTGCTCGATCGTTACCTCGCGAAGCGGGCCTATGCCGGTCAGGTCACGCGGGAGCTGCCGCCGACGTGGCTCGACAACGTCGATGCACCACTGCCCGGCGATCGCGGCGCACACGGCGACTTCGACGATCGCGCGACGGAGCGCAGCGTCGAGCTGTGGCTGCGCATGCATCGCGGCGCCGTTGCGGCCGTGCTCGGCCTCGCAGGCGCGCTGTTGCTCGCGCGGAGGCTGCGATGAGGATCAACGACTACGCGCTGATCGGTGATGGTCGCTCGGCGGCGCTGGTGTCGAATGCCGGATCGATCGACTGGCTGTGCTGGCCGCGGTTCGACAGCCCGCCGATCTTCGCCGCGGTGCTCGATCCCGACGGCGGCAGCTGGCGAATCGAGCCGGTGGATCCCGCGAAGGTCACCCGCCGCTATGTCGACGACACCAACGTGCTCGAGACGCGGTTCGAGACGAGCACCGGCACGCTCGTGCTCACCGATCTGATGACGATCGCGCGCGAGCAAGACAAGGCGCTCGTGCCCGATCACGAGCTGTTGCGCAACATCCGCTGCGAGCGCGGTGAGGTCGAGGTCATGCTCGCGATCGATCCGCGGCCGCACTTCGAGTCTGTACCCGCGGTCGTGCATCGCACGCTCGGCCTGCGCTGGCAGATCGGCAATCGCCTGCTGTCACTACGCGGCGATGTCGCGGTCGCATTCAACGGCCGCACGCGGTTCACGCTGCGCGCGGGCGAAGCGGTCAGCTTCTCGCTCACGTTCGACGAAGGACCCGCGGTGCTGCTGCCACTCGGCGACCACGCGCGCGCGCGGATCGTGCAGTCCGCCGGCTGGTGGCACGACTGGGCGGCGCAGGCCAGCTACGCCGGCCCCGTCCGCGATCGGGTGATGCGCAGCGCGCTCGCGATCAAGCTGATGGGGTTTGCGCCATCGGGTGCGATCATTGCGGCGCCGACGACATCGATCCCCGAGCGAATCGGCGCCGGCATGAACTGGGACTATCGCTACTGCTGGCTGCGCGACGCTTCGTTTACCGCGCGCGCGCTGCTCAGCCTCGGCTACGTCGACGAGGCATCGGCGTTCTGCAGCTGGCTGCTCCACACCACGCGGCTGACGAGCCCGCAGCTCGGCGTGATCTACGACGTCTACGGCAACAAGCCGCCACGCGAGCGCGAGCTTGCCGGCGTCGCGGGGTTCGCAGGATCGCGCCCGGTGCGCGTTGGCAACGCAGCCGCAGCGCAACTGCAGCTGGATATGTACGGCGAAGTGATCGACGCGACGGCGCAGCTCGCGGAAGTTGTTGGCCGGCTCGACCGCGAAACCCAGCAGCTGCTGTGCAGCTTCGGAGACTACGTCTGCGACCACTGGCAGCTCGCCGATCAAGGGATGTGGGAGCCGCGCGGTCGCGCCGAGCACCGCACGCACTCGCGCGTGTTGTGCTGGGTCGCACTCGATCGCTTGCTCGGCTTGGGCGAGCGCGGCGTCATCGAGCGCGTCGATGTCGACAAGCTCGTGTTGCATCGCGATGCGATCCGACGCGACGTCGAGACCAATGCGTGGAACGACGAGCTCGGCTGTTACACGTCGGCGTACGGCAATCGCGAGCTCGACGCGAACGTACTGCTGATGAGCTGGTACGGGTTTCATCCCGCGAGGTCTGGACGCATGCGGTCGACCTACGCACGGATCTGCGAGCGGCTCGGCGCCGCCGCCGGGTTGTTCTATCGCTACGAGGACAGTCTGCGCAGCAGCGAAGGCGCGTTCTGGATCTGCAGCTTCTGGGCGGTCGAGCACCTCGCGATGGGCGGTGGCACGTTGCGCGAGGCGCGCCGGTTGTTCGACGCGGCGTGCCGCTACGCGAACGACGTCGGCCTCATGGCCGAGGAGGTCGATCCGATCACGCGCGAGCCACTCGGCAACTTCCCGCAGGCGTACACCCACGTCGGCTTGATCAGTGCAGCGTTGTCGCTCGAGGAGGCGTGCGGTGCGCGTCCCGCGCGTGCGGTGGCCTGCGAACGCGAGGTGCGGCTATGAATTGGAGCAGCTGGTTGGTCTGGGGCTTCGCGAGCACGATCGTGATGACGACGCTGATGGCATCGAGCCAGGGCATCGGGCTCACACGCATGAACATTCCGTACCTGCTCGGCACGATGGTCACCGCCGATCGCGATCGCGCGAAGTTGCTTGGCGTCTTGCTCCACGTGATCAACGGCTGGCTGTTCTCGCTCGTCTACGTGTTCGCATTCCACGCGTGGGGTGGAGCTACGTGGTGGAAGGGCGCCGCGATCGGGCTCGTGCACGCTGCGTTCGTGCTTGGTGCCGGTTTACCGACCATGCCGGGCCTGCATCCGCGAATGGCGAGCGAGACGCGCGGCCCGACGGTGGTCCGCCAGCTCGAGCCGCCGGGATTTTTCGGTCTGAACTACGGTTACCGAACGCCGCTCTCGATCGTCGTCGCGCACGTCGCATTCGGTGTGATTCTCGGTGCCTTCTACACGACGTAGTGGATTTCGGAAATCGGGTGCTTCGCAAGCACGATTACCGTCGAGGAACGCAAAAACGAATCTGACACAAAGTTCTGTTGATCTGCATGGTCCGGCCATTAGCATCGCCGGCCATGAATCCACACGCGCTAGCTCGCGCTGTGGCACTGGGGGGAACGATCGCGATCGCGATCGTTATCGCTAGCGGCTGCAGCTCGAACAAGAACAACGACAACATGGAGCCCGATGGTGGGGGCTCCAACTTCTCGCAGGACGGTGGTGGTGACGGCGACGCGGTGATTCCGCCGATGCCGACGGAGCTCACGGTGACGCTCGTGCCCGATGGCGGCACGGGCATGCAACGCGTGAACTTCGCGATCCCGATGGCCCGCGGGTTTCTCAGCGACGAGGGCGCGATCAAGGTGCTCGCCGGTGGCACCGAGCTGCCGGCCGCGCGCAAGACGCTTGCGAAATACGCCGACGACAGTCTGCGCAGCGTGCAGGTCCAAGTCGACGTCGATGTCGGCGCGCACCAAACGCTGACGGTCCAACTCGGCGTCACCGGCATCGGCGGGCTCAACGTCGATGCAGTGAGCGCGACGCTGACTGGCACCGGCAACAACGTGCACCCGCGCGTATGGGCCCTATTGCCGGCTGAAGTCCTGACCGCGAGCGGCGTCGCCGGCCCGTTGATTCCACAGGCGTCGGTGATGGGGACGCCGCTCGATATCTGGCGCACGTTCTGCGACTACGACGCGTGGGACACCGATCAGTTCCTCGTCAACTCGGCGGCGAGCCGCGACGTCTGGCTCTACGACCGCGTGACCGCGATGTATCGCGGCTATGCGATCACCGGTTCGCTCGTGCCGTTGCGCTCGGCGTACCGCGAGGCCGAGATCTATCGAGCCGGCATGACGATCTCGGGCGGCGTCGCGACGAACATCGCGGTGCCGAGCGCGCAGACCGACCTCAAGTACTACTACGCGCAAAACATGGCGCTGCACTACCTACTCACCGGCGACGATCGCTATCGCGAAGCCGCCGAGGCGGTGTCCGCCAAGATCGCGACGATGTTTAACCCGATGTACGACGGCGGCGATCGGTTCTGGACCGAGCGTCACGCCGGCTTCACGTTGCTCGCGCACGAGTGGGCGCTGATGGTCACCGACGATCAAGCATCCGCGATCAACACGCGCGCCGAGACCGCAGTCAGCGCGTTCCTCGCGACGCAGGCAACCTATCCGACGGGCTATACCGATCCGAACGCGCGGTGCTTCGCGCACAGCGCGACCGCTCACGGCGAGCCGTACGGCTACGACGGCTGCAGCCCGTGGATGAGCGCGATCCTCGCCGACGCGCTCGATCAATACGGTCGCCGCGTCGGGGGTACCCGCGAAGCGCAGGTCAAAGATTCGCTCGCGCGACTCGGGCGCATCATCGCGCGCGACGGCCGCGACTCGACCGGCAAGCCGTTCTACTGGATGGGCGTCGGCACGACGAGCGACGAAGTCGACGACTACGACGAGCACTGGGGCGAGCCCGCGTACATCGTCGCGCTCGCGTACGCCGCGACCGGCAAGACCGAGCCGGCGCTCAAGCAAGCGGCCGATCAGATGATCGCCGGACTTGCAGCCAACGGCACGATCCCGCACACGCGCAGCTTCAACTGGCAGTGCCGCAGCGCCGTGATGACGCCCGCGCTGCTCAAGTAACAAGCACGAGCGGCACGAGCGCCATGAGCGCCATGAGCGCCATGAGCGCGAGAAGCACCGGCACTAGCTAGCGGTGCTTCTTGTGCTTGTGCTTGTGCTTCTTGTGCTTGTGCTTCTTGTCTTTGTGCTTCTCGACGTAGACCGGTTGCCCGTGGCTACGGCGAGGCGAGGTGCGCACGAAGCACGCTGTTCCGACCAGAGCGACAAGGAAGATCGCAATGATGAGCGAGGCGTGCTTGCGAATCATCACCTACGAACATATCGGACCCTTCGCTTCGATACAATGACGACGTGATCGAGGTGGCCACGCTGCGCCGGCGCCTGCTGTATGGCGTTGCGTTCGTTGCCTTGCTCGGCCTCGTCGTCGAGGTCTGGCATTCCCGCTCGCATGACGAGGTGATCGAGGCGTTGCTGCCAAAGCTGTCGCTCAGCTACGAGGGCAACTTGCCTACGTGGCTGTCGTCCAGCCTCCTACTCGCATGCGCGGTGGTCGCGGGTGCGATCGCGTCGGCGCGACCGCCGTGGCATCGCCATTGGTGGGGCATCACCGCGGTGCTGACGTGGATGTCGATCGACGAAGCGATCGAGCTCCACGAGCATCTCGGTACCTCAGTCGAGCTCGGTGGCCTGCTCTATTTCGACTGGGTGATTCCAGCCGCGTGCATCGTCGTGCTGCTCGCCGGCATCTACTGGCCGTTCTTGCGTGCACTCGCGCCGGCGAGCCGCAAACGACTGTTGATCGCGGCGGCGATCTACCTCGGTGGCGCGCTCGTCGTCGAGATGCCGCTCGGCTGGTGGACCGATCAGTACGGCTCCGACAACCTCGGCTACGGTTTGATCGACTGGGTCGAAGAGACGCTCGAAATGGTCGGCATCACGCTCGCGCTCGTCGCACTCGTCGCGCATCGCCAGGAGGCGCAGCGTGCGTAGTCCGTACATCGTGAGCCGCACGTACGACTGGCTGTTCTTCCTCGCGCCGCCGATGCTCGCGCTGTCGCTCGGCATCTTGATCTCGGGCAACCCGCTGCTGACGTCCGAGCGGTGGGAGCTCGGCATGGAGGACGACACGCTCGTCGGGTTCTTCATCGGCACGGTCACGCACGCGCACCTGGTCGCGGTGTTCTATCGCAGCCACGGCAACGCCCAGATCCGCCAGCTGTATCCGATCCGGTTCTTCATCGTGCCCGTCGTGCTCTACGCCGCGATCGTGATCTCGCCGTGGATCGCGGTTGCGAGCACGGTGGTCGCGACGTTCTGGGATGTCTGGCACTCCGGCGCGCAGACATTCGGGTTCGCTCGCATCTACGAGCGCAACCAAGGCACGCCTCCCGACGTCGGCCGCCGGCTCGATTTCTGGTTACAGCAACTGCTCTACGCCGGGCCAATGCTCGCGGGCGCGACGCTGATGGATCACGTCGACTCGTTCGACAACTTCGCCGCGGTCGGCGACGCGCTGTTCTCGTCGG
>DATDCH010000165.1:0-4617 GCA_036524455.1 Kofleriaceae bacterium | reverse complement strand
CTTCATCAACGACAACGGCACCGCGAGTGGCCCGGGCGGCGTCGGGTTCTCGCCCGGCTGGATCGCCTACTCGACATGCGGCGTGCAGTGCTTCAAAGGCGACGACCACGGGTCGACGCAGACCGGCGCTACCGCGACGTTCACGTTCACCGGGACGCAGATCGCGCTCTACGCAGTGCGCGACGCCGGCAATGGCATCGCCGGGTTCTCGCTCGATGGCCGCCCGGAGGTGCTGCGAGACTCGTTCGCGCCGATTCGCCAGGGCGAGCAACCGATCTACGTGAGCGAGCGGCTGCCACTCGGCACGCACGAGCTGCGCGTCCGCGTCACCGGCCAACGCAACGGCGCATCGGCCGGCCACGCGATCGGGATCGATCGCGCGGAGGTATTCTCGCACTGACATGCGCATGACGCTGCCCGAGCTCGAGGCGCTGCTCGACGAGCACACGCCACACTGGCGCTCCGCGTGCCGCATCGACTCGCTCGGCGAGCACCAGATCGTGGTGACGATGCCGTTTCGCCCGGACTTCGTGCGCGCGGGCGGCACGATTGCAGGCCCACCGGTGATGACGCTCGCTGATCGCACCGCGTACTACCTGACGCTCGCACTCGCCGGCCCGCGCCCCGCCGCGGTGACCGCGAACCTCGCCATTCACTTCCTGACGCGCGCCGAGCCAGGGGACCTCACCGCGACGGCGACGATGTTGCGGCTCGGCCGCCGGCTCGCGGTGTCGGCCGTCGACGTGCGATCGCGCGACACGCTGGTCGCGCACGCGACCGTGACCTACGCGCTACCGGTGGACTGACGCTCGCCCGAGCAGAGCCCTCACCGCGACGGCGACGATGTTGCGGCTCGGTCGCCGGCTTGCGGTCTCGGTTGTCGACGTGCGGTCACACGACGCACTGATCGCGCACGCGACCGTGACCTACGCGCTACCGGTGGACTGACGCTCCTCGATGCTGTCGCGCAAACGCCGCGCGATCTCGTGGAGCAGCTCGGCATCCGGATCGACGAGCCGCACGATGCCGAGTGCGATCGCGACGCAACCGATCGGCTCGTTGCCTGCGCCCCGCACGGCGAGCGGGATCAGCTTCCAGCCTTTCGCCTCGCGGCGGAGATTCTCGGTGAGCGTTTGCGTCGCCTCGAAGAAGACCTCGACGCGCTCGACGAGCTCCGCGGGTGGCTCCTCGCCCCACGACGGCGCTGCGAGCACGCAGCCACCACGCGTCCGCGCGAATAGATAACCCGCCTCGCCGTGCGCCTCGTGGATCACGAGGTCGAGCAAACGCTGCGCGCGTTCGGCGCTGCCCCGACAGCCGGCGAGCTTGCTGCTCACCCAGCTGTCGACGTCGCTCGGCGTCGGTGTCGTCACCACGTCGCTCACGACCGAGACTGGATCGGGCTTGCGCAGCGCTGCGGTGGCCACGTCGCCGCCTGCAGCTGGAACCTGCGCGGCGGCTCGCGTCGCGAGCTGCGCGAGCCGCTCGGCGTGCGCGATCAGGACCGGGTTGCGCGTCGCGCGGTAGTGCTGCTCGGTCTCCGCGCGGTGCAAGTGATACGCGGGCCAGTCATCGCAAGCGAGCGCGACGCGCGCACGCGCTTCGTGCAACGTGCCCGACAACAGCGGCGAGCTGCGCGGCTTGGCTTCGGCGAGCGCTGCATCGAGCCGGCGCGCAGCCGCGTCGACCTCGCCGCGCGCGGCCTCGGCCAGTGCGAGCGCCCGGATGCTGCGCAGCTTGCCGTGGCTGTTGCCGTGCTCGGGGTCTGAACCGAGCGCAATGCCGTCGCGCGCGACGTCGCACGCGCGGTCGAGCTCGCCGAGTGCGAGCAAGGTCTCGGCAAGCGCGGGGAGCGCCGCGACGCGCACGAGCGCGAGATCGGTCGCCATGCTCGCCTGGATCGCCGCTCTCGCTTCCTCTAGATCGCCGTGCTCGCGGAGATACTCGCCGCGCGCGAGCTCGAGGTACGGCGTGAAGTGAAAGCCTTGGCTGATCTGACGCGACAGGCGATCAATCGTCCTGCGCAACCCGAGCGTGTCGCGCGAGAATGCATACGCGAGACTCGCGACGATCGGCATGAACGCCTCCATCTGCCACACCGAGCCGAGCTGCACGTACAGCTGCTCGACGCGCGCCTCGATCTCGAGTGCGGCCTCCTCTTCGCCGCGCATGCGGTGATAGATCGCGCGCACGTTCTCCGCGCCGATGTCGTAGAAGCGCATGTGCACGTTCGCGAGCTGCTCGACTTCTCGGGTCCACGTCGGCTCGACCTCGCTCACCGCGACGAGCGCGAGCATGTAGCGAGCGGCGCCGGCGAACGCCCGCCGATCGATGTCGCGGATCGGCGTCAGCCGATCGCCGTCGAGGATGCTGAGAATCTGCTGCGACTGCCGGCGTACCGCACCGACCTCGCCGCACGGGTAATCGTGGAGGTTGCGCGTCAGTAGATAAACGGCGTACGGCACCCGCCGCTGGAAGATCGCGATCGGATCGACGGCGCGCAGCATCTTCTGCACGTTCGCCATGTCGAACATCAGCGAATACACGCTCGTCACGTACGCGACGGTGACGAAGTACGTGCGAAACGCTTCGTACGGATTCGGCCCGCGTCGCGGCGTGAACAGCCAGCGCAGCAGCGCCCACGATAGTCCGACCGCGACCGCGAGGTGACGGCCGACATAGCGCCGCACCTTGACCATCACGTCGATGCCGGCCCAGTACCGAAAGCCTTCCATGCACGCGTCGTTGTGGCGCAGCGCGACCTTGCGATCGGTGAGCGTGCCGCTCATGACGAGCATCGCGAGCAGCTCGAGCCGCATGCGAGCCGAGCTCTTGGTTTCGGTGCGCACCTCGAGCGCAGCCTCGAGCGGCGGGATGCAATCGGAGAACGATTGGGCGTCGTAGAGCGCGCGACCAGCAGCCTCGAGCAGCTTTGCGCCGTGCTCGCGATCGCCACCGCGCAGCAAGTGCCAGCCGATCTCGGCGTCGCGTTCCGCGCTGCGATCGGGGGCGGCCGCGAGCGCGTCGCCAACGCGGCGATGCAGCGCGCGCCGGCGGTCGTCGTCGAGACCGCGCAGCAGTGCTTCGCGCAAGCCATCGTGGCGAAACCGCCACGTGTTGCCGTTGAAGAGCAGCACTTCCTCGTACGCGAGATGGTCGAGCGCAGCGAACACCATGCCCTCGTCGGCGCTGTCGGCAAGCAGCAATACGAGCTCGAGCGTGAGATCGCCGCCGTGAATCGACAACGCTTCACCGAGCGCACGTGCAGTCGCCGGCAACGCGCGTACGCGTGCATCCATCGCATCGGCGAGGCCGCGCGGCAGGTCCTCGTGACCGAGCTCGTCGGGAACCGTCCACAGCCCGTGCTCGTAGCGGAGCACGCCGCGCTCGACGAGATGGCGCGCGAGCTCGGTCGTGTAGAGCGGGCTACCGCCGGCCGTCTTGTGCATCCAGTGCGCGAGCCGCGGGATGTGCTCGATGTCTCCGAACAGCGATCGACACAGCTCGGTGACCTCGTCCGCGTCGAGGCCGCGCAGCCGTAACCGATGCGCGATGTCGGCGAGCGCGGCGAGCGGCGCGCGTGCCCGCACGGCTTCATCGGAGCGCAACGCGGCGGCGAGCAGCAAGTGCTTGTCCTCGGCTTGATAGGCGAGCGTAGCGATCACGGCTGCACTCGCTTCGTCGCAGCGCTGGATGTCGTCGATCACGAGCGCGATCGAGTGGGTCGACGCGACGTCGAGGAAGAACGCCGCGACCTCGTTCTGCAGCTGCATGCGATCCTCCGCGGGATCGCCGAGCGGAGGCGCCGGCTTCACGCGCTCGCGTAGCGATGCGATCACGCGCGCGAGCAGCGGCGCTCGCCCGGCCGCAGCGCGGTTCGCTGCGTCGGGAATGACGGCGAACAGACCGCGCGCCAGCTCGTGCACGATGCCGTACGGGCCGCGGTTCGCGGCGTCGCTGTCGGCGCGGATCACGGTCATGCCGACGAGCTGGGCTTCGAGCGCGACCTCGCGCAACATGCGCGTCTTGCCGGTTCCCGACGGCGCTTCGATCACGAGCGTGCGGCCCTCGCCCGCATAGGCCCGCGCGGCCGCTCTGCGGATCTGGCCGACCTCGTGTTGGCGGCCGATCAGCGCCGCGCTTGCGATCCAGCCGCGCGACGTCTCGACGTCGCCGAGCGGCTCGAGGTCTCCGATCGTGGTCAACCGATCGATCACCTCGGCCGCGCTCGCCGGGCGTGCCAGCGGATCGCGCGCGAGCAGCGCCATGACCAGCTCGTCGAGCGCGCGCGGGATTCCCGGCGCCAGCGTCGACGGCTCGACCGGCTTCGTGCGCCACGTGTCCTCGAGCGTCTCGATCGAGCGCGCCGGATAGGCGTGTCGCTTCGTCAGGATCTTGTACGCGAGCGCGCCGAGCCCGTAGAGATCGTAGCGGTGGTCGAGCGGCCGGCCGTGCAATGCCTCCGGTGCGACGAGCGGTGGTGTGCCGGCGATATCGCCCGCCATACCGGTCGTCGCGAGCACGCCGAAGTCGATGAGCTTCGCCTGCCCCGTCGACGTGCAGCGCACGTTGCGCGGCGCGAGGTCGCGGTGCAGCAAGCGGCGCGCGTGCAAAAAG
>DATDCH010000164.1:0-21881 GCA_036524455.1 Kofleriaceae bacterium | reverse complement strand
GCTCGACAAGCTGCGTGTCCAGCGCTGCGCGAGCTGCCGGCGCCCGCTGACCAACAACGACGACGATACGGTGCGTTACGACGACCGGGAGTTGCTCGTGCTGCACTTCACGTGCGGCGCGTGCGGGAGCAAGCGCTCGCTCTACGTCGATGTCAGGGGGGCGAGCTAGATCCGTGGGCGATGCGGATCTATTTCGTCGGTAGTCACGCCACCGGAAAGACCACGCTGTGCCGCTACGTCAGCCGGCGCTACGGGCTACCGATGATCAGCGAGGTCGCACGTGCCGTCCTCGCCGAGATGGAGACCGGGTTCGATGCACTGCGCACCGACATGGACCTGGTCGGCGAGTACCAGGAGCGGGTGTTCGCGCGCCAGGTTGCCGTCGAGAAGCAGCACGAAGGCCGCTTCGTGTCGGACCGCGCGTTCGACAACCTCGCGTACGTCGCCGAGCACACCACGAACGCGGCGCGCATGATGAACGATGCACGCTTCCACGACTATATGAAGTGGGTGCGCGAGGGCATCGTGTTCTTCTTGCGCCCGCACCAGTCGCTGCTCAAGGAAGATGGCGTGCGCGCCGGCGTGTCGTGGGATTCGGTGCTGCGCATCGACGGCATGGTCAAGTTGATGCTCGAGCAACACGAGATCAGCTATCTGCCGCTCGAGAGCGTATCGATGCAGGAGCGCGTGCGCGCCGTCGAGTTCGTGCTCGCGCGCTGCGGGCTCGCGCATGCGAAGGACGCCGCCGACCGGCCGCGCCGCCAGACGATTCCGCCGCTGGCGAGCTCGCCGCGCGTCGAGAACTGGCCGTACGCGCTCGTCGAGAACGCCGACGTCGAGGCGTGAGCGAATTGCCCAGCAACCGGGCGAACTGTCGCCCGGTGCGCGGGCAGATTGCCTGATCGAGCCGGGCGAACGCGGCCGCCGCGCGTTTTGCCGTCGGCCTCACGCGTGCAGTGACAACATGGTCGTATGACCAGTGACCGCGAGACGAAGCGGCAAGCCGAAGCGCTCGATGGCGGTATCGCCGAGTCGGAGCACACCGTCGACGCGGGCTCGCAGCAGCGGTTCACGAGTAGCGGCGACAAGCCGACCGTGCAACCCGACATCCTGCATCCGAAGCCTTCCGCTTCCGACCTCGCGTACCCCAAGCCGATCGCGAAGCCGGCGAACGCGGGACCCGGGCTCGAGCTCGTGGTCAAGATCTTCGAGACCGGTCGCGATACCAGCGCGTTCACGATCTCGAACGTGATCGTCGAGTACCCGCACGAATGCGAAGCGATCCTCGAGTTTGTCGAGCAGCAACGCGATGCGAAGTTCGCGCTCGAGGTCGTCCTCCAGGCCCACGAGAAGAATCGCAAGAAGCAGGGCGTGAGCTTCAAAGACGGCGCGATCGACTTCGGCCACGGAGGACTCGCGCCCGCGATCCGCCCGTTCCCGGTACCGGCTGGGCCGCCCAGCGACGAGAAGGACAGCCGCATCAAGGCGGAGCAGGCCGAGATCAAGAAGCAAGAAGCGCGGTCGGCGCAAGAGCACGGCGACAAGGCGAACGATCCGATCGGCGACGCGTTCAAGAAACGCTTCGGCAAGCCCGAGAAGCAGAGCACCGAGCAGCATGCCAGGGACAAGAAGATCGACGGCGCGCTTCATCCCGACGCGGGTCAACCGGATGCGGGTCAACGCGACGACGGCGCGGAGAGTCCGCTCGAGCTCCGCAAGCGCCTGTAGCCCGCAGACGGCTCGGAATACGCGCAAGGTCTCTCGCGTTGCCGCGCCATGCGTTGGCTCTTTCTCCTCGCCGCATGCTCGTGCGCGAGCTCGCCGAGCGAGCAGGCGTCATCGATCGCGGATCCCTCTGCAGTGCCGGCAAAAGTGTTCGCGACCGCGCAGGATCCGTGGGCATCGCCAGCACCAGCGCCCGTCGCGACGCCGCAGGTGTTTGGCGCACCCATATCGCTCGCCGGCGGCACGACGACAGTTTTGCCGGTCTCCGTGCCGGTCTCGGGGCGCGTGATCACGTCGATCCACGCGAGCGTCATCGTGGCGCTGGCCGTGACCGAGGACGCTCGCGTCGCGATCAGCGCGGACGCCGTTCGCTCGGTGCGACTGTGGCCCAGCCTCGACGGCAAGCACGAGCCCGTCGTGGTCGAGATGCGCGCGCCGGCTGCGCTCGCGCTGGCGCGGTCCGGTACCGAGCTGATCGCGGCGGGACTCGACGAAGCCGGGCAGCTCGAGCTGGTGAAGCTGACGGCGAGCGGCGAGGCGGTGAAGCGGCTGACGATCGATACCGCGCGGCCGCTACTCGCAATTCATGCAACGCCGAGCGCATTCATCGCGCTGCGCGACGATCGCGCGATCACCGCCGTCGACTTCGTCGGTGGCTCCCGCGGCGTGCTCGTCGCGGAACCCGGCGAGCACATCGCAGCGATCGCGGTGCGCAGTGGACTGGTGCTCGCGATGATCGATCGCGACGGTGAAGTGCGCGGCCGCTGGGTCGAGCCAGGAGCACTGCGCTGGGGCGCCTACACCCCTGCGCTCGCGATCAAGCCCGATCACGTCGCGCTGTCGCCCGACACCAAGCGCGCGGCCGGCATCGCTCGTGACGGTAAAGCGTTCGCGATCGTCGACCTCGCCACCGAGCGTACGCTCGCACGTCCGTTCAAATCCGCGAAGCCCCGGATGGACCGCGCTCGGCCGATCGGCTTCGTGTCCAACACAACGCTCGCGATCACATTCGCCGGGAACGACCTCACCTGGGTGAGTTGGATGGACGGAACGAACAAGCGCGCGGACATCGAGGGCAATGGCGATGCAGCATTTGCAGCGGTCGACGGCCGGGTGATCGCAGGCGCCAACGGTGCTCTCGCGATCGCGAGACCCGAGGAAGGTCCGCAGTTCGTCGGCTATCGCATGGGCGGGCCTGCCTCGTTGCGCTCGGTCGGCGACCGCTACCTCGCCACCGATGGAACGTCGGTCGTCGAGCTCGATCGGCGGTTTCGCACCCGGCTGGTCTACGAGCTGCCCGGCGAGTACAAAGACTACTGGTACGGGATCCACATCCTGGATGCCACGCACGTGATCGGCACGACCCAGACGAAGAACGGACACGCACCGTTTCTCGTCGATCTGTCGGCGGCGACCGCGACGTCCGTCAAGGGCACTCCCCTTGCGTACGAGCCATCGACCGGGATTCTTGCGTACCCGAGCAAGGAGGAAGGCATCGAGCTGGTCGCCTACGACGCAGCGACCGGCACGTTGGGCCCGCCGGTGGAATTCACCACCAACATTGTTGGTCGTGCGGAGGTCAAGCTCCTCGATCCGAAGCTCGCGGATGGTCATGTCGCAGCGCTCGCGAGCGACGATAACGGCGACGGCGTCGCTCTGCTCACGCTGATCCGGCGCGCCAAACCGGCGACCTTCGAAATCACAGAGCAGAAAGACGTCAAACGCGCCGCGGATCTCGCGTCCTTGCTCGACCGCCGGTTTCCTCGATCCGCACGCGCGGCGAACGGCTCCCTCACGGCCGTGCTGCGCGATTCGCGAATCACGCTGCGCGATGCGCACGGCGTGGAGCGCTGGACGATAGCGGCGGCGGGCGCGACCGCACTTTTGTGGACTCCGAGCGGCGAGCTCGTCGCCTACGGTGCAGGGATCGCGCGATTCGATCTCGCGACCGGTGCAATCCTCGATCGGCAATGTGGCTGGCGATTCGGGCTATGGGACAGCCAACCGTTCGTGTTTGGGGCCGCGGGTCTGTGCGAAGCGCCGTGACGATTCGGTGAACACTCTTGAACGGGCGCGGAATACGCCGCGCAACGCAGTCGTCTTCGCACCATGCGCGCGCCAGTTTCGCTGTTTGCTGCCCTGTGCGGTCTGTTCTGCGCCCGAGCTGCGCGTGGCAGCGGCCACTGGGACGAGGAGGAGTTCGTACCGCCGCCTCCGTTCCAGCTGACCTCGGCTGCGATCGGTGGCGCCCGGCCGGCGACGAGCGACGGGCCTGCTCACGCCGCGAGCTCGCGCATCGTGGCTGTCGACGATGGTGCGCTGGTCAGCGACGCCGACAGCGGCATGTTGATCCGCACCGATGCGACGGGCGCCGCGACCGCTCAACTCGCGATCGGCGCGCAGGCGGGTTTGCTCGCGTACGATCCCAGCGCGCGCCGCGCGTATGTCGCCGATCGCCGCGGCGATCGAATCGTCGTCGTCGATGTTGGGGACAAGCTCGTGGCTCGTACGACGTGGCGCACGCCCGCCGAGCCGTACGCGGTGGCGCTCACCGCGGATCGCAAGACGCTCCTCGTGACGACGATCGCGGATCGGACGCTTGTCGCGTTCGACGTTGCCGGCGGCAGCGAGCGCTGGCGGACGGCGCTGTCTGCCGAGCCACGCGGGCTCGCGATCGCACGTGATGGCAAGTCCGTGCTCGTTGCATCACTCGCGAGCGGCGCGCTCGATCAGGTGGCGCTCGACGGCGGTCGCGTGAAGAGGCGCGCGCTGCCAGTGTTCACCGGCCAACGAGCGCGCGGCGCATTCGCCGTGACATTCGTCGGCGACATGGCCGTCACGCCGTATCAGCTCGAGAGACCGGTCGCCGCACAGCCGGAGACCGGCGATCACTACGGTGGCGGCTTCGACCCGCCGATCGCACATCAGATCGCGTTTCTCGGTGCGGATGGCCGGCGCGCGACGGCGACGACGAACGTGAACGAACCGCGTGCGATCGCGTGGGATGCGGCGCGCGACAGGCTCTACGTCGCCGGGCTTGCTATCGACGAGATCGCTAGCGTGGATCGCGCGTCGCAGATCGACGTCGGCCCCGGCAAGATCGCGAAGCTGGGTAAGAGGTGCGGAGCCGATGGACTCGCGATCGGCAGGCAGGGCTCGTTGTTCGTGTGGTGCTCGTTCACGCGCTCGGTTGCGCGCTTCGACCTCAAACCGAATGGGACGCTCGCGAAGGTCAAGCGAGGACCGGAGCTTGTCGCGTCAGTACTCGACGAGCAGCGCCACGCGGGGATGGTGCTGTTCCACACGGCGAACGACGAGCTGTCGAGCTTCGGCGGCATGTCATGCGGAGCCTGTCACCTCGAAGGCCGCGCCGACGGCCTGTCGTGGCTGATCGGTGGGCGCGAGCTCCAGACGCCTGTGCTCGCGGGGCGCATCGCCGGCACGGCTCCGTTCAAGTGGGACGGCACCGCGAAGGATCTGCAGACGAGCCTGCGCCAAACGATCGGCCGCCTCGGCGGTAGCGGCCTATCCAAGCAGGAGCTCGGCTCGCTCGTCGCGTTCATCGAGGCGATGCCGGCCGTGCGCGCACCGACGCGCGATGCGAAAGCTGTCGCGCGCGGCAAGCAGCTCTTCGAATCGAACGAGCTCGGCTGCGCGAGCTGTCACGACGGCGCGTCGTTCACGGATCGCGACCAACACCAGCTCGGCCGCGGCAAAGCGTTCGACACGCCGAGCCTCACGAGCCTCGCGGCGAGCGCGCCCTACTTCCACGACGGCAGCGCGGCCACGCTCGAGGAAGCGTTGCGCGATCGCGGGCGCGTGCACGGGATGTCCGACGCAGCGATGAAGCTCGACGGCACGCAGCTCGCGCAGCTCGTCGCGTTCCTCGAGACGCTGTAGTCAGCCGTCCGCGCGCGCAGTACGCCGGTCGACGACCAGCATCGCGGCGAGCATCGCGCCGACGAACACGAACGACGCGGTCGTTCCCGATACGAGCGACACGATCGCGGGGCCGGGACAGAACCCCGAGAGGCCCCAGCCGACGCCGAACACCGAAGCACCGCCGATCAGGCGAATATCGCCGGTGGTGATCAGCATGATCGCGAGCGAGGTCGCGATCAGCGCTCCGCCGACCAGCGCTTGCACCGGCTAAAGTCGTCCACGGCCCTGAGCTAGCACGAGGGATGGCTTGCCGGAGGGGTAGCAAAGGTAAGTTCCTGCTCTCGCAGCCCGCGACCCGCGGTAGGCTCGACATGTGAGGCGGATCGTCGCCGCGGCGCTCGTGGCCGGCTGCAGCTACTCGCCCGGTGTCGTCATGCACGATGCCGCAGGTGGCGATGGCGATAGCGATGCGCCACTGGACGACAGCGGATCGCCGATCGACGTGATGATGACGATCGATGGCGCGATGCCGCCGCCCGACATGGTGATGGTGCCAGCCGGCGCCTTTATGCGCGGCTGCAACACCGCCGTCGACACGCAATGCGAGACCGACGAGAGCCCGTATCGGTCGATCACGCTGTCGGCATTCTCGATCGATCGCACCGAAGTCACGTTCGCGGCGTGGTCGGCGTGCGTGACCGCAGCGGTGTGTACCGCCGCCGCGAATCCGGGTGCGTCGAATCGCCCGGTGTCGGTGACGCGCGCGCAGGCCGAGGTCTACTGCGGGTTCGTGGGCAAGCGGCTACCGACCGAAGCCGAATGGGAGAAGGCCGCGCGCGGTACCGACGGTCGCAAGTATCCGTGGGGCAATTCCGGCCTCGACTGCATGCACGCGAACATCGCCGGCTGCGGTGGCGTCGTGATGGCGGTCGGCAGCTTGCCGGCCGGTGTCGGCCCGTATGGCGCGGTCGACATGCTCGGCAACGTCTGGGAATGGGTCTCCGATTCGTACGACGGCACGTATTACCAGACGGCTCCAGCGACGAATCCACCCGGTCCGGCGCCGAACGACATGGCGATCCGGCGCGGCGGCGGTACGCTGTCCGACACGATCGGCGCACGCGTGTCGAATCGCGGCTGGAACGTACCCGGCGCGGGCGATCACGGCGTGCGCTGCGTGAAGTAGCTCGGCGCGATGCGCTTGGACCTGGTGAGACCGAGCCGCGCTTCGAGCCGCGTCGTCGCGCGCGCGACCGTGGCGACCTCCGGCGTCGCTTGATCGAAGCGCGGGTAGAACGAGCGGCCGACCTCGACCACGGTGCTCCACAGCAGATAACGACCGAACGGCCGGCGATAACCGAGCGAGCCGCCACCGGTGAAGTCGCGACGATCGAGCGCGCGATCGCGAACCGATAACGCGAGGCTGGTCGCGGCGAAGCCGGCGGCAGCGAGCGCACCGCCGCCGACCGGGTAGCGGGCCTCTGCGGTCACGCGATCGTCGACGATCACGACCGGGTCGACCGCGGGCAACACCTCGCGTCGCACGCGTAGTGCGAGCGAGAGATCGCCGACCTCGGTCTCGACGCCACCGCCACCGAGCACGACGTGGAGCCTGCGCGCCTCCGCGTGCCCGTACGTGTAGCCGGCGTCCGCGGCGAGCCGAAATGCGCCGCGCCGCCAGCCGTGAAAGCTGAACGGCACCGCGGTGACGAGCGACGTCTTGAAGTTGCCCTCGTGACGAAACGCGACGCGGCCCGCCTCGATCAGCGTCGGTTGTTCGGTGTCGCGAGCGAGCTCCGCGGAGAACGCGCTGAAATCGATCGACAGGAGATTCTGCGTCGGTTCGCGCACGGTCGCATCGACACCTTGCAGCGTGACGTCGGCGCGAGTGTCGATCCGCGCGGCGGTGAACCGGCGTTGCGCGTTCCGTCGCTCGAAGAAGCCCCAGTCGAAGTGCACGCCGTATAGCGAGTACTCGTCGGCGTGCAGCGTCGCCGGTGCGTCGAACCGCGGCCGCGTCGCGGTGCGCAGGTCGTAGCCGCCGGTGATGCGCGGGAACCTGACGACCGTGCCAGGACTGCCGTCCGGATTCTCGATCTGGTCGATGCAGATCTCGGTGGCGCCGGCGAACGCGACGCCGGTGTCGCCGCCGCGCCGAAACCAATACGCGTCTTGGGTCAACGCGAGCGTGCGGCACTCGTCGGCGCTGCCGCCCAGTTGGTAACCGAGCACGACGCCACCGCCGGCTTCGCCGGTCGTCTCCGCGGTCGTCGCGGCGGTCATCGCCGCGCTGGTCGCATGGGCTGCATCCGCGGCGGCATTGACCTCGAAGTCCCAGGCGCCGTCGGAGTCGGCCCAGGCCGGCGCAGCGGCGAACACGAGCAGGATTCCGACACTGCGCACGTCTGCGAGCGTCGCATGCGCCAGGCGTCGGACCGGCAGCACAGACGCGGCAGCGACGGGCAAGTCTCGGCGTTAGACCCAGAGGTCGTAACGCCCGGGCGCGCGCAGATCGAGCACGATGATCTCGTCGTAATCCTCGTCGTCGATCACGATCTCTTCGATGATCAGATTCGTGGCGTCGATCGGCTCGGAGGCCGGGGTCACTTCGCTGGTGGTGTTGTCGTCCATGGCAGACCTAGAGCAGCTCGACATCGGCGAGGTCGATTCGGATCACGTCGAGCAGCACGATCTCGTCGGTCGTCGCGTCCTCGAATGGATCGGTTTCCGCGGGCTCGGGCACGTCGCCGTGGTCGAGCAGGATGAGCTCGTCGTTTACGGCGAAGCTGTCCTTCATGGAGGGGGCATAGGTGCATCGCCTATGCCCTGCGCAACGGTGCGAAACGAGCGGATCCTGTAGGTGCGGCGCGTGTCCTTGATGCCGAGGGCCTCCGAGCGGCGCTGCGTTGGCGCTCGTACAGGTGGGTCTCACCCGGTGATTTTTCTGATCAGAGTTCGACCCCCGGCCGCCCAACCCCGCGTAGCGCCCGTGTTATTGTCCGCTTCCGGGGAATGTCCGACGACAACTACTCGACCCAGCCATCCGCGGTCGTAGATCCGCTGGAGGCGAAGGTGATGGTGTTCCGGCAGCAGCCCGAAGCTCGCGGCTTCGCGCAGTTGCGCCAGGAGTTGCGTGACGCAGGTCGCGGAGAGCTGCTCGCGGAGCTGTGCGCGACGTGGGCCCAGCACGAAAGGGATCCTCACCGCGCGGCCGATGCGTGGTCGGAGGCCGGCGAGGCGATGGCGGTGCTCAACGAGACCGCGACGGCGATCGAGTACCTGCGCACCGCACTCGAGCTTGATCCGACGAACGAGCGCGCGGCCGATCGGCTGCTCGAGATCGTCGAGCCTTACGATCCGGCGGCGGCCGCCGAGATCATCGAGACCGAGCTCACCGAGCTGGCCAAGCGCGACGGCAATCGCAAGAAACCGGAGCTGATCGCGCGGCGGGCCTCGCATCACCGGCGTGCGGCGGTGCTGTGGAACGAGTACCTCGGGCGCGTCGATCGCGCGCTCTGGCACTACCAGCAAGCATGGAAGCTCGAGCCGCAGAAGACCGAGTCGCTCGAGGCCGCGCGCACGCTGTACGCGTCACTCGGCGATGACGGCATGGTCAGCAAGCTCTACATGGCGGAGCTCGAAGTGCTCGGCCAGCGCGGCGACCCCGGGCGTAAAGCGACCATCCGGCTCGAGCTCGGCAAGCGCGCGCTGCGCACCAAGGATCTCGAGGCCGCGGCCAATCACCTCGAAGAGGCATCGCGCTTCGATCCGCATTCGGTCGAGATCGCCGAGACGCTCGCCGAGGTCTACGCGAACCCGGGATTCCGCGGCGGGCAAACCCGGCACAAGGCCGGCGAGCTGTTCGTCGAGCTCGGCCGCAAGCGGCTCGCGACGCGCGACGACTCGACGGGCATCAATTACCTGCGCCGCGCCGTCGGTATCGATCCGGCGGCGAAGGGCTCCGCACAGGCACTCGAGAGCGCGCTGTCGGAGACCTCGCAGTGGGACGAGCTCGATCGCATCCTGCGCCACCGCAGCATGGTCGTCACCGAGCCGAGCGAGCGCATGGAAGTGCTGCGCCGGCGCGCGGCGCTGTATCGCAACCAGCTCAAGAATCGCGATGGCCTGATCGAGGTGCTCAGCGAGCTCCTCGCGTACGAGCAGCCCGGCAGCAAGACGACGCGCGAGCTCAAGGAGCTCCTCCGCGAAGACCAGCAGTGGGAAAAGCTGTCGCAGCTGATGGAGGCCGAGATCAACGCGCTCGGCCAAGATCCGAATACGCCGCCCGACTTCCTCGTCGCCGAGATCCTCGAGCTGGCGACGATCGCGCGCGAGCACATGGGCGATCGCGACCGCGCGGCGGAGCTCTTGCACCAGGCGCTCGGGGTCAACCCGACGCACGACGAAGCGCTCGCGCGTTATGTCGATCATTTCCGCGAACGGCGTGATTGGCGCGGCCTGATCGACCTCATGGAGTTCGCGCTCGACAACGTGCGCGAGGCCGGTGCCGATGGCGACGAGCTGATCCGTCGGCTCGAAGAGATCGCACAGCTCGCCGAGCTCCGGCTCGGTGATATCCCGCGTGCGATCGACGCCTGGCAGCGCATCGCCGAGCTCGACCCCGGCTCGCCGAAGGTCGCCGAAGCGCTGCGCCGGCTCGGTGCGCGCGCGAAGATGTGGGAGCAGCTCGTGCAGAGCCTCGAGCACGAGGTCGCGTCCGCGATGGACCCGATCTCGCGCATGCAGTCGCTCAAGAAGATGGCGCAGACCTATCGCGAGCGCCAGCTCGAGCCGCGGCGCGCGATCGAGCTCTACGAGCAGGTGCTCAGCGAGAATCCCGACGACGATCAAACGCTGAAAGCGCTCGTCGAGCTCTACGAGAAAGAGGGCGATGACCAGGGGCTCGCGCACACGCTGCGCCGCCAGCTCGACCTCGATCTCGGCCGGCTCACCGAGCAAATGCGACGCTCCGGCAAGCCCGCCGATGCACCGAAGGAATGGCCGGTTGCCAAGCGCAGCGAGCGGCTGACCGTGCTGCGCCGGCTCGCCCAGATCTACGAGACGCGGCTCGCCGACGTCGACGGTGTCGTGTTCGCGTGCAGCGCGGTGCTCGAGCTGTTGTCGGGTGATCGCGACGCGCTCGACCGCATGGAGCGCGTGCTCGACAAGGCAAACGATCCGCGGCTCGAGCAGACGCTCGAGTATCACGCGGCCGCATCGGCGAGCCCGGGCGAGCGCGCGAAGCTGCTCAAGCGGCTCGCGAAGCTCGCGAGTGCGCGCGAAGACGACGTCGTCGCGCTCGAGCGCTGGGAGCTCACGATGCGCGCGTCGCCGTCGGATCCCGACGCGCTCGCCGCGCTCGCCGGCCTCTACGAACGGTCGGAGCGCTGGCCCGAGCTCGCGCAGGTGCTCGAGCGCATCGACGGCGGGCGCCCGCTGCCGCAACCGGGTTCGCCCGAAGCCGCGCTGCGCGCGCTCGAGCTCGAGCGTTACGCCGTCGTGATGGATCAGCACCTGCGGGATCCGGCGCGCGCCGTCAAGGGATGGCATCGCCTGCTCGAGCTGACGCCGAAGAACCGCAACGCACTCGACGCGCTCGCGCGGCTGTATCGCGCGAACGGCAAGTGGAAAGAGCTCGCCGATATCCTCGGCCGCCAGATTCCGCTCGTTCAGGTCGACGAGCCCGAGCGTGCGGGCGAGATCGCGATGGAGCGCGCGGAGATTCTCGAGGAGAAGCTCGGTGCGCCGGTCGAAGCGATCCGTGCGCTCGAGGCACTGCTCGGCGACCTCAACCCCAATCACCTCGAAGCGCACACCGCATTGCGCAGGCTCCACGAGGCGCGCGGCGATTTCGAATCGGCAGTGCGCATCGCCGAGCGCGAGATGTTCTTGTCGCCGGATCCGACCCGCAAGCTATCGCGCGGTCTCGAGATCGGTTTCATCTGCCGCGACCGGCTCGGCAACCCGACCCGCGCGCTGCAGGCATTCAAGCGCGTGCTCGAGCTCGACGCCGATCAAGAAGAAGCGCTCACGGCAGCAGCGGACTTGCTCGCGAAGCTCGGTCGCTGGAAAGAGCACGTCGCGATGCTCGAGCGCACGCTGCAGCGGGTGCCGAGCCGCGACGCCTCCGACTTGCCGGAGCACGCCGAGCAGCGGCGAAGTCTAGTGCAGCGAATCGCCGCCGCGACCGCCGACAAGCTCGGCGATCCGAAGGGCGCGTTCCGCTGGTGGCGTCGCGCACACGAGGAAGCGCCCGACGAGCAGACGCTCGCCGACGTTCGCCGCGCGGGCGAAGCGTATGGCTTGTGGCGCGAGCTCGCCGAGGTGCTCACCGACGAGCGCAAGCGGCTCGTCGCGACAGGTGGTGGTGCGCCGGTGGATCCGGATCGCTTCGTCATGCTGTCGCGCGAGCTCGCGAACCTCAGCGAGCGCAAGCTCGGCGAGAAAGCGCGCGCCGTCACGGCGTACACGGAAGCGCTCCACGCAGCGCCTCGCGATCTGAATCTGCTGATGGAGCTCGAGCGGCTCGCGACCGAGCTCGACCAGCGTCCGGTGTGGAAGAGCGTGCTCGAGGCGTTCGACATCGTGATCGACGCCGCGGCACCGAACGAGCGGGTCGACCTCTACTTGCGACGCGCGAAGATTCTCGAAGAGCGCACGAACGACGCGAAGGGCGCGGTCGCCGAAGTGTTGTCGGCGTTCTCGTGGGGACCGGATCGCGACGACGTGCGCGCCGCGCTCGAAGTGCTCGCCCCCAAGGCGCGCGCGTGGAACGAGGTCGTCTCGGTCGATAGTGCGCTGATCGAGCGCGCACCGACCACGGAGAAGCGCGTCGCGCTGCTGCGTCGCAAAGCGCAGACGATCGAAGAGCAGCTCAAGGATGCGCCGCGCGCGTTCCGCACGCACCTCGTCGGCTTGCTGCTGTCGCCCGAGGACGCGGACACCGCGTCGCATCTATGGCGGCTCGCACGCGTGATCGGCAAGTACCGCGAAACGGACAAGATGCCGAAGCCGGAGCCGCAGTCGGCGTGGGTGCAACACGAGACGGCCGTCGCCGAAGCGGTCGCCGCGTCGAATCGCGCGAACCAGAGCGGCTCGCAGCGCGCGAGCCAAAGTGGCATGACCGGCATGCAGCGGCCCTCGCAGCGCAGGCTCGGCACCGAGCCGGTCGCCGACGCGGACCTCACGATCGGCGATTCGACGCAGCCGCTCGATCTCGCCGAAGTCGAGCTGGCCGCTTCGGGCATGCAGCAGATGGCCGGCGCGATCAAGCGCGGCGAGAAGATCAAACCCGCCGAGCTCGGGCAAGAGAACTCGACGATGCATCTCTCCGGCGAAGAGATCACGAAGATGTCGATTCCGCCGAGGCCGCCGGTTCCCGGTAGCAAGCTGCCGCCGCCGCCGCCGCGGCCGCCGCAGATCTCTGCTGGCTCGGCGCGGATGAAGCGGCCAAGTGGGCCGCCACCGCTGCCCGGCATGGGTGGTCCGCCGCCGCTCCCCGGCATGGGATCGGGCCCGGCTCGCAAGCCCCAGGCACCGGTGCGTCGCCCTCCTCTGCCGACGCTGCCGAATCGCTCGTTCGATACACCGTGGGAAGAGCTCGCGGTCGCGTACGAGAGCTTGCCCGCGCCCGATGCGACGACCCGGCTGCGCTGGCTGTATCGCGCCTCCGAGGTCTGGGAGACCGGCGGCAAAGACATCACCCGCGCGTTCGACGCGCTCGCTCGTGGGTTCCAGCAAGCGCGCAGCACGCCCGAGGGTGATGCCGAAGTACGCGCGCGCCTGCTGCGGATCGCACAAGAGCACAAGGCGTGGGATCGGCTCGCCGATCTCTACGAAGGCATGGCCGAGGACGCCGAGACCGCCGCCGCAGCCGCCGACCTCCTAATGGAGGTGTCGACGATTCGCTACGAGCAGAAGAAGCCGCGCGAAGCGGAGGCACAACTGCGCCGCATTCTCGGCATGCTGCCGAACGACGCCACTGCGCGCGCGCGGCTCGAAGAGCTGTATCGCAACGAGAGCCGCTGGGTCGAGCTCGCTGCGTCGATCGAGGAGCGCACCGACCCGCGCCTCGGTAGTGCAGCGCCGGAAGCAGAGCGTGGCCACCTGCTGCGCGAGCTCGCGGCGATCTACACCGAGCAGCTGCGCCGCCCGCACGACGCGATCGACGCGCTCGAGAAGCTGCGCCACCTCGCGCCGACCGACATCGCCATCCTGCAGCAGGTCGCGAACCTCTACAGCATGGTCGGCCGCTGGAGCAAAGTGATCGAGACGCTGACCCGCATCCACGAGATGTCGGAAGGCAGCGATGAAGCGCGCGAGGCGTTGCACTCGATCGCGCGGATCTACGTGATGGAGCTCGAGCTGCCCGATCGCGCGCTCGAGTCGCTCGTGCTCATCACGACGACGTGGCCCGACGACGTCGACGCGTGGGCAAAGCTCGACGATCTGTACCTGAGCCAAGGCCGGTGGAACGAGCTCGCCGACGTGTTGCGTCGCCGCGCCGCGCTCGCGCGCGATCCGGTCGAACGCTCGCAGCTGCTCGCCCGTCGCGCCGGCGTGCTGATGGATCGCCTTGATTCGCCCGAGGAAGCGGCGGCGACGCTCAAGCACGCGCGCACCGTCGCGCCCGAAGATCCGGCACTCGCCGATCAGATGGTCGCCGCGCTGACGAAGTCGGGACAGGTCAGAGAAGCCGCGGCATTGCTCGAGAGCCGCATTGGCCTCCTCGCCGACGAGCTCGCGCAGGCCGAGAAGGAAGCGCCGCCGGAGCCGGCGAAACGTGCGCAACCGAGCAGTCGTCCCGCGCGGCCGACCGGGCAACAAGCGGGTCGCCCCGGGGCGCCGGGTGCGAAGCCTGGCCCACCGACGCCGCCGCCTGCGCCGAAGGGCCCGTCGCGCGGCGATCTCGCGGTGCTCTATATCCGACTCGCGCAACTGCGCCACACCGAAGAAGACAAGCCCGGCGCTCGCGAAGCGATCGAGCATGCGCTCGCGCTCGTGCCCGAGCATCCCACCGCGCTCGCCGTGCTCGCGGAGCTGTCGAGCGCCGACGAGGATCCGCGCGCGTTCGCCGACGCGAAGTTGCGCGAGGCCGAGAGCGTCAAAGACGAAGACGTCAAGATCGCGGCGCTGATGGCGGCCGGCGAAGTGCTGCGCGATCGCGTCGGGGACATCGCAGCGGCGCACGGCGCGTTCTCGCGCGTATTGCAGCTGCGGCCGTATCACGCGGATGCGACCTGGGCGCTCGCAGGGCTATCCGAGCAGGGTGGCGATGCCGAGGCCGCGCAACACATCCTCGAGCGCAAGCTCGAAGACGAAACGCTGACGCCGCCCGAGAAGGCGCGCATCCTCACGCAGCTCGCGGCGCTGTCGCGCGCGGCCGGCGTCGATCCGGCGGCAGAGCGCCGGCTGCTCGAAGCGCTCGGCACCGTCCCGGATCACATTCCGGCGATCGTCGCGCTCGCCGACTTCTACGCCGACGCCGAACGCTACAGCGACCTCGAATCGTTCCTGCGCGAGATCCTCGACGGCACGACGCTGACGGCCGCGCCGGGTGCGCTCGTCGCCGACCTGCATCGCCGACTCGCGAACGCTCAAGAGAGACTCGGCCGCGACGAGGACGCGTATCAAACGCTGACCACTGCCGACCGCATGCATCGCGGTCACTTGCTCGTCAAGCTCGCGCTCGGCGAGAACCGCTACAAGGCGCGGCGCTGGCGCGAGTCGGCGTTGCACTTGTCGCCGCTCGCCAATCACGAGGACTCGGTGAAGTATCCGACCGAGGTCGCACAGGGCCTCTATCACGCGGCGCTCGCCGAGATTCGCTCGCTCCGGCCCGAGAAGGCGCCCGCGCTCTACGAACGCGCGCTCGAGCTCAAGCCGAACTACGGCCCCGCGCTGCACGCGCTCGCCGAGATCGCGAGCGAGCAAGGCGATCACATCCGCGCGGCCGATCTGCTGACGCGCCAAGCGACCGGCACCGAGGATCCGGCGGAGCGTTTCAAGCTGTTCGAAGCGCTCGGCGACATGGCGATCGGCATGCTGCACGACGAAGAACGCGCGCGTGCCTGCTACGGCGCGGCGATCCAATCGGCGCAGCCGCTCGAGGCCAAGCACGTCCCGCTGCTCGAGAAGCTGCTCGATCTACAGAACCGCGGCGGTGACCTCGCCGGCTCGGCGCGTACCGCGGAGCTGATGGCGGCATTCGGCGCAACCCCCGCCGATCGCGCAGCCCGCCACCTGCGCGCGGCGTACGACTACATTGCCGTCGGCGACAAGGTGCGTGCACGCGCCGCCGCCGACCGCGCCGTCGAGTGCGATCCGTACGACGTCGATGCCGTCGATCTCGCGTCGCAGATCGCGCTCGAGCACCAGGACGTCGATGCCGCGGCCGCGATGCTGACCCGCCTGCTCACCGCGAAGGACGATCGCGTCACGTCGACGCACACGCCGCTCCGCGCCATGCTGTCGTTCCGCCTCGGCCACGCACGCGCACAACGCGGCGATACGCGCCAGGCGATCCCCGCGCTCGAGCGTGCTGTGCAGCTCGCGCCGGAATCCGAAGGCGCCACCTTGGCGCGCCGCACGCTCGTCGAGCTTGCAAAGCAGAGCGACGACCCGTCGCGTCGCGAAGCGGTCGCTGGGCACCTCGCCGCGATCGCGCACACGACGGGCGCCCTCGCCGACCTCGTTGCGTGGGGCGACGAGATGCGCCGTCAAAACCGCGGCGACGCCGGTCGCGCGACGATCGAGCTCGCGATCGCGTGCGGTCATCCGGCCGACGTCCACCAGAACGCGTTCCTGCAGTTCAACAAGCCGTACCAGATGCGCGACGACGAGCCGTACAAGGGCAGCGTCGACGATCCCTCGCTGCTCGTCAGCGAGGACCATCCGCTCGCGCAGATCGCGTCGACGCTGTCCGAGGCGGCCGCGCTGATGTGGCCCGATCTCGAAGGAGCGCTCTCGCGCCAGGGTGTAGCGGGCGCCAAGCGCATGCCCGCAACAAGCAAAGCGCCGGCGGTCGGCATGTTCCCCCGCCTGACCACCGCGCTCGGCACCGGCGCGATCATGCTGTACTTCGCCGACACCACCCACGACGTCACGGTGGTCGCCGCCGCGACACCGGTGATCGTGCTGGGCCGCCGGCTCACCACCGAAGCGTCGCCGCCGCCGCTCGCTGAAGTGCGCGCCGTGCTCGCCCGCGCGGTCGAGCTGACGCGCCCGCAACACCTCGCATTCGCCGGTCTGCCGCCGCGCGAGGGCACGCGCCTGCTCACGTCGGTGGTGCGCCTATTCGGTACGCCCGCGCTGCGCGAGGCGGTGTCGGCGTTCGTCGACGAAGACGTGCAACGCGGCCACGACGAGTTCGTCAAAGGCGCGCTACCGGTCAAGCTCCGTACGCGGCTCGAGGGCCTGCTCTCGAACATGCCGGCGTCGGCGCTCGACAACGCACGCTACCTGATGGTGTGCGAGCGCAACGCGGATCGCGCGGCGCTGCTGATCGGCGGCGATCCGAACGTGATCGTCGGCATCGCGCGCGCACGCAACGACGGCGTCGAGCACCTGATCCGCGGCATCGGCCACCCGAACTGGCTCGCGACCCGACAGAAGCTCGGCGTCGGCGTGCGCTAGCCGCAGGGCCCCTGCCCCTGCCCTTGCCCAGTTGGCGCATGGCGGCTCGCCGCCCCGGATTGAACCGCCAAGTCGCCGCAGACGCCAAGGCCAGACAAGAAGGTTTCGGGTTCGCGCCCTGCACGAACGATCGCGCGAGCAGAACGCGATCCCGAAACCTCTCTTCGGCGTCTTGGCGATCTCGGCGCCTCGGCGGTTGATCTGGCGCCGCAGGCACACGCTGAATCTTCGACGTGAACCGCTAGAGCTGGGGCGCGCTCGCGCGCGTCGTCGGCAGCAGCTGCTGCAAATGCCACGCTTGCATGACGAGCTGCTGCTGCGCCTGTCTGCCAGCACGATAGATCGTTGCCGCGTGCACGCCCGCCATCACGATTAGCGCAACGCTCGAAACGAACAGCAGCATCAGCGTCGGACCGCTCGAGATCTCGAGCGCCATGCCGTGCAGGATCAGCATGCCGTCGCGAATCTCCCAGCCCGGATCGATCATGCCGCGCACCTCGAGGCCGATCACCACCGTGAAACCGATCACGAACACCGAGATCAGAAACCACGGGCGCGTCGCGAACAGCGGATACGCCATCATCGACATGATGATGATGCACGTCAGCGCCGGCACGAACGTCCACGGACTGATCGCGCGCGTCATCAGCGCCATCAACGCCGCGTTGCCGAACGCATAGACGACCAGGGCGATCGGCGAAATCCGCGGTCGCACGACAATGCGCAGCGCGACCGCGCCGAGCACCGCCGACATCACGACGATGCCGATGATCACAGTCCAGTCCCGGATGCCATTCCAGGCCGCGAGCGGCAAGAACGATGCAAGTACGATGTAAGCGATCACGGACGTGCGCGCGTGCTTGCTGACGCCGGCTGCGTCGGCGACCTTCAGCGCTTCTGTCACCTCGGGCGGCGGAACGGCGGGCGGCTGCAGGATCAGCGCGGTCACGATCTCGGCCGCCTCGCTGGATTCGGCATCGAGCGCGAGGGCGCGGCCGGCGGCGCGCATCGCGTCGGCGCGGCGGCCTTCGTTCATCGCCGCGCGTGCGGCCCATACGAGGTCGTTCGCGATCGAGCGGCGGCGCGCGACATCGCGATCGCCGTCGAGGAATGCCTGCACACCCTCGGCAACGCGGCGTGCATTGGGACGTACTGCCGGATCGGAGGCGACCATCGATACGCACAACGCGTCGAGCTCGGGCGGGACAGCGCGATCGGAGCGCCGCTTGGCCGGCGACGGATTGGCCTCGTTGCCGACCGTGCTCGGGATCGCGGTGGGGCCGCGCGGATGCAGCGGCTCACCGGCGAGGATCTCGAACAAGATCGAGCCGAGCGCGTAGACATCGGCCGGGCGGCCGGTGTCGCCGACGCGCTGGATCTGTTCGGGTGCCATGTAGCCGGGCGTGCCGAGTAGGTCGCCGCTCTTGACGTCGAGGCTGTCGATATCGTCGGTGACGACCTCGGTGATCGCCTCGCCGACGACGCGAGCGAGGCCCCAGTCGAGCACGTAGACGTCGCCGAAGTCGCCGAGCATGATGTTGCCGGGCTTGAGATCGCGATGCACGACGCCGCGCGTGTGTGCGAAATCGATCGCCTGGCACACCTCGACGAACGCGCGGAGCAGGCGCTGGCGGTTGTGGTCGGAGACCGAGAGCAGCTGCGACATCGTCGTGCCGGCAAGGCGCTTCATCGCGAAGTACGGCCGGCCCTGCGGATCGCGGCCGAGCTCGTAAACCGGCGCGATGCCGGGGTGGTCGAGGCGGGCTTGGATGCGAGCCTCGCGCAAGAACCGCTGCACTTCGCTGTCGGTCGGCTTGTTCGTACGCAATCGTTTGATCGCCACGTCGCGACCGACGCGCAGGTCGTGAGCGGCGATGACCTCGCCGATGCCGCCCTTGCCGATCACGGCGCCGAACATGTAGCCCTCGAGCGTCTTGGTCTCGTCGTCGGGCTCCGGCCGCTCGACTGGCACCGTGACCTTGTCGCCGGTCGGCGGAGTACCGACGTCGACCGGTGTCGTCGGCGGGTCATCAGACGGATCATCGGACCGCATCCCCAGATCGTACGCCTCAACGTGGTTTATAGTCGCGCCGATGTATCTGGGTATCGTCACCGGCACGGTCGTCGCCGAGCGCAAAGCGTCGGGCCTCGAGGGCAAGAAGATCTTGCTCGTCCAGCCCGTCGACGAACACCGTAACCACGTGGGCGATGTCCAGGCCGCGATCGACACGGTTCAGGCCGGCGTCGGCGATCTCGTTTATCTCGTCGGCTCGCGCGAGGCTGCGCTTGCGTGCGATCCATGGTTCGTGCCGGTCGATGCAGCGATCGTCGGCATCGTCGACGGTCTGGACTGCCCCGCGGGCCGCAGTGCACCCGGCCCGCTCCGTGATCGGCCATGAGGTGCTGCCGCGTTGTCGGCCCGATGTGGGCCGCGGTCAAACATCCTGCGTATGCGGGCCGCCCGCTGTTCGTCGTGCAGCCGATCGACGATCAGGGCAAGGACACGGGCAACTCGTTCGTCGCGATCGACAACGTGCAGGCCGGCGTCGGCGACAAGGTGATCGTGCTGACCGAAGGCAATGGCGTGCGCCAGATCCTGCAGATGGGCGACATCGTGCCGATCCGGTCGATGATCGTCGGCATCGTCGATCACGTGGAGACTGCGTGAAGCAGCTGCGCAACGCGGTCGCCGAAACCTCGCAGTTCTTGCACCGCGCCGGCTGGTGCGCGAACCACGACGGCAACGTGAGCGCGCGCGACGGCAATCGCTTCATCGCGACGCCGACTGCAACGTCGAAGCGGCTCGTCGCCGAAAAGGATCTGATCGAAGTCGACGGCAAAGGCGCCGTGATCGGGCGCGGCAAGGTGTTCGGCGAGATCGGCCTGCACCTCGTGGTCTACGAGCGTCGCCCCGATGTTGGTTGCGTCGTGCACGCGCACCCGCCCTACGCGACGGCGATCGGCGCGAGTCGACAGAACCCGATCGAGCGCCCGTTCATCGCCGAGGCTCTGGTCTCGCTCGGCCCGGTGATCCCGAAGCTGCCGTACGCGCAGCCAGGCGACACCGCGCGCCAGGCGCTCGCGCCGTGGTGCGAGCTCGTCGATGCGGTCATCCTCGGCAACCACGGCGTGATCGCGTGGGGCAAGGATTGCGAGACCGCGCTATTGCGGCTCGAGCTCGTCGAGCACCTCGCGAAGATCGCGCACGCAGCGGCGGCGTTCGGCGGGGTGGAGCCGCTGCCAGATTCCGCGCTGCAGCCGCTGCTCGCCGCGCGCGCGAAAGCGGGCATCGGTCGCGCCGCCGACCGCGCGCTCGACACCGCGCAACAGCTGCTCAGCCGCCCGCTGCCATCGAGCACGGGCCCCAAGCCCGTCGTCGCGTGCGCACCTGCGCCGCACTCCGAAGTTCCCGTGGTGCCGCCATCGGGAGGAAAGCCGCACGATCTCGCGCAGCTCGTGCGCGAAGAAATCGTGCGCGCGCTGCGTAACTCGTAGCCGCGGCGCGCGTAGGCACGCCATGCGCAGGCTTGCTCTGTTCTCCTTGTTGTTCGCGTGCACGACTGCCAACGGCGAGACACCCAAAATGGAGCGGGACGGATTCACTTCGTCCCGCGGGGTCGACGAAGCGCCGCTCGTCGTCGAGCTGTTCACGTCGCAAGGCTGCAGCTCGTGCCCGCCCGCCGACAAGCTGCTCGACAACCTTGCGCGCGACGGCGCGCTCGCGGGACGACCGCTCGCGCCGTTGTCGTTTCACGTCGATTATTGGGACGACCTCGGCTGGCCCGATCCGTTCGCGCTCCCCGCGTGGACCGAGCGCCAGAGCGAGTACGCTCGTGCGCTCGGCGATCGCAGCGTGTACACGCCGGAGCTTGTCGTCGGTGGGCGCGTCGGCCTCGTCGGCTCCAATGCGAGCCGCGCGGCACAGGCGATCGCCTCGGCACCGCGCCAGATCAAGATCGCGGCGACCGCGAAGTGGACGAAGGACAGCGTGACGATCGAAGCGAAGGCTCCCGACGGGGCCGACGTGATCGTTGCGATCTGGCAGGACGGCACGAAGACGAAAGTGCCGCGCGGCGAGAATGCGGGCACGACGCTCACCAATGATCGCGTGGTGCGCCGCCTCGAGCGCGTCGCGGTGGCGGGCAAGCCGGGCGCGAAAACGATCAAGATCGATCCCAGCTGGGGCGCGGTCGGCGCGGTCGCGTTCGCGCAAAAATCCGATCGATCGATTGTTGGCGCCGCGCTGCTCCCGCGCTGATCGATCGCTCGATCGCATGCCTGCGACACCGCGGCCTCGTCGAGCAGCGGCAGATTTCGTAGCTAACTCGCCGACGCGTAAGGTGGCTACTCGAGTTGCTCACACGATGCGGACTCTGCGTCGCGTCCGGTGAGTACCGGTCGGTTGTTCGCCGACGATGCTGAGCCACGTTCTGGTACAACCGTCGCCACCATGAAGCGTGCTGTCGTTGCCTTGCTGGTTTCTGTGTCGTTGCTCGGCTGCTTCCCGCACAACCCGAAGGCGCGTACCTACGCGCAGCTCGGTGAAGGCGCCGCGATCGCCGCTGGTATCGCTCTCTCTGCGCTCGGCGGAACGACCGCCGACTGCGATGAGATGACGATGGCCGGCATCGCGGAACCGG
>DATDCH010000163.1:0-12097 GCA_036524455.1 Kofleriaceae bacterium | reverse complement strand
CCAGAAGAAGGCCGAAGCCAAGGCCCAGTTCGAGAAGGCCAAAGAGCTCGCCAAAGATAGTCAGCTCCCCGAGCTGATCGAAGAACGCCTCGCAGGTCTCGGCGCATGACACGACTTCTCGCCATCGCAGTCGTCTTCCTCGGGGCCACCGCCTGCGTGCGGGTGCCGTCGCACAAAGCCGACGCGATGAGCGCAGAAGCGCGCGAGCCGCTCGGCGAGGATCGGCTGTCGTTCAAGTGGAAGTTCGTCACGGCGGATCGCCGCACCGAGGTCACGCCGCAGGAGTTTGCGGCCGCCACGGTCTACGCCGACACGCTGTACATCGGTTCGGCACGCGGTTGGTTCTACGCGCTACGCGCTTCGAACGGCCAGACGCGCTGGCGCAAGCTGGTTGGCTCGGTCGTGTGCGCACCGCTCGTCGATCGCGGCATGCTCTACATCGGCACCAACGACGGCTTCCTCGTCGCGCTCGACGCGCAGACCGGCGCCGAGAAGTGGCGCTACCAGAGCCGCGGTCCGATCGGGCAGACGCCTGCATCGACGGGCGACCTGATCGTATTCGCGAACGAAGCCGACCAGATCGTCGCGGTCGACGCGATCAACGGCAAGTTCAAGTGGCAGTACAAGAGCGAGACGCCCGAGGAGTACACGCTGCGCGGGCACGCCGGCGTCACGATCGACGGCGAGCTGATCTACACCGGCTTCTCGAACGGCACGCTCGTCGCGCTGCGCCGCGATACCGGCTCGGTCGCGTGGTCCACGTCGCTCAAGGCCGATGCCGACCGGTTCATGGACGTCGACGCGACGCCGATCGTCTTTGAAGGCGTGCTGTACGCATCGTCGTCGTCGGGCGGCGTCTACGCGATGGACAAGGGCACCGGCCTCGTCCGCTGGCGGCTGCCGTTCTACGACGCAGCGATGCCGAGTGCGACGGGCAACGTCGGCGGTATCGCGAGCGACGGTAAAGCGATCTACGTGTCAGTCGCCGACCTCGGCACCTACGCAATCGATCTCTCCGGCAACGTGTTGTGGCGCGTCGGCGCACGCGGCGGCGGCGAACCCGCCGAGCCCGTCGTGTTCGGCGACATGATCGTGTACTCGCTCGCGAGCGCCGGTTTGTTCGTTGCCGAGCGCAAGACCGGCAACACGCTCGAGTACTTCGATCCGGGCGACGGCATCTCGGCGCAGCCCACGATCACCGGCGACGGCCGGCTGTTCGTGATGTCGAACCGCGGAATCTTGTACGCGTTCGACCTCGAGTACTAAGACTCGCGCACTACCAAGCGCTCTCACGCTTGCTGATGGTCACCTTGGTGATCGTCACGGGGACAACGGGCTGGTCGTGCTCGCCGGTCTTCACCCGTGCGATCTTGCGAACGACGTCGAGCTCCGCGCACGCGCCGAACACGGTGTGCTTCGAGCTGAGGTCCGGCCGATCGCCTTCCATCACGAAGAACTGGCTGCCGTTCGTGCCGCGCCCGCCGCGCACCCCCGCGTTTGCCATCGCGAGCACGCCGGGCCCGACATGGGCGCCGTCCCAGATCTCGTCGTCGAAGTCGTAGCCGGGGCCGCCCGTGCCGTTGCCTCGCGGATCGCCGCCTTGGATCATGAAGCCGGGGATCACGCGGTGGAACGTCAGGCCGTCGAAGAACGGCCAGCTGCGTTGCACGTTGCCGGTCTTGGGATGCACCCACGGCTTCATGCCCGTCGCGAGCCCGACGAAGTTCGCGACCGTCATCGGCGCCTTGTCGCCGTAGAGCTCGCAGTTGAGCGTGCCGACCGAGGTCTCGATCTTTGCGACCAGCTTGGTTCCGGTGCCCGGCAGGTCGTTCATGTACTCGGCGAGGTCCGCGGCCACCGGAGGTCGTGGCGAAGGAGGCGGGGACGCTTGCGGCGAGGTTGGCGCCACCGGCGGCGGCTTTTCACCCGCGTCACAAGCGGCGATCAGACAGACGAGCAGACCGAGCGAGCGCACGCCTCGGTGGTAGCACGGCTCAATCGCTGTTGCCCGCCATCATCATCTGCACGATCGCGATGATGGACTCGAGCTGCTCGGCGCTCATCCCGAGGTCCAGCACGACGGTCGCGCCCTCGACGCGAACGTCGCGCTTCTCGAATGCGTCGGCCTGCTCCTCGAGCTGTGCGCGCACCTGGTTGGCAAACGCCGCCGCCGCCTGCGCGTTGTCCATGACGAGGCTGACGTTCCAGCGCAGACCCTCGGAGACATGCAGCGTGGCGTACGCGTAGCGCGCGGCGATGCCCTGGGCAGCGACAGCTTGTTTGAACCACTTCGAGTCGGGCACGAAGATCACCGACATCGCGGCACCGCTGCCGAGCTGCTTGTCGATCGACGCGACCATCGCGTTGCCACGCAGCGGTGCACCCATCTGCAGCGCCTTCGTCAGCGTCTGCTTCGTCGGGTTCTTCGAGCCTTGCATCACCATCGTCGTTGGCTCGACGAACGTGACCATATTCACCGCGCCGCTCTTGTTGGTGAGCGTCACGAAGTCGCCGTCGAACGTCACCTTCGTGCGGCTCTCGACTTTCGAGCTCTTGAGGCAGGCGAGCGTCTTGTCGCGATCGAGCCCGCGAATCACGAAGATGCCCTGCTGCGACGCCATCGGGATCCCGACGGTGATCGTCGTGATCTCCTCGAGCGGGTTGAAGCCGCACTCGACGAACGCCGGCGCGATGAGCTCGAGCATCTGCTGCTCGTACTTCGCGAAGAAGCTGCTGCGGCGCAGCGCCGCGATGTCGACGCGCAACACGATGTCGGAGTCGGCGGGGACGAGCGCGAGCGGATCGGTCAGCGCGACGCGCGGCGCGACGGAACCTTCCTGGTTCGACGGCGGCGGCTTCGTCGCGCGGTCGCGGCAGCCAACGAGCAGGAGCGAGATCAGCAGCAGGGTGCGCACGCGCGGGTGCTACCACGAACCGTGCGGGGATCCGCGACCGAACTTGTAACGCCCGACGAAACCAGCTTCAGGCTATGGCTGCGCCGGCATCATGCCCGCGATCATCGAGACCAACGACTTCACTTGCGTCTCGGACATGCCGACGTCGATCGTCACCGTATCGCCCTGCGCACGCGCCTCGGCACGCTCGGCCATCGACCTGAACGTCTTGAGCTGGGTCTCGAGCATGTTGGCAAACTGCGTCGCTGCGTCGTCGGACTGGAGTACCAACACGACGCTGAGCGCGAGCTGATCGCTGGCGCGGATCGTGCCGGAGAACGCCTTCGGGCGCAGCCCCATCTGTGCCCAGCTGTCACCGAGCTCCTTGCTGTCGGGACGCGACACGAACGAGATCGGGGCGGTGCGAAGCACCTTGTCCTGGGCTGCGACGAACGCGGCGTTCTTTGCGAGCGGCGCACCCGACTGCACCGTCTGGTCGACGCTGTGCGCCGGCAGCTTCGGGCCTTGCATCACCATCGTCGTCGCGTCGGCAAACGTCAGCTGGTACGTATCGCCGGTCGTAGTCGAGAGCGTGACGACATCGTCACTGTCGAACTTGACGCTCGTCTTCGTCTTGAGCTTCGACGTGCGCAGGCAGGTCAAGATCTCGCGTTGATCGAGGCCGCGTACGACGATCACACCGAACGACGTCTTCGTCGGTATGCCGATCGACACCGTCGACATCTTCGCGAGCGGATCGTAGTTGCACTCGGCGAAGCCTGGCACGATCAACCGCGACAGGTCCTTGCTGTGGTTGGCCCACAGCTTCGCCTTGCGCAGTGCCGCAACATCGATCTGAATCACGAAGTCCGAGTCTGCCGGCAAGTAGCGCAGGTGATCGGTCGGCGTAGGCGCGACCGCTTTCGGCGGCGGCGTGGCAGGCGTTGGCGCCGGCGGCGCTGGCTTTTCTCCGGCGTCACACGCCACCGCCAGGCACAGGATCACGAACGCCGCGCGCATGCCTCGTGGTAACACGCCAAACACAACGCGCCAGCGCGGCGCACTATTGCCCTTGGCAGGTGCCGAGGCTCGCGATGCCGTTGTCGCAGTTATTGCTCGTGCAATCCGCATCCGCGGCGCACGCCATGCCCCCGGCGCAACCGCCACACGAGCTGCCGCAGTCGACATCGCTCTCGTAGCCGTCTCGCACGCCGTCGCTGCACGTCGCGGCGCGGCAACGGCCGCTGTCGCACGCGCGGCTCTGACAATCCTCGGCGCGGCTGCATTGCTTCATCGCCCAGCACGGCTGGCACGAACCTCCGCAGTCGACGTCGGTCTCGTCGCCGTCGCGGATGCGATCGCGGCACAGATTCGTCGGCGTCGCGAGCGCGCAGCTGCCGCCGGTGCACGGCGTGAGGTGAACCGCGAACGCGACCGATAGACAGTCCGGTGTCGCCGACGCGCGCGGTGCGTAGCGTTCGCCATCGAACAGATCGACGTCCGCGGTGACGAGCAGCGCGATCACCGAGTCGTCGACTTCGGCCCGCGTGATCACGTCGTCGTGATCCTTGTCGATGCCGCGACCGAACACGAGGTGACGCTCGGGCTCGGTCTCGAACATCTGGATCAAGCCGAGGTATGCCGCCTCGCGCGCGACCTCCTGGCGAAATCCGCCGCGCACGATCGCGTGATAGCCATCGCTGCCGTCTGGCACGAGCTCGATCTCCATGCCTTCGAGCTCGAGCTCCAGCGGATCGGCGTTGACGTAGATCGGCAGTCGCACGCGCGCCTTGCCGGGCACGCGAGTGTCACGGGTACGGTTAGACACGAACCCGCCGTCGACGAAGCGGCCACCCGCGAACGTCACCGGTGCGTCGAGCGCGCCGAAGTATGCGACGCCGACGCTGTCGTCGCTCGTGAAGTCATCGGCCTGGATCGAGACCAGCGACGCGAGCGCGCCCGACGCGATCATGTCTTGCGCGTGCGGCGTCAGATCGTTCGTGCTCGCGAGCACGCCGGTCACGTTGCCGAACTGATTGTCGGCGCCGCCGTCGCCATCGAGGTCCGCGGCGAGCATGCTCGTTTCGGTCACGTCGCGCGGGATCTGGATGCCGTCGACGACGAACGTGCGCGTATCGCCGGTAAACGGTCCGGTGACGTCGCCCGAGTCCGACGAGCAGGCGACCGTCGCCCCAAGCGTGACAAGCGCGACAAGCGCGACAACCCTCACCACCACTCTTGTATCAGAGCGGGTCGGAGAACGGCAGCGCAGGTCTCGCGATCAAGTAACCCTGCAACAAGTCACAGCCGAGGTCGATCAGGGTCTTCGCCTCTTGCTCGGTCTCGACGCCTTCGCCGATCACCTTCGTGTTGTGCTCTCGGCATAGCTCGATCACCGAGCGCACGAGGCGCTGCTTCATCGGGTGCTTGTCCATGTCGCGCACGAGCGACATGTCGAGCTTCACGAAGTCGAAGTCGAGTGGCGAGAACGTGCCCATGCGCGCGTGGCCGCCACCGAGATCGTCGATCGCGATCTTGAACCCGAGCTCGCGGAGCTCTTGCACGCGATACCGCACGTCGGCCTGACCTTCGAGCGACGTGCGCTCCGTGATCTCGAGAACGACGCGATGCGAGACCTTCGTCAGCGGCGCGAACGCGGAGGACAGCTGCTTGTCGAACAAGTCGAGCAAGTGGAGGTTGACGAACACGACGCCACGCTCGAGCGGCGACTCCGCGATCGTGCGAGCGACTTGCGCGCGTACCGCGCGACCGAGCATCGGGATCTTCTCGAGCCGCTCCGCGGCATCGAGGATCGCACCGGGATGCGGCAACGCTTTGTCGCTCGATCGCAGCAGTGCTTCGTATCCGAATCGCTCGCGCGTTGCCGCGTGCACGATCGGTTGATAGTTCATCGTGAGGGATTGAATGCAGCGCGCGAGCTTGTCCTCGAGCATCCGCAGCTCGTCGGAAATCGCCTCGGCCGGCTTCGGCACCACCTGCATCTGCGGCTCTGTACCGCGTGCGAACACGCCGACACTGTCTTCATTCGGCGTCAGCGGCCGCACGCGCGGCGCAACCGGCGGCGGAGGCAGCTGCTCAGGAGTTGGCCTCTGCGACGACACGAGACCATCGTAGCGGCATTGCGCTGAAATGGAATGCCGTGAATTGCTGCGCTAACTCGGTCCTAACCCGACGACGATACGCCGTCGCATGTAGGCCTAGCAGAGCCGACGAAGGTGCTCGCGGAACTCGGCCACGACGAGCGACGCCGGATGACCGTCGAGCTCGGTCGTGATCAGGTCGTCCACGATCGGAAGATCGAGGATGAGCCGGTAGAGCATCAGGCACGCGCGTGACGATAGCGGCACGAACCGCGCCTCACCCGAAAGCACGACGTTCGAGGTCTGGGGCGTGGACCACGTGATCGTGTAGGTCGTCGGGTCGTAGCGGTACTCGAGCGTGTAGCCGAGCGACCCACGTTCGAGCTTGCGCGTAAACGCGACCCGCTGCGGCCGCCCGTCGGGTTGGAGGGCCAGCACGCGAGCAGCCTGGACCAAGGGGAGCCAGCGCGGAATCTCGACCGCGTCCGCGAACACCTCGAAGGCCGCTCCCGCGCTTACGCTGAGAGTGGTCGACACCTCACTGGAGAGTGGGGTCGGAGGGTTAAAAGCGTAGGCGGTGGCCATTGGGACAGCTCCTTGTAGTGGCGTCCGCTACAGCAACCCGGATACCAGTCCGAAGCGACGGGGTTCCGGGTAGTTGAATGGCCTTCCAACCCCGCTGCCCTGACCACTCGAATAGCCGCGGCGCGATCGGTGTCCGCTAACTGGAGACCCCACGAACAGCCCCACGCGCTTGGCACTGTGGGCACGACCAGGTCCAACGTGGCGGATCGCCCAGCTGGTAGGCGCTGATCGGCGTTGCACAGCGTGGGCAGGGCCGGCTCGTCTTGCTGTAGACCGCGAAGCGATCGCGTGCGGCGCCTCGAGCTTCCAGTCCAGCTAGCATCAGCTCACGCGCGGACGCGTATACGGAAGCGATCTCCTCGCGGGTCAACGCGCCGACCATGGTGCGCGGATCGATGCCGGTGGCGAACAGCGATTCGCACTTCCAGATGTTCCCGATGCCGGCCGCGACGCGCTGATCGAGCAACACGTCGGCGATCATCCGCGTGGTGTGCGCTGCCGCCCGTGACGCGGCGAGCTGTGGATCGAACCCATCGGCGAGCACGTCGGGACCGAGCGCTGCGACCGCCAGGCCGCGCATCGGTGCGCGCCGCGGCGCGACTTCGATCGTGCGCGCGTTGATCCACATCACGACCAGGCTCGCAGTGACGAGCACGAGCGTCAGCCGGCCGGGTGACAGCCTCGCGAGTCGTGCTTCGCCCTCCGCACGCGCGAAGTGCCGAACGCGACCGTTCATGCCGAGGTGCGCGCGCAGCTGCGTGCCGTCGTCGAGATCGATCATCAGGTGTTTGCCGTGCGGGTGGACGTCGGTGATCGTGCGGCCCGCGAGGTCGCGTTCGATCCCTTGCGTCAGCACGCGCTCGAGTGTCTGACCGACGAGCGGCGCGAGCTGGATCGATATCCGCTTGATGCTGTCGCCCTCAGGCATCGGCTTCTTCGTCTACATCGTCGGCCGTTTCGTCTTCTTGCGCAGGCTCGGGCAGCGTCTGGGTCAGCGCGCCGCGCACGACCAGGCCGCGATAATCGACGCGCGCGCCGGCGGCGACGAGGCCACGCGCCCATCGCGACGAGCCAGCGGCCTCGCCATCGATCGCCTCGATCAGCAGCTCGCGCCGGCGCTGCTTCGCGGCGACCCGCGGCAGGCCGACCGCGAACGCGAGCTCGATCGTCTCGGCGGGAAGACCGGCGGCGGTCGCGATCCGGCGGCCCTTCGGCTCGAGCCACAGCGCGAGCGCGCCGTCGACAAGCACGGCGGTCGCTCCGACGCGGCGGGCCGGGCGCGCATCGGCATCGCGCAGCTCGGGCCAGGGCAGGGCGCTGCCCCATGCGTTCGCAGGATCGACGGCAGCGAGCACGTCGACACGCTGGGCTTGGCCGCGCGGCGCCTCGCGCAAGCGATCGATCGCACCGGGCCACGCGAACTGCGCGCCTTCGAGATGCTCGACGAAGTAGCCGCGCCGCACGGTGCCGGCGTCCTCCATCGCGCGCAGCACGTCGGACACCGTCGCGAAGCCGCCTGGCAATTCATCGGCGCGCGCGCCCTGCCGGCTCGCGATGCCCCAGCGTTCGAGCAGCGCGGTCGCCTGTGCGTGGACTCGCGTGGTCGCGGTGGGTGCAGGACCGAGCGATTCGACGAGTGACCACCGGCCACCGAAGCTCGCGTGCGCGCTGGTGCGCCGCGTATTCGGCGTCGCGAGCGAGCGCAGCGGTGCGAACGTGTCGTTCGTGACGATGCCGGCCCACACGAGGTCCCACAGCGCGGCCGTCACCTCGGTACGCGGCGCGCCCGCTGCAGCCTGCTCGATCCCGACCAGGAACGACGCGCCTGCCTTGCGCAGGTGCTCGACGATCGCGTCGTGTACCGGCGAGCGGTTCGCGATCTCTTGCGGTTCGGGCGCAAGCGCGCGCGCACGATCGCGCCGCAACAGCATGACGCGGCCGTCCTTGGTGCCGAGCGCGCCGGCGCCGACCCAGGTCAGCTCGCCAGCCGCCCCGAGCTCGTCCAGCATGCGCGGGTGATAATCGAGGATGCGCGCCGGCAGGATCCGCGACTCGAGCTCGGCAAACGACAGCGCGACGCCTTCGAGCCGTGCGATCGCATCGCGCAATGCGAGCGTGCCGCGCCGCGGTTGATCGAGACCGTGCCAGCGCGGCAAGAACCCGGCGTACGCGCTCGAGCCAACCGGCGCGACCTGCGCGCGCAGCTTCGCGAGCGTGCGGCGGCGCAGCTGGCGCAGCACCTCCGGATCGCAGCTGTCGAGGCCCATGCCGCCGGGCCGCAGCTCGCCGCGCACGAGCTGGCCGCGCGCTTCGAGCAGCGCGAGGATCGGTTCGATCTGCGCGGCGGGTAAGCCCCAGCGTGCGGCCGGCCCCTCCGCTGTAAACGGTGCATGCGTTCTGGCCCACCTCGAGACCAGCGTCTCCATCGGAGACTCCGCCTTCTCGAGGAGCGCAGCGGGCAGGCCTTTGGGCAGCACGATGCCGAGGCCGTCGCGATACCGGGCAGCATCTTCGGCGGCGATGTAGCGCTCGTGTCCGCCGATCCGCACGCTCGCAGCGCGTCCTGATTTGGCCAACCGATCGAGGATCGGAGAGATCACCGCCAAGGCGCCGCGGACGCCGAGAGCAGAGGAAGGATCGGGTTCGCGTTCTGCACGCGCGATCGTGGGAGCAGAACGCGCACCTTGAGCCGTCTCCGGGCTTGGCGTCTGCGGCGTCTTGGCGGGTTTTTCTTCCGGCTGGAATCGTGCGGCGATTTCCCCGAGCGATAGGTCGCCGAGCCGGCGCAGGAGGTCGTGCACCTCGTCGGCATTGCGAGCTTTACGCTCGTCGACAAGCTGCTGCAGCTCCATTTCGACCTCGACGAGAACGTCCTCGTCCAATAGGTCGCGGAGCTCGCCGCCACCGATCAGCTCGCGCAGCAGATTGCGATCGAGCGTGAGCGCCTGCGCTTTACGCTCGGCGAGCGGCGCGTCACCTTCATAGAGGAACGCGGCCACGTAATCGAACACCAATGACCGCGCGAACGGCGATGCCGACTCGGTCGCCGCCGGCTCGACGCGGATCGCGCGCGACCGCACCTGCTTCAAGATATCGAGCAACGCCGGCAGGTCGAAGACGTCGCGCAGCACCTCGCGATAGGTCTCGAGCGTGATCGGGAACGCCGGGAACCTGAGCGCGACGCCCATCAGCTGCTGCGCGCGGAGGCGCTGGGCCCACAGCGGCGTGCGTTGGCCGGGACGCCGGCGCGGCAACAGCAGGGCGCGCGCGGCGTTCTCGCGAAAGTGGCTCGCAAACACGCTCGAACGCGCGAGCTCGTCGACGAGGATGCGCTCGACGTCATCGGGATCGGGGAGCAGCTGATCGTCTTCGGGGAGCAGGTCGCCGTCGGCGAACCGCAACGCGATGCCGTCGTCGGTCCACAGCGGATGGATCGGATAGCCGAGCTGGGCTTCGAGCTGGTGCGCGAGCACGAGCGCCCACGGCGCGTGGATGCGGCTGCCGAATGGCGACAGCAAGCACACACGAACGTCGCCGAGCTCGTCGCGAAATCGCTCGATGGTGATCGCGCGATCGGTCGGCACGCTGCCGGCCTGCGCGCGCTGATCGGCGAGGTAACGGGTGAGGTTGCCCGCCGCGAATGCGTCGAGGTTGTATTCGGCTTGGAGCCAGGCCTGCGCGGCGGCGTGATCGGCGACGAGCCGGCTGTCGAGCTCGCGGCAGAACGCGCCGAGCACACGGCCGAGCTCGACGGGACGGCCCGGACCATCGGCGCGCCAGAACGGCATCTTGCCGGGCTCGCCAGGCGCGGGGCTGACGATCACGCGATCGCGCGTGATGTCCTCGATGCGCCAGGTCGTGGCGCCGAGGATGACCGTCTCGCCCTTGCGGCTCTCGTTGACCATCTCCTCGTCGAGCTCGCCGACCTTCGGGCCGCGCTCGCCGACGTGGACACCGTAGAGGCCGCGATCGGGAATCGTGCCGCCCGACACCACGCTGAGCAGCCGGGCGCCTTTGCGGCCGACGAGGATGTCGGCCTGGCGATCCCAGGTCAGGCGTGGGCGCAGCTCGGCGAACTCGTCGGAGGGATAGCGGCCCGCGAGCATGTCGAGCACGCCGACGAACGCGGCGTGCGATAGCTCGCGGTAGCTCGCGGCGCGGCGCACGACGCGCTCGAGATCGGTCACCGTCCACGCATCGGCGGCGACCATCGCGACGATCTGTTGTGCGAGCACGTCCAGCGCGCTGTCGGGAACGCGAATCGCTTCGACGTTGCCGTCGAGCATCTCGTGCGCGACGACCGTGGCCTCGAGCAAGTCGCCGCGGAACTTCGGCAGAATCCGGCCGCGGCTCGTGCCGCCGACGTGGTGACTGGCGCGGCCGATACGCTGCAAGCCGCGCGAGACCGCGCCCGGTGATTCGACCTGGAGCACGAGATCGACTGCGCCCATGTCGATGCCGAGCTCGAGCGACGACGTCGCGGTGATCGCGCGCAGCCGGCCGGCCTTGAGCGCTTCTTCGATCTCGACGCGTTGATGGCGCGCGACCGAGCCGTGGTGTGCACGTACGAGCTCGACGCCGGGCTCGGCCACGCCTCGAGTCACCGCGAGCTCGGTGATCTGCTGCGCGACGCGCTCGGCGAGCCGGCGCGAGTTGACGAACACGATCGTCGAGCGATGCGCGAGGATCTCGTCGAGCAGCCGGGGATAGATCAGCGGCCACATGCCGCCGCCATCGTTCTTGCCCTCGGCGGTCGGCAGCGTGCCTGGCGAATCCATGTCTTCCGCAGGCACGACGATCTCGAGATCGAGTGCGGGGCGGGCGCTGGCATCGATGATCTCGACGGGGCGGTCCCCGCCCAGATATCGAGCGACTTCTGTAAGTGGACGCTGAGTCGCCGATAACCCGATGCGCTGAGGCTCGGGATGTCCCGACGCTGTGACGAGATGCGCCAGGCGCTCGAGCGTCAACCCGAGATGGATGCCGCGCTTGGTCGGCGCGAGCGCATGGATCTCATCGACGATGATCGTATCGACGCTGCGCAGCCGTTCGCTCGAGCGGTCGGCGAGGATCAGATACAGCGACTCCGGCGTCGTGATCAGGATCTGGCCGGGGTCTTTGCGCTGGCGCTCGCGCTCCTTTTGCGAGGTGTCGCCGGTGCGAACGTCGACCGTGATCTGCGCGCCGGCACCGAGCCGCTGCAAGCCCGCGAGCGGTGCGCGCAGGTTGCGCTCGACGTCGTAGGCGAGCGCCTTGATCGGCGACACGTAGACGACGCGCGTGCCTTCGGCCGGCTCGCGCGCCAACCGGTCCAAGCAATACAGAAACGCCGCGAGCGTCTTGCCGCTGCCGGTCGGCGCGAGCATGAGCGTGTGCTGGCCGCTCGCAATGCTTGCCCAGCCGCGGTGCTGCACCGGCGTGGGCGCGGCAAAGCTCTGCGAGAACCACGTACGTGTGGCTTCGCCAAAGGCAGCGAGCGGTTCCGTCGACACCTGGCTCGTATAGCAACAGATCGAT
>DATDCH010000162.1:0-7370 GCA_036524455.1 Kofleriaceae bacterium | reverse complement strand
TGGCTACGAGCTCGCGCGCCACCTCACCGACAACGCCAACGAGCGCCCCGCGCTGCTCGTCGCGATCAGCGGCTACGGCCTCGAAGCCGACCGCGTGAAGAGTAAAGAGGCCGGCTTCGCCGAGCACCTGATCAAACCGGTTCGCGTGCAAACGCTCCGCGAGCTGCTCGCCCGCGCAGCGCCTTAGCCCCCTAGAACATGTCGAGCTGGCGCGGCGCGCCCGGCCACGCCGGCAGCTCGCCAACATCGGCGTGCGCCTTCAACATCGCGTGAAACGCATACGCGTTCTCCGGCGCGAACGTGTCGTCGGGCGCGTGCATGAAAAAGTACGGCGTCTTGCCGTCGGCGATCCAGCGCGCGAGCTGCGGCGCCCACGGTTCGACGAACCGCCTGCCCTGCTCGAAGTCCTCGTGCGGCACGCAGCGCACGATCGGTCGCGACGCGGTCGCGCGCATGATCACGGGCAGGTTCGGCTTGCGCGCACGCACGTCGGCCTGCGCGAGGCTATTGCCGGCGTGTAGCCCGCGCGCGTCCATCATCACGAGATCGATCGCACGCTCGCGCAGCAGCGCGACGGCGTCGTCCTCCTCGGGACCGCCCGCGAAGAACAGATCGTGGCGCAGCTCGACCGCGTAGCAGTAGCCGCTCGGCAGCGCGTCGACGAACGTGGCCAAGGTCGCGAGCATGCCCGGCCCGAACCGCGGCGGCAGCTGGAGCATCAACGTGCCGAGCTTGTGCTCGAGTGGCGCAATGCGATCGATGAATTCGCCGACCTCGGCCGCGCACTCGACGAGTAGCTTGTCGTGCGTGATCGTGCGCGGGAACTTGAAGCAGAACCGGAACGTGTCGGGCACCTGCTCGCGCCAGCGCGCCACGGTGTCGGGAGTCGGCAACGCGTAGAACGTCGTGTTGCCCTCGACGGTGTTGAACACCTCGGCGTAGCGAGGCAAGAAGTCGGTGGCCTTCGTGCCGGCGGGAAATAGCCGGCCGATCCAAGACTTCATGCCCCAGCCGGGACAGCCGAGGTAATAGCCGCGCAGCAATTACAGGATCGGATTGATCACGGTCTGGCCGAGACCGCCTGGGTACGCGTAGGAGTCGTATTGATCGTAGCCGTTGACGTGCACGCCGAATGGCACGTTGCTCTCGAGCGTGTGCACGCCGTCGACGAGGCCACTCAGCACGCCGGTCTGCCAACCGCCGGGGACCGCGTTCCAGGTGACGTTCGGCGGCACACCGTCGACGAGCACCATCGTGCCTTCCTTGCGCGTGATGACGAGATAGTCGTTCGTCCAGGTCGCGGGCACGAGCACCGTGTACGCGGCGAGGAACTGCTCGGTCGGCACTGCCTGCACCATGTCGGGATCGCCGAGCAGGCTGTTCACCTGCACGTGGAACGCACCGACCGTGAACTGGTTGACCAGGATCGGTTTGTCACTCGTGACCAAGAAGTCACCCGGCGTCGCGCCGCCGATCACTTCGTATTCGACTTTCTCGCGCGCGTTGAGCGTGACACTCGGCGGCAAGCCGGTGACACCTGCGGATGGTGTGAAGGTGATGTTCGTGGCGTCTTGCTGCGCGAGGATCTGCCATACCGAGCCTTCGGTTTGCCGGCGTGGCATCTGCGCAGCGACGTAGCTCTTGCCCCACGTCTGCAGGCCGAACAGCTGCTCTTCGAGGTGATCGCAGCAGCACTCCGAGGGAATGTTCGGCACGTTCGCGCAGTCGTTGCTGCTGAACACGGCGACCGGCGCGGTCGCTTCGATATATGTGCCGGTGAAGCTCTGGTTGAGCTGCGCGACGGTGAGCTGGAGGTAATCGCCCTCGGTCAGCTGATACGTCTGCGGTACGCCGGGCTGCAACGCGGGCGCCATCGCGCCGGCGACGCTCGCGATCGGCGACGTGATCGTGACCTGTGCCGGTTCCACCGCCGCGATCTGGATGTTCGCCGGACGCGGGGTGTTGCCAACATCGGCACCGTACGGCCACGCCGACACGATGTAGTACTTGTCGAGCGCGGAGGCCGGCAGCAGCAGCGATGCGTCGGAGAGGAAGCTCGCCGAGCCGTCGATCGGTGCGAACTGGTAGCTGATGACCGGCAGGTCAGAGGTGATGCGGTAGGCGCCACCTGCCAAGATCCCAGAGCCGCTGACGAACCGTCGTGGCACCGTGAGTGTCTTGACCATCTTCGGGCCGACGCTGAACATGCCACCGGTGACCGGGGCCCACGTCGCGCCGGTCTTCTGCTCGACGACGACGTTGGCGGTCGCCGAACCGTCGACGTTCGACACGGCAAGCGCGTAGGGACCGCCGAGCGAGTTGGTGTCGACCGCGTAGTAGACGCAGCCGACCGATGACCGATCGTACGCGGCCTTCTCGCACGGGGTCATGCAGTTGTAGTCGGCATCGTCGGTCATCCCGTTGCAGTCGTTGTCGATGGTGTCGGTGCAGTTCTCGCCTGCGCCGGGATTCACGGCGGCGTTGCTGTCATCGCAGTCGCCACCCGTCGGCGTGTAGCCGTCGCCGTCGCCGTCGGTTTCGCCAACATCGTCCTCACCGCGTGCACCGGGACCACACGCGCAGACGACGACCAGTAGCCAAAGCGCAGCTTTCCGCCTCATTGAGGCTTTTTCGCATGAATCAACGAGCATTCCTATCGGCGATTTCGGACCCAACACGTGATCAAATCCTCAGCCGGTGGATCGACCCACCCGCGTGGTTCGCCCAATAGAGGAAGCCGCCCGCGACAGCCAGACCGCGGGGCATTTTTTGCGCGGTCGCCAGCGTCTCGACGGCGCCGCCGGACTTTGCCACCCGGCCAACGAGGCCAGATGTATCAGCGAAGTAAACCCAGTCGCCGTCGACGGCCACCGAGGTTACGGCTGCCACGTCGGCCAGCTTCTCCTTAGTGCCGCCTGCCTTGGCGCCCCGCGCGATGTAGTTCTTGACCGTGATCCCCTGCTGCGCCGGGACCGACGTTCCCCAATACAGGTGCGTGTCGTCCTGCGCGAGGTGGAGCGCGCCGAGCTCGGCCGAGAACAAGGTGACCGGGTTGCCGGTCGCGCGCGAGACCTTCGCGATCGTCGCGCTGCCAAACTCGGCGTAGTAGGCGAACTGTTTGTCGACGATGATCGACGAGATGCTCTTGCGCGCGTCGGCGAGCAGGTAGACCTCGGTGCCGTTGTTCGGGCAGCCGGTTGCGGCGCACGTCGCGGCGAACGCGTCTTGCGCGCCGTCATACTGCTCGAGCGTACCGAAGTAGATCGCGTTGTCGGCGACGGCGAGCGAGGTGACGTCGCGGCGCGAGCCCCACCACATCAGCGGCGTGCCGAGCGCTTCGCCGGCGAAGCTGCCGACCTCGGGCACGAAGCCCGTGATGTCGCCACCGGCGGTGCCGAGCACGCCGTGCACGAAGTAGATCTTGTCAGCGACGAGGATCGGGTTCGACGGGCGGCCGAGCTGGCGATAGAGCACCTTCTCGGGAAGGTTGCCCGGGCAGCCGGTGAGCGGGCACGTCGCGAGCGTGCCGGTCGGATCGCCCTTCTGCGCACCTTCGGTGGTCCACACGATGCGCGTCGCGTCGACCGCGATGCCGGTTGGCTTGTCTTGGCCGGTCGCCAGCGTCGCGACCTGGCACAGCCCCAACGCGCAGGTGCCGCCGCCGCAGCTCGTGCCGCACTCGCCGCAGTTGTTCGGATCGGTGTTTAGATCGGCTCCATTGCAGACGAGCTCTGCTTCCTCTGGAGAGCTGCACCCGGCGAGCGCAGCAAAGCACAGCAAAACGGGGTATCGCATGTTCGAGAAGACGCGCTGCCGCGTGTGAACGGGACGTTTTTCGCGCGCGATTTCGCGCGTGTTGTCGACGGTATGAACCGCTGTTCACGATCACCGCGACATGCCGCGCTATGCTCGGTGCCATGCGGGCACTCTGCATCTTGTTCGTGCTCTTGATGGGCGGCTCGGCCTACGCGCAGCCGGTGAGCTATCAGCTCAAAGGCGTCGTCTCGGTCGGCCAGAAGCCGCAGGTGCGGATCACCGCCGCGGAAAAGGTCACCGACATCCGACTCGAGCTCGAGCGCGACGACGGCAAGAAGTTCACGCTCAAGCATGGAGCGTTGGCGAAGGGCCAGGCGGTGACGTTGAACATCGGCGACGGCGCGGCGGGCAAGGCGAGCTACAAGGGCACGATCTCCGCGCAGGGCTCGAGCAAGTGGAGCGACGCGATCAATTTTCAGACGGTGGTGACCGCGCCGCTCAAGGTCGCCTACGACGCGGACCACCTCGATCTCGACAAGCGCGTGCTGCAGTTCAAGCCGTCGCGCGTGGTCGAGAGCGCCGAGCTGACCGTGATCGGCGAGGACGGCAAGGACCTCGGCACCGGCACCGCGAGCTACGACAAGCCCGCGCCGGATGGCTGGTACTCGATCACGTGGACACAGCCCGCGAATACGCGCGTGATGATGATGAAGCTGCGCGTCGTCGCCGACGAGACGACCGCGAGCAACCTCGAGCTGATTCCGTGGTCGGTCGAGATCGCGCACGAGGATGTAAACTTCGCGACCGACAGCGCGGTGATCGAAGCCACCGAGGAGAAGAAGCTCGACGCGAGCCTGGCGAAGATCGCCGATGTGATCAAGCGCAGCGAGAAGTTCATGAAGGTGCGGCTGTACGTCGCCGGGCACACCGATACGGTCGGCACCAACGCGAAGAACTTGAAGCTGTCACTCGCGCGCGCGCACTCGATCGGATCGTACTTCCGCAAGAAGGGACTGAAGATTCCGATCGCGGTCGCCGGGTTCGGCGAAGAGGTGCTGAAGGCGAAGACCGCCGACAACACCGACGAGCGCGCGAATCGCCGTGCCGATTACGTGCTCGGTCCTGCCGGCGGAACGCCGCCGTTCAAGGGCCCGTACCTCAAGGTCAAGGCGCAGTGGAAGCAGCTCAAGTGAGCTAGGGCGCGAGGCCGAAGAACTTCGCGGCCCAGTACGGACCGTAGACGCCACCCGTGTTCGTCCAGTCTTGTTTGCAGTTCGGATCGCTGACGTTGCTGCAGTCGGCAGCGACCTGCGTCGGATATGGATCGGCACCGCCTTCGTCGACGCCGGCACCCGGCTTGACCGGCGTGCCGTGGCCGAGGTTGCTCATCAGCACGGTCGCCACCGCAGGCTTGCCGGCCTGCGCGTAGGCCTTGTGCTCGTAGCCGCCGAGCTGCGTGGGTAGACCGAGGCTGGCGTTGTCGGGCGTTTGATCGATGCCGAGCGCGCCGGTCCACTGGCGCATCGCATCGTCGAGGTTGATCGGTTTGACCGCTTGATCGAGGCCACCATGGAACACCATCAAGCGGGGTTTGCGCTTGCTCGCGTCGTTCCACCACGCCGGGTAGGCGTTCTTGACGTCGGCGGCGGTTGGCGGCACGTAGCCGACGGGGCGCGTCCAGTCTTGCTGCTTGTTGCTGTCAGTGCACTTGAGATCGCAGTTGTGCGGACCGCCCGACATCGACGCGCCCGCGGCATAGATGTCGGGGAAGCACGCGAGCATCAGCGTCGTCATGTAACCGCCCGCGGACAGACCGGTGATGAACACGCGATCGGGATCGATGTCGTGCGCCATCTTCATCTTGTCGACGACCGCGTTGATCGGCGCGTAGTGCTGGTTGAAGCTCGTGCGCGTCCACGCCGAGAAATCGCGCCACCACTTCCAGGCTGCGGGGCGGCCGCCCGCGCTGACCAGATCATTGTTGGCCTGCGGGAACGCGACGTAGAACTTGTAGCGACCCGCGAGCGCATGCCACTCGCTCGTCGTCTTGTACTCCTCGGCGGTCTGCGTGAAGCCGTGGAGCGCGATCACGAGGGCGGCCGGCGTGCCGGTCTTGCCTTCCATGCCGGTGGGTACGCACTCGAGCCACTTCGCGATCCCGCTGACGCCCATCTGTTCGGTGCAGGTCACGCCGCTCGCGCTGCCGGAACCGCTGCCGCTCCCACTGCCACTACCGCTGCCATCGTCATCGCCGCCGCCCGGTGTGTCGTCACCTTGGTGCGGCATGCCGCCGAGTGAACATCCAGCGAGCGCGCACGCGATCACGATGCGAAGCATGAGCGCCGCTCGAAGCAACGCATGTGCCGCACCCGAGCGATCGAGATCCGTTGGGGTTGCACGCGTACGCGTGGCCGATCATTGGATGCAGCCAACAGGCACGAGCCCGCGCTGATGGCGCGACAGATCACGCGGCGGTTTACCTACACGTGCTAACTCGCCGTTTCTGCGAGCTTGTCGCAATCACCTGTCAGCACGGCAGTATTGCGGTTTACTGCGCTGGGTCGGTACCATGGCCATGCAGTGAAGCGAGGGGTCTGCGTAGCGTTGCTTATTTGTGCGTGGTCGGTGGATGCGTCCGCCGCGGTCACGATGAGCCCGAATCCGGTGACCACCGCACCCACGCTGGTCAACGTGCAGTCGGGCGATGCGACGGGCACGTTGACGGCGTCGCCCAACGCGCGTGTCGATATCGTCGTGAGCGGTTCGTGCAGCGGCGGTGGCCAGGGCACGTTCGCGGTCTCGCCGAATAACAACGTCAACCTCAACTCGGACGAGGTCATCACGGTCAGCTACACGCCGTCGGCGAGCGGACCGAGGACCTGCCGCGTCGACGTGTTCGACGACAACACCACGACCGTCCTCGGCACGTTCAGTGTCAGCGGTACGGGCGAGGACCCCGCGGCAATGGCGGTGTCCTATACGACCGCCGATTTTGGGTCGACGCGCCACAACAACGCCGCGGCGGTTCACACCACGACCCGCAACTTCACGGTGACCAACACCGGCGATCAAACGCTCACGGTGTCGAGCGTGACGGTCGGCGGGGACTTCGCGGTGACAGCCGGCGGCACCTCGAACATCATGATCGCCGGCGGTGCGGCGCGGGTGTTCACGGTCACGTTCGACCCGAGCGCCGCCGGAACGCGCACGTCGACGCTGACGTTCAACAGCACTGCTCCAAGCACGCCGACCCTAGCGATTCCGATCACCGGCGTCGGGACCAACGCGGTGATCGGCGTGACAGCGCCGATGGGCGGATTCGGCACCGTCAACACCGGCTCGTCGGCGCTGCTCGACATCACGGTGCGCAACACCGCGATGACGAACATCGGGCCACTCGGGGTTCAGAGCGCAACGATCAGCGATCCGAACAGCAGCGGTTGGTTCGCGTTCACCGGTTCGTGCAGCGGCCAGAACTGTACGTTCTCGCCTGCGTTATCGATCACGACCATGACCACGGTCGGCATCCGGTGTAGCCCACCCACCATGGCGCTGGCCAACGAGATGCAGACGGCGACGATCTCGTTCAACAGCGACACCGACAACGCGACGGC
>DATDCH010000161.1:0-4246 GCA_036524455.1 Kofleriaceae bacterium | reverse complement strand
CCGCCGCCGAGGGCACGACGCAAACGATCGGTACGCGCAGCGGGCTCAACGGCTGGTTGCGCATCTACGAGCAGACCAAGGATCTGATCGAGGTCACGAAGTCACAGGGCTACGACGTGTGGGTGATCACCGCGTCGCCGCAACCCGTGATCGCGACGTTTGCGCCGATGGCTGGTATTGCCGCCGATCACGTGATCGGCATCCGCTCGATGCCAGACTCGGCCGGCAAGCGCACGTACAAGTTCCGCGGTTGCGGCAGCACGCCCGATGACAATCAGTCGATGATCTCGTACATCGCGGGCAAGCGCTGCTGGGTCAACAAGGTGATCTGGGGCGACACCACGCCAAATGCGATGCGCCGCCGTCCCGACGGCGAACGCCAGGTGTTCGGCGCGGGCGACTCCGACACCGACATCGAGTTCTTGCGCGACGCGACGTATCGGCTCGTCATCGATCGCAACAAGACCGAGATCATGTGCAACGCGTTCTACAACGCGAACGACACGTGGCGCGTCAACCCGATGTTCATCCTGCCGCGGGCGAAGAAGACCTCGCCGTATCCGTGCGGGACGGCCGGCTTCAAGAGCGAAGGCGGCACGGGCGTGCCGATCCGCGACGACGCGAACAACGTGGTCGGCGATCAGCTCGAGCCGTAGTGAAGCGGCGCGAGGTCAGTCCTCGTCGAGCTTCGCGATCTGCGCGGCGCGGCGAGGTCACTCCTCGTCGAGCTCGCGATCTGCGCGACGCGGCGAGGTCACTCCTCGTCGAGCTTCGCGATCTGCGCGACGCGCCGAGGTCAGTCCTCGTCCAGCTTCGCGATCTGCGCCTGGATGTCCTCGATCGCTTCCTCGGCCTTCGCAACATCTTTCTGCGCTTGCTCGAGCTGCTTCTCGACCTGCTTCACCTTGCGCTCCGCTGCGTCGAGGTCGCCCTTGGCGGTGCGCAGCGCAGCTTCGTAGCGATGACGCTCGGCGGCCTTGCGCTTGCGCGCTTCCTCCTCGCGCTTCTTCTCGGCCATCTCGACGCGGCGGCGCTCGTCCGCTTCGTCGTCTTCCTTCTGCTTGCGCGCGGCACGCGCTCGGTCGAGATCGTGCGTGCCGTCGGACGGCTTCGCCGCCGGTTTCGCCGCCGGTTTCTCGTCTTCTTGTTCCGCCTCCGGCTCCGCTTCGTCGTCGGGTGCGCCCAACAGGCCAACGGCTTCGAAGCCGGGTGGATCGCGATCGGCGGCGAGCGTGCCGGGCAGATCCGGATCGAAGCCGCCGGTCGCGGCGAGTGCCGACAGCGTCGTCGTCACGCGGCGCAGCGTGGCTTCGGTGGCGGCGTGACCCGAATCCTCGAGGAGCGCGGCGGCGCGCTTGCGCAGCTTCGCGATCGCTTCGCGGTGCGCGGCGCTCGCCTTGAGGTGGCCCTTGCGCAGCTGCTCGGCAGTCGCGAGCATCTCGTCGAAGGCGTCGCGCGCGTGCCAGTACAGCTGATTGACGACCCACGCCGATACCGTCGGCCGCTTGCGATCGGCCAAGCGCTTGGCGCCGGCGGCGTCGCCCGCTGCCTTGAGATCAGCCGCGAGCCGTTTGCGCTCCGCGACGAACTGCGAATTCGGAGCTTGGTACAGCTCGGCGAGCGCGTCCTCGTAAGCCACGCTCGCATCCTACGCCAGCACCGTGCGAGGGCGCTCGCTAGACAGTGGCGCTCATGCAGGTTGGCGTCGGAACCGACGAACCCCGTGTATCAGCGCACCCATTGCGGCGATGCCGATCACTGCGACTCCGCGGATGTGACGGCGCAGCCAGGCGTGCGCTTCGACCGCTTGGATGTTGCTCTCGACATCTCGCGCGCTCGCTTGCGTCGGCGCCGCGACGCCCGCCGAGCCCCACCCGGGCGGATCGCTCGCAGGGAAGGATTCGGCGCTCGCTTCGTCGACCACGTCCCAGTGACGGATCTGTCGATCGGTTACTTCTTCGTCTGCCGTGCGCGGTGCAGCTGCCATTTCGTCCTCGGGCTGCTCCCACTCGATCACGACGGAGAAGTAGTCGGGGCCGCTGAGGCCGGGGCCTGGCTCAGAACCATCCTGATTTCGCGGCTTGTCCATGCAACTAGGTACAGCAACGGTCATGCCGAGATAGCAACGTGTTGACTCTGCGCGCGAACATCGCATTCTCGGGGGATGTCTGAGCCGGGCACCGCGGGTGCGCGCAAGATGCGTCTCGTCGCAGTGGGTGCGGCTCTCGTCGCGTTGGTGTTCACGCTTATCGCCGTGATCGTCGTGCTCACGCGCGACGGTGAGCCACCGAAACCGAGCACACAGGAAAGCCCGCTTACGGATGTGGTCGTGAAGTCGACCGATGTCGTGCGGCTGCGCAATGGTGTCGAGCTCGTCGTCGAGCAGGGCACCACCAAAGGCGTGCGCATCAAAGATGCCGAGCTCGCGAAGCTGCTCGGCCTCGCCGAGGGCGACGTGATCACCGCGGTCTCGGGCAAGCCGATGACGCAGGAGAAAGACGCGGGCGACGTGATCGTCAGGCTCAGCCTGATGAGCGCGACGACGATGTACGTCGAGGTTCTGCGCAAAGCGAAACCGAACGACAAAGCAACGGACAAAGTCGCGAGCAGCGAAGTCACCACGCTCGTGCGCTGGAAGCTCGACGGCGATCTGCGGCAAGCGCGTTACGGCACGAGCACGAGCGGCCTACTCGGCAATCCATTCGGCTCACCGCCGTCCACGGGATCCGCCTCGGGATCCGCGACCTCGTCCCTCGGGCCGTACACGCTCGACCCCGACGATCCGATGTTCGACGCGATCGAGAAGATCGACGACACGCACTACAAGCTGCCGCGCAACGTCGTCGATGCAATGCTCGCCAACCCGATGGCGGCGATGCGCGGCGCCCGCGTCGTGCCTGCGATCAAGAACGGCGTCGAGGACGGCTTCAAGCTCTACGCGATCCGACCGTCGTCGGTGTTCGCGAAGATCGGCTTTACGAACGGCGACACGGTGCACTCGATCAACGGCCTCGCGCTCATCACTCCGGACAACGCGCTCGAGGCGTACACGAAGCTCAAAGACGCCAAGACGGTCAACATCGACATCACACGCCGAGGAAAACCGATCGAGCTCGTCATCGAGATCACCAAGTGATCCAGCGATCTCGGTGATCGATCCCGGGCCCGGGTGGACGCGATGTCAGTCGCATCTGATACTGAACATACGTTCCTATGGGCGACGAGCTCGAGAGATTTCTCGCCAACGCGCGCGGCTCTGCCGCCACACCGCGAGGCGGCGGAGTGATCATGTCGCTCGACGAGCTGCGCGCTCGCCGCGGCAACGAACCGGCCTTCGCTTCGTGGGACCTCGCAACGCTGCGCGGCCGGCTCGTCGAGCTGTCGGCGCGCGGTGCCACCGCCACGCTGACCACCGCGATGGAGCTGGTCGTCGAAGCGCAGACGCAACACGAGCCGGTCGCTTGGCTCACGCTCGTCAACGGTACGTTCTATCCGCCGGATGTCGCCGAGTGCGGTGTCGATCTCGCGGCGCTCGTGGTCGTGCGCACGCTCGATGCGGTCGCGGCTGCACGCGCGGGCGAGCGCTTGCTGCGCTCGGGTGCATTCGGCCTGATCGTGATCGATCTCGGCGCGGGCAACGGCAACGAGCTGACGATGCAGATCCAAGGACGCCTGGTCACGCTCGCGCAGACCCACGATGCGGCGGTCGTATGCCTGACGCAAAAAGCGGATGACACCGCGTCGGTCGGCTCGCTCGTGTCGCTACGCGCTGAAGCATTACGCACGCGTGATGCGCGGAATGCTGCTGGCGAGCTCACGGTCACCGTGCGCGTGCTCAAAGACAAGCGCCGCGGTCCGGGGTGGACACAGACGCTCAAGCGTCGGGGGCCGGCTGGCCTGATCTGACCGACGATGCAACAGACTATATGCAACTCGATTGCATATGGTTCTACTGTGGTCTGGCGGGTCTGATCCGCGTGTGGATGTCGATCTGATCTTCGGTGATGTCGACTTCTTGTTCGACTTCCGGAATCGGCTGCGGCGGCGGAACACTCGGCGCCATCCACATCGGCTGCGGCGGGAATTGCGGTCCCTGCGCGAGCTCGTTGCGCAGCTCTCGGCACGCACGTATTTGCTTGAAGCCGTAGTGCGCAGACAACCCCCACACCGCAGACGTGCCTGCCGTGATCGCAGTGATCACCGCGAACGTATCGGCCTCGCTCTCGTGCGACTCGCTCGTGGTAAG
>DATDCH010000160.1:0-10807 GCA_036524455.1 Kofleriaceae bacterium | reverse complement strand
CTTCGGTGACGTAGTGGCTCGTCGCCCCGATCAGCTTCACGCCGCGCTCGTAGGCTTGCCGGTACGGGTTGGCGCCGATGAATGCGGGCAAGAACGAGTGGTGGATATTGATGATTCGCGACGGATAGCGGGCGACAAACGCGGGCGTCAGGATCTGCATGTAGCGCGCGAGGATGACGAGATCGACGTTCTCCTTGGCGAGTAGCTCGAGCGCAGCGGCTTCCTGCTGCAGCTTGGTCGCGGGCGTGACGGGCAGGTGAAAGAACGGCACGTCGAAGTGTTTCGCGACTGGCGCGAGCGTCGGGTGGTTCGAGATCACCATCGCGACGTGACACGGGTGGAGCTCGCCCGCGCGATAGCGGATCAACAGATCGTAGAGGCAGTGATCTTGCTTCGAGCAAAAGATTGCGACACGCGGGGTATGTTCACCGACGATCAGCCGGTACTGGAGCTGAAACTTCAGCTGGACGTCGCGTACCGCTGCTTCGAGCTGATCGCGATCGGCCGACGACGTAGACAGATCGAAGCAGATCCGTTGGAAGAACATGCCCGCGATCGGATCTGTGTGTTGATCTGAATCGACGATATTGGCGCCTTGGCCGTAGAGGACCTGGGCGAGCGCAGCGACGATACCTTTCTGATCCGGGCAGCTAACGAGGAGCGTACCGAGATACGGCTCTGCCATCCCAACATGGTAAACGATTCCATTCGATGAATGCTGCCGAACGCCATGCTGCCAAAGTCGCGCGCATCGTGGCGCAGCTCCGCGCACACCGCGGCGACAAGCCGCTCTCGCTGCGCAAGAAGGCAGTCGCACATCAGGTACCGAAGGCAACCGATCTGCGTTATCGCGACGACAAGATCGATATCAGCGATCTGACCGAGATCCTCGAGATCGATCCGGTCAAGCAGACCTGCGTCGCCGAGTCAGGCGTCACGTTCGTCGATCTCGTGCGCGCGACGCTCGCGCATGGCCTCGTACCGATCGTGGTGCCCGAGCTCAAGACGATCACGATCGGCGGCGCGGTCGCGGGCTGCTCGATCGAGTCGATGTCGTTCGTGCACGGCGGCTTTCACGACACGTGCGTCGAGTACGAAGTGATCGCGGCAACCGGTGAAGTGCTGACCTGCACGCCCGACAACGCGCACAAGCTCGTGTTCCAGATGGTGCACGGTGGGTTCGGTACGCTCGGTATCTTGGCGAGGCTGACGTTCCGCCTGGTGCCGGCGAAGCGCTACGTGCACGTCGTCTACGAGAAACACGCGACGATCGAGGCGTACCAAGCATCGATCACGCGCCACGCCGAGACCCGCGACGTCGAATTCATGGACGGCATCATTCACTCGCCGTCGCTGTACGTGCTCAGCGTCGGCCGGTTCGTCGATCGCGCGCCGTATACCAACCGCTACGACCGGTTCAAGGTCTATTACAAGAGCACGGCGACGCGCGCCGAGGACTACCTCGAGACGCCGCAGTACTTCTTTCGCTACGACCGCGGTGTCACGAACGTGCGACTGCCGCTGCTCAGCTCGACGTACGTGTTGAAGATCGCGCAGAAGCTGCACTGGCTGCTCTCGAGGGACAGACCCACGATCACGCTCGACGTGTTCGTGCCGTTCTCGAAAGTGCCGGAGTTCCTCGCGTGGTACGAGCGCGAGTTCAATTTCTTCCCGCTGTGGTGCGTGCCGTATCGGCGCGTGCACGACTACGAGTGGCTCGCCGACGATTACTGGCGCGATCTGAAGGACGACATGTTCCTCGATCTCGCGATCTACGGCATGAAGCAGAAGGGCGACAAGAACTACCACCGCATGATGGAGGAGAAGCTGCGCGAGATCGGCGGCATCAAGACGCTGATCGCGCACAACTACTATCCGGAAGCCGAGTTCTGGTCGATCTTCAACAAGCGCAACTACGATGCGGTGAAAGCGATCACCGATCCGAAGCACCTGTTCCGCGACCTCTACACGAAGACGTGCAAAGCGATCATGGGCCACGTGTAGGTGCTCCTCCGCCGCGCTGACTTCTGCGCGGGTTGCGAGATCGCGTGCGCGTGATGTGCAGCGCGGAGCACAGGCCTTTTCTCGTCGAGAACGCCATTAATTTTTCATTAACTGCGTTCGAGTCGCGCTGTGTAGTGTGCGCGGCAGAGGGGATCATGAAGCAGACGTTTTTGCTCGTGTGCGTTTTGTTGTGTGCGTGCGGTCCGAGCGGACGGCCCGGCAACAACGGTGATGACGACGACGACAGCAGGTGCCCACGTTGCACCGACGACAAGATGGGCGTCATCGATTGCAACGGCAACGTGACCGCGTGTCCGCCGGAGCTAGGCTGCTCGGACGTCGTCGGCTTGGAATCGGACGCGCCGATGTGCATGCCCGCATGCGAAGCCGCCGAGAACAACAATTCGTCGGTCGGCTGCGACTACTACGCGGTCGATATGGACGCCGCGATGGGGCCGCCGCACGACGCTTGCTTCGCGGTGTTCGTCGCGAACACGTCGCTGGGACAAGCGCATATGAACATCGAGTTCAACGGCTCGTTCATCAACCTCGCCCAGTTCGCGAAGATCCCGCAGGGCTCGGGCCAAAACTTGACGTACGGTCCTTACGATCCGGGCGTCGGCCTCGCGCCCGGACAGGTCGCGATCGTGTTCCTCGCGCACGCACCGACGTTGTCGATTCCACCGAACGTCAGCTGCCCCGTCCCCGCAGCGATCGGCACTGAAGCACAGATTCCCGGCAACGGCATTGGCAAGGCATTCCACATCACGACCGACATGCCCGTGGTCGCGTATCAAATGCTGCCGTACGGCGGCGGCGCGGCGGCGGCAACCGGCGCGTCGCTGCTGTTGCCGACGAGTGCATGGGCGACCAACTACGTCGCGGTCACCGCGTACGACAGCGCAATGCCGCCGCCGATCTCGTTCGGCATGGGCCCATCGATGAACATCGTCGCGATGGAGAACGACACGGTCGTGACCATGCGGCCGAAGTCGAACATCGGCGGTGGCGCCGGGATCCCAGCGGGGACCGCGAACCAGCCGTGGACCGTCACGCTGCAGAAGGGCGAGCACGCGCAGATCACGCAGCTCACGCCGCTCTCGGGCAGCCCGATCCAAGCGGACAAGCCGATCGGATTGTTCGGCGGTCATCAAATCATGTCGATCGATCGCTGCTGCGGCGATCACGGCGAGCAGATGATCGCGCCAGTGCGCGCGCTCGGCTACGAGTACGTCGCTGCGCCGCACGGCGATCGCAAACCGGTCAGCGAGGAGCGCATCTACCGCATCTTCGGTGCCGTCGACGGCACCGCGCTCACTTACGATCCGCCGAACGTCGGGCCCGACAGGGTCCAGCTCGGCGAATGGCACGAGATCCGAAGCGCGACGCCGTTCACGGTGCGCAGCCAGGATCAGGATCATCCGTTCTTGATGTTCACGTATATGAGCGGCGCCGGCGAGCAAGGCGAAGGTGGCTGGGGCGATGCCGACTTCGTCCGCATGGTTCCGCCGCAGCAGTACATGAAGCACTACGTGTTCTTCGCCGATCCGACGTATCCGTTCACCGTGCTCACCGTCGTGCGCAAGAAGAAGGACGGCGCGTTCAAGGAAGTCACGCTCAAGTGCCTGGGCACCGTCACGGGTTGGCAATCGGTCGGCTCCTCGGGCGACTACGAGATCACGTACGTCAAGCTCGTCGATCACTTTAACGGCCAGAACGGCTGCAACAACGGCGTCAACACGATGGACAGCGAAGCGCCATTTGGCGTCTGGGTGTGGGGCTGGGGCAGCGAGGACACGACGACCGGTTGGGTCAGCTACGGCTACCCCGCCGGCGAAGGTGTGTTGCCTATCAACGACGTGATCATTCTGTAATGTAGAGGCGTGGCTGCAGACCTCTGGCGCGTCGTCACGCTGAACATTTGGAATCGGCAAGGTCCCTGGGCTCAGCGCTTGTCGCTGATCCGCGACGGACTGCGCGCGCTCGACGCCGACGTGATCGGCCTGCAGGAGGTGCTCGGCTTTCCGGGCATGCCGAGTCAGGCCGATGAGATCGCCGCCGGCACCGGCTGGCACGTGCACTACGTACCGGCTTGGCATATCGGTGGTGGCCTCACCTTCGGCAACGCGATCTTGTCGAAGCATCCGCTTCTCGACGTCGCGAGCCTGCCGCTTCCGGCACCGGAAGGGCTCGACACGCGCACGGTCGCGTACGCGCGCGTCGACCTTCCGCACGGACCGATGCCGGTGTTCGTCACGCACTTGACGTTCCAGCTGCACCTCGGTCACGCGCGCTGCGAGCAAGTGCGCGCGCTCGTCGAGCACGTCAAGACGCTCGCACCCGTCGACGGACCACCTCCGGTCGTGATGGGCGATCTCAACGCCGATCCCGACTCCGACGAGATCCGCTTCTTGCGCGGCCTCACACCGCTCGGCGGCACATCCGTTTACTTCGCCGACTGCTGGAGCGCGACGGGGCACACCGAGCCCGGCTACACGTACGATCGCCGCAACCCGTACGCGCTGCGCTCGCGCGAGCCGTCGCGGCGCATCGACTACATCTTCGTGCGCGGGCCGGATCGCAGCCTGCGCGGCGAACCGATATCGGCGCGCCTCGCGTTGGTCGAGGACATCGACGGCGTGTGGCCGAGCGATCATTTCGCGGTCGTCGCCGAGATCCACGCCGCACCGCGCGCGCACGACCCGGGCGTCTAGAGCGTCTCGGTGATCTTCGTCAGGTGCACTGGAGCATCGGCGTCGAGGCCACGCGCCGCGGCGAGCGCCGGTACGCCGAGGTAGAAGCTCTGCACCTGGCAAAGCGGCGCGACGAGCGCGGGCGTATCGACCGCGGGGCAGCGGTGCAACGCCGCACCGAGCGCCGAGAGCTTCGCGAGCACGTCGCGCGTCGCCGCGGCGGTTTCGTCGGCTTGCTCGATCGCGACGATCGGAAATCCTGCGCCGACGAGGGCGACCGGGCCGTGCAGTACCTCGGCGGTGCTGAACGCCTCGGCATGCAGCCGACACGTCTCCTTGAGCTTGAGCGCCAGCTCTTGCGCGGCGCCGAGCCCGATCCCGCGGCCGACGACGTACAGGCTCGTCGCGCTTGCGAGCGCCGACAGATCCCACGGCGTCTCGCACGCGGTATCGAGGAGCTCGGGTGCGCGCGCGACTGCATCGACCAGCGCCGCATCGCCGGTCCACGCGGCGGCAAGCTGGAGGAATGCGAGCCCCGACAGCAGGAACGACTTCGTCGCCGCGACGGCGCGCTCTTCGCCGGCGCACAGCGGCAGCACGAGATCGCACTGCGCGGCGAGCGGCGACGTTTCATCGTTGACGAATCCAACGACGAGCGCACCGCCGCGCTTTGCCGCCTCGGTGAGCTGCAGCACGTCGGGACTCTTGCCGCTCTGCGAGACCGCGATGAACAGCGCGTCGCGTAACCCGATCGGTGCGCGCTGATACATCGACGCGACCGACGGACCTACCGACGCGACGAGGTGGCGTGCGGTCGTCTCGATCACGTACTTGCCGTACGTCGCCGCATGATCCGAGCTGCCGCGCGCGCACGTGACGACCAGCGGCGGCGGCGCCGCACGCAATCTCCGCGCTAGCTCGGCAAGGATCGGCGCACCGACCGCGAGCTGGCGTCGCGCACCCGCAGCGGCGTCGCGCGCCTCGATCGCGATCCTCGACTCCATGTCTACAGCCTAGCGCGGCAGGCGCTCGACGGTGTAACCGGCTTGCTTCAGCAGCGCGACCAGCCCGGCATCGCCGAGCAAATGGCCGAGCCCGACCGCGACGAACGCACCGCCTTGCGCGAACTGTTTCTCGATGGCGGGCAGCCACTTCTTGTTGCGCGGCGTGAGCAGGGTGTCGCGCGTGCGCGGGATGACGAGTAGCGCCTGCATCGTCTCCGTGTCGCCGGCACGGTACGCGTTGATCATGCGGGCGAGGTCGCACTTCATCGTCTTGCGCGCGCGAATCGCCTCCTGCAGATCTGCAACACCGACCGCGTTATCGAGTAACGCGAGCTGTTCCTCCCATTGCTCGAGCGCCTCGACCGGCTTGCCGGCCTCTCCCGCCTTCTCGGCGAGCTGTGTATCCATCGACGGACCCTTCGTCGGCCCGAGATGCATCGACAATAGCGACATCGCGTACCACGGCTTCGCGCGCCGAAGGTCGTCTTCCTTCACTTTGCCGAGCAGCGCGTCGCGTAAGTCGTACCAGTCGTCGCTCGGCAACAATTGGTCGATGCCCTTGCCGGTATTGCGCGCGTGCTTGCGAAACACGTCGGGGTCGGGCGTCGCGTCGCCGAGCTCGCTGACCAGCCGCGGCGACGCTTCGAACGCATCGCGCGCGGTCTTCGGTACCCCATCGAGCCCGACATCGTGAATGGTGCCGTACAGCCACACGATGGCGCCGCCCTTGTGGGCCTTCCACAGAAACGGCGCGCCTGGCGTCGCGGGCTCGACGAGCGGGCACTGCGGCTTGCCCGCACCACAGGCGGCGACCAAACAGAGCACGACGAGGCGGACCAACATCAGTGCTTCGCGAGCCACGCGTCGATCTCGGCGAGCTTCGCGGCGCCACCGGCACCTGCAGCGGCGAACGCGGTGCGGGCCTCGCGCGCGAGCTTGCGTGCTTTACCGCGATCCCGAGCGGCGTCCCACAAAGCGCGTGCGAGCGCGAACCGGGCTTCGGCGATGTGGGTTGGATCGCCGGCGTGAGCACCGAGGATCGCGACCGCGCGCTCGCCGTCTGCGATCGCGTCGCCGGCCTTGCCGAGCTCGACCAAACACTGCGTGCGGCCGACGAGCGGATAGGCCACGTAGGGATGCGACGCGCCCTGCTTCGTGAGGATCGTGACCGCGCGCGTATAGTGGGTCACGGCGGTCGCACAGTCTCTGCGATCGCGCGCGAGCTCGCCGAGGTTGTTGATCGTCAGGCCGACGTTCGGATGATCGGGTCCGTTGATCTCCTCGAAGATCTTCACGGCGCGCTCGAGATAGCGCGTCGCCTCGTCGAAGTTCTTGCGCAGCTGCTCGACGGACGCGAGGTTCGCGAGTGGGCGACCCATGTCGGGATGGTTAGGTCCGAGCGTCGCCTCGAAGATCGCGACCGCCTTCTCGAAGTGCTTCATCGCGCCATCGAGCTCGCCCATGCTGAGCAGTGTGCCGCCGAGGCTGTTCTGCGCTTGGCCGACGTCGGGATGATTCTCGCCGTACAGCTTGGTGCGGATCGCGAGCGCGCGCTCGTAGGCGTCGCGTGCTTTGCCGTATTCGCCCTTCTGGAAGTACACGCTCGCTATGTAGAACGCGAGGTCACCACGCATCGCTTCGTCGCCGTCCACGCGCTCGAGCGCGGCTTCCGCAACGGGTATGAGAGCAATCGCTTCGACACTGCGCGCTTGCTGAAAGCCGACGACCCAGATCAGCCACGCCCAGCTACGTGCGAGCAACGCATCGTTCTTGGCACGCGCGGCAAGTCGTGCCGCCTCGCGAAGCGCAACCTCGGCCTCGGCCGCCTTCGCGGCACCGCTCGCCGCCTGGCCCACGAAGAGCTGCAGCTCGGCTTCGAGCTGCACGTGACCGAGCACCCTCGCGCGTTCGACGAGTGGCTTGAGCCGCTCGAGGGCGACCGCTGACTTGCCGGCGAAGCGATAGACGCGAGCGATCGCGGCCTCGCGCCGAACCGCATCGGCAACGAAGCGTTGCGGTGCCGTCGAGCTCGCTGCAAGTGTGACGTCGAGACAAGACGCGGCCGGTGTAAGTTGAGTCGCTGCCGCGACGGCGCGGTCGACGAGCAACGCATCGGCATCGCTCGCAAACAGCTTCGTGAGCTCGCGGAGCTCTTCGAGGCGCTCGTCGAGACAACGCATGCCGACCTCGTAGGCGCCCTCGGATCGTTCGTTGCGCGCGGCGGTCTCGCAGAGCTGGCGATAGCGCCCCAACCAGTCTGCAGCGTACGCATCGAGCTGTTTCGTGACGAGCGTGAACGTGACGTCGGCATGACTGCGTTTGCTGCTCGCGAACGCGGCCTTCGCGCGGTCTTTGATCGCGCTGTCCCACACACCGGTCAGGCGTTGCTCGCCATCCGAGCACACAGCAGAAGCTTTGCGCTCGGTGCTCGTGAACCGCACCACGAGCAGCGTGGCAACGACGGCGACGAGCGCTGCGCCGATCGCGAGACCGATGCGGCCGCGGCGCGAGGCGGGTGGTTCGAGCTCGGCGAGGAGCTCCGTAATCGACGGGAACCGCTCCTCGGGTCTCGTACGCAGCCCATGCATGATTGCGTCCGTCACCCGCGCGGGAACGTCGCCACGCGGTTCTGGCGGTCGGATCTTCCCGATGCTGATGTTCGCGACGACTTCGACGACGGTTTGCCCTTCATAGGGCAACCGGCCATACAGCGCCTCGAACAGCGACACGCAGAACGCGAACTGATCGGTCCTCGCGTCGAGCTTGCCAGCGCCGTGCTGCTCGGGCGCCATATACGCCGGCGTGCCCGACAGCGACCCGGCGGTCGTTAGCGCAGAGCGCAGCTCGGGTGTCGTCATGTGATCCCGCTCTGCCGGCTCCGGCAAGTCGGCGACACCGCGCGCGAGCCCGAAATCGATCACGCGCACGCGCCCGTCATACCCGACGAGCACGTTGTCGGGTTTGAAGTCGCGATGGACCAGCCCGGCGGCGTGGCCTGCTTCGAGTCCGCGCCCCGCCTTGATGAACACGTCGATGATCTCGGCGGCCGTCCGTTGCTGTTCGGCGAGCCAGCTTCGCAACGTTCGGCCGGGGATGTACTCCATCGCGATGAACACGTTCTCGTCGATGGTGCCGGCCTCGTAGACGGTCACGACGTATGGATTCGACAGCTGCGCCATCGCCTTCGCTTCGCGCAGCAGCCGCGCCGCTTCCTTGTCGCGCCGCTCGGGTGTGACGCCGCGCGTGCGGAGCAGCTTGATCGCTACTTTGCGATCGAGCTGCGGATCGTGGCCGACGAGCACCACACCCATCCCGCCGGAACCGAGGGGCTCGAGGTCGGTAAATCGACCCAGCGATCCGCGATCGAGGATGCTGGTTGTCATCGGATCGTGCGCGGGTACCTCGACCTGAGTTGTCGGCTTCCCGTCGAAGAGCTCGCGATGCGGGCCGCGCATCGTCATCGCCGGCTGCGCATCGCTGACGCGCGTCGGGGCGTCTTCTTTGGGGTTGTCGTCGCTCATCCGCGGCTCGAGATCGAGCGTACAGGATTTACGCCCGTTCCGTGATTTGCGACGGCGCGGCTAACTCGTGACGCGCGTGATGCAGTGCCAGCGCGGTTTTTGCACGCGGCAAACGCTACAGCGTCTTCAAGTACTCGATGACGGCGCGGCGGTCTTCGTCGCCGAGATCGTCGCCAAATGTATGGCCGCCGTTGCCGTAGCCGATCTGCGTGGTGTCGTAGATTTTCGCGCGCGCCGTCGCGTTCGGCTCGGCAGCCTGACCGTGATCGAGCGGGGTGAACTTCCAGCCCACGGTCGCTTGATCGTAGTCGGTCGACTGGAACGTGCGCGTCCAGTAGGTCGGCCGCTTCGACGAATCGAGCAGCGCTTCGATCGTGGGCACCGAGCCGTTGTGGAGGAACGGCGCGGTCGCCCAGATACCGTCGAGCGGCGGCGCGACGTAACCGAGCTGCGGATCGAGCCGCGACGTCTCACCCCAGAACGACGCTGCGAACCAATTGACGAACAGCTCGCCGAACTGCGTCTCGCCCTGCACGAGCACCGCGTCGGTGCCGACATCGGCGAGCGGCACGAGCTGGTTCGGATAGATGCCATCGGCGCCGTACGTGCCGTGGCACTTCGCGCACGTCGCCTCGAACACGACTTCGCCTTGCGCGACGAGCGCGGCATCGACTGCGCCGAACGGCCACTTCGGGACCTCGACGCTCGTCTCGATCCACGCACGCACGTCGATAAACGCTTGATCGATCATGCGCGCTTCCGCGACCGTCTCGGTGCACAGCAGCGACGCTGCCATCATGATGCGCGCGTGATCACCGCGGCCGCTCGCGTTGTAGAACATCGCGTGCTTCTTGCTCATGCGCCACCACGGCGGCACGTCGACGGGAACCGCAGCGACGGGCGGCAACGCGATCAGCGGCGTATCCGACCACGTGAGCGTCGCCGGATCGCGATGCGCGAACAGCGCGGCGGTCAGGCTGTCGGCCGGATTGACGCCGATCGTGAGCATGCGCGAGTAGTCGGCGATCGCGGCCATGCGATCGCGGAACCGCGTCAGCTCGGCCTTCTCGGTCGGATCGGAGACGAACCCGATCGCGGCGTTGAGCTGAGCGACTTGGTCCTTCGTGAAGTCGCGATCGGCTGCGCCGAGGCCGACGACGAGCGTGCCGTTGATGCGGCCGCCGTGACACATGAGGCAGTTCGCCGACACGACGCGCACACCTTCTTGCGACGTAGCGGCGCTCCAGTAGTACGGGAGTGTCGCGTTGTCGCCGGTGCGGCCGGCCATCCGATCTGCGGTCGAGCCCGTAGGCGCGATCGACTTAGGCAGGCCACACGTGATGTAGCCGCCGTTGATCAGGTAGTCGTAACCCTTCGCCGGATCGCCGGGCCGCTGGTCCTCGGCCGGTATTTCCGGATACGGGAACACGATGTCGTTGCCATCGTCGTCACCCATGCCACCGGGCTCGGTGCCACAACCCACTGCGAAGAGGAGCGCTGCTACGAGCGCGTAGCCGAAGGTCCGCATCGCGGCGGACCCTACACTACAATCTAGGCGTGGTGCTGCTGAATCTAGATGCCGGTG
>DATDCH010000159.1:0-22139 GCA_036524455.1 Kofleriaceae bacterium | reverse complement strand
CAGATCTCGAATCGCGCTGCGATGTAGGTGTGCCGGCTACGGACTGGGTCGGTACTCGACGCCCAGCGACGGGAAGATAGGCAGCCCCCGCGTAAAGCTGCGCGACGAGAAGTCGTCGGAGTACGTCACTCCCTCTGGATTCGCACGGTTCGTCACGTTTTGGATATCCAGATATAGAGTCCAGGTCGCTGTGCGGCGGCGCCACAGCCGGTCGACCCGGAGGTCGAGCTGAGCGAAGTAAGGCAGCCGCTCGGACAGGATCGGGCCGTCGACCGCGGTCCACTCCATGTCGGCGTTCACGTACGCGTCCGCGACCGGCGTGATCGGATTACCGCTCGCGAGCCGAAGTCGGCCGCCGATTCGCCACTTCGAGCCGAGCGGCAGCGTCGCGAGCGCGGTCAGCACGTGCGGTTGATCGAGCACGTACGGGTAGTAGCGCTCGTCGCGGCGCGGATCGCCGGTGCGATACGAGCGCGCGTACGTGTACGCGAGCCAGCCGGTGACCCGACCGATCTCGCGCCGCGCGAACAGCTCGAGCCCGTACGCATGGCCACGACCGACGTACTCGCGATAGCTGTACGAGCCGAACTGTTCGTCGACGAGCTCGCGACTGATGCCGAGCAGGCCGCCACTCTGCCCGCCGCCCTGATCGGAGATCGGTGTCGCACCCGACACGGTGTCGACCGCGAGCGAGCGCTGCGCCTGGGCGTAGAGCGTGGCGCGACCGTCGAACAGATCGAAGAGTGGTGCCTCTGCGCTCGCCGAGACTTGAAACGAGCGCGGCGCGACCAGCTCGCGGTCGCCGTAGATCGGATCGAGATCGGTGACGAGCGGTGGCTGGTGATAGAGGCCGATGGTCTGCGTCAGCACGACGCCATCGCGCAGCCGCGAGATCACGCTCAGCCGCGGACCGAGCGCCACACTATCGGCGAGCCCGAGGTAGTCGAGCCGCAGCCCGGGCCGCACGGTGACGCGTTTGTCGGCGACGAGCCAGTCCTGTTCGACGAACATGCCGGCGTCGAGCGCGGCACGCGAGCCTTCGCGCGTGACCACGATGTTCATCGGCGGCATGCCGGGAAACGCGGGCGGGATGTTCGTGATGGCGTAGCTGTAGTGAGTCGCTTTGAGCTCGACGCCGGTGCGCAGCGTGCCGTCGAGCCACGCGCGATCGTGCTCGACGCGCGCGGCGCCGGTGATATCGAACCGCTTGTAGCCCTTGTCGACGCCTTTGTGGTTCGCGATCGCGTCGATGTCGTCGAGGCCGAACCACGGCGTGATCGTGATGCCACGATCGCGATAGCGCGCTCCGAGCCGCAAGAACCGCGACGTGTAGTCGAAGCTCTTGACGTTGCTCGTGCTGATACCGCCGCCGCCCGTCATCTCGTTCGGGTCGCGCACGAGCGTCAACGAATCGCCGGATGCCACCGCAAGCGCCAGCCACTTCTTGTCACCCGACTCCCAGCGCGCCTGCGCGTCGAGGTAGCTCGGCGCGATCGACAGATCGACTTGCGCGGCGGCGAGCACCGCGTCGACGTACGATCGCCGCACGCCGACGAGCCAGCTGCCGTTCTTGGGCCCGGGCCCGACAGCAAGCGCACCCGCGTGCAACAGGCTCACCTCGCCTTGCGCGCGCCAGCGCGTCGGCTTGGGCGAGCGCGACTCGAGCAGCACGAGGCCGCCGATGCCGCGTCCCCACCGCGCGCCGAAGCCGCTCGGTGTGAGCTCGATGTGCTCGAGCGCGTCGATCGGTACGAACGATGCGAGCCCGCCGAAGTGATACAGAATCGGCACCTCGATCCCGTCGAGGAACACGCGCGTGTCGTGCGGTGCCGCGCCGCGCAGCGCGAGGCCGCCCATACCGAACGGCACGCGCGCGACGCCGGGCAGGCTCTGGAGTCCGCGCAACGCATCGTTGCCGGCGCCGGGCAGCGTGTGCAGCACCTCGGTCTCGAGCTTCTGCTGCGTCGGCTCGCGGGGCGCGCGGCCTTCGATCTCGATGATCTCTTCGCCACCGGTGTCGTCGGGCGCGTCGTCGTCGCGAGCGTCACCGGCGACGTCGGCTGGGTCGCCGAGCGCGTCGTCTGCGTGCGCGAAACGCTCGAGCCCGAGTACGGCGACCAACGCGAGCGCGTGCCTGAGCACGCGCCGACAGTAGCTACTTCCAGTACAGATTCACGGCCAGGTTGGCAGTCGTCGCGAGCTTTATGTCGTCGAACGTGCCATTTGCTGTGACGCCTCCGCCAACCGCACCCTGCAGCGAAGCCCACTCGGTGAACATCGCCTCCACGCCGATCTGGGCGAGGCCAGTGAGCTCGAGGGTTGCGGTCTCGGCGACATTCGCCCACGCGAGCACCGCCTGCGGTTCGAAGAACGTGTGGAACTTGTCGGTGTGCTTGTACATGCGATAGCCGAGGCCGAGTGCGAACCCGAAGTTCGTCTGGTCCTTGCCGACCGGCGGCACCGAGTTGTCGTAGAACGTCGACTTGTGCACGAGGACGCCGACGACGATGTCGAGCGCCGCCTTCTCGTTGAGGAAGTAGAGCCCGTTGATGGTCGGCACGCGCTCGGCGGTCAGCGACACCGCGCTCGTGATGTTCGACAGCAGCGTGACCGGGAACGATACGCCGAGCGTGCCCTTCTGCCAGGGACCGCCGCCGGGCGCCACGCCGGGTACCGCGACCGCGGCCGTCGGCGTCGCCTTCGGGTCGGCCGACGCATCCCCCGACATGTCAATTTCGCCCTGAGCGTGCGTCGTCGCCGCAGAGAACATGATCATCGCAAGCATCGACTTGTTGAACATCGGCGTCCCCCCGGCGGATGATCTGCGGCCCGCGCCGTCGCGGGCAACTTTTGGAGACCGCCGTGGCTGACTTGACGCTGTACGCAGATCAGACGTGGGAGAGCCCGTGGGCCTTTCACGCGATGGTCGCGCTCGAAGAACTGCGCGTGCCGTACAAGCTCGAGCCGATCCGACGGCCGATCGCACCGGAGGTCGGGCACAAGCTGCGCGACAACGCGCTGCTCGCGAAAGTGCCGTGCCTCGTCGATGGCGAGCTGTGGCTGACCGAATCGTCGGCGATCTCGGAATACCTCGCCGACACGTTCGCACCGCCGGCGTACCCGCGGCTGCTTCCGGGCGACACCAAGCAACGCGCGCGAGCGCGGCAGGTGATGTCGTGGCTGCGCACCGCGCTCATGGGCTTGCGCGAGGACCGACCGACCTCGTCGGTGTTCATGAACCCGGTGACGAATCCGCTCGGCGACCGAGCGAAGCGCGATGTCGACGAGCTGCTCCACGTCACGACGAAGCTGCTCACCGGCGCGCGCGACACGCTGTTCGACGACTGGTGCATGGCCGACGCCGATCTCGCGCTCATGCTGATGCGCCTCGTCGCGAACGACGACGCGGTACCCGAGCGGGTCGCCGACTACGCGCTCGCGCAATGGGGCCGCCACTCGATCCGCAGGTATCTCGCGCACATCCCGACCACGCCCTAAAGATAGTTCGACGATCTTCAAAATGACCGTTGACACAGTTCGATAAACTTCGTACTGAGTCGGCGTGCCCAAGGACGACGTAGACCGCCTCTCGCGCATGTTCCGCGCGCTCGGCAATCCCCACCGCCTGCGGCTGTTCATGAACTTGCTCGAAGAGAGCAAGCTCGACCTGGCCAAGGGCCGGATTCACGACTGTTTCCTCGTCAAACTGCTGGGCGGCATCGATCTCGGTGCCGCGACCGTCTCGCACCACGTCAAAGAGCTATCCGACGCGGGCCTGATCCAGACGCAACGCGAGGGCAAGCAGCTGATCTGTTCCGTCGATCCCGAAGGCCTCGCCAACCTGCGCGACGCATTGACCGTCGCCACTTCGAAAGTTTCTAAACTATGAGTCACCAACAAATCGCGATCGAGAAGTTCGGCTCCGCCTCCACGCTCCATGTCTCAGACCTCACGCCGCGCGCGCCGGGCGATGACGAGGTCGCGATCGATGTCGCGTACTCGGGCGTCAACTTCGCCGACATCCAGATGCGCCTGGGCTTCTATCCCGACGCGCCGAAGAAACCGTTCGTGCCGGGCTACGAAGTCAGCGGCACGGTCACCGCGGTCGGCAAGGGCGTGCACGACGTCAAGCCGGGTGACGCGGTCGTCGCCGGCACGTACTTCGGCGGCTACGCCTCGCACGTCACGATCCCCGCGCGTCAGGTGTTCAAGCTGCCGCACAGCGTTGACCTCGCGGCGGGCGCCGCCCTGCCCGTCAACTACTTCACCGCGCAGCTCGCGCTCTTCGAGATGGCGCGCGTGCGGCGAGGCGATCGCGTGCTGATCGAGTGCGCGACCGGCGGTGTCGGTGTGCTCGCGATTCAGATGGCCCAACACGTCGGCGCCGAGGTCACGGGCCTGACGACGAGCCCGCACAAGAAATCGTTCATCGAGGACCTCGGCGCGAAGGCGTACACGCGCGACGAGTTCCGCGCCGACGCAAGCTTGCGCGGCTACGACATGATCCTCAACGCCTCCGGCGGCGCGCAGATCAACTGGCAGCGTGAACGCCTCGGCATGACGGGACGCATGGTGTGCATCGGGCTGTCGTCGGGAGTCAAAGACGGCAAGCGCAACTTCTTCCGCATCGCGGTGGCCGCACTGCAAATGCCCCGCATCAGCGTGCTCAAGCTGTTCGATGCGAACACCGGCGTCTACGCGCTCAACGCGCTGCACGTGCTGCGCGACCCCGTGTGGATCGAGCGGCTCACGAAGGCGATGGTCGGCGTCGAGCAGATGGGCCTCAAGCCGCACGTCGGCAAGGTGTTCCCCGCGCAGAAGGTCGGCGACGCGCACGCGTTCCTCGAGACCAAGCAGGCGACCGGCAAGGTCCTGCTGCAGTGGCAAGGCAACGCGAACTAGCAGCTACTGGAGAATCGGGGCGACGGTCGTGACGGCCGCGCCCCACCACGCGATGCCGTTGTTCGACACCATCGTGCCTGCGCCGGTGTTCGGATCGATCAGCAAGAACGAGCCGGTCTCCGTAAAGCCGTAGACCTTGCCTTTGAAGTAGGCGACGCCCCACACCTTGGAGAAGCCGGTGCCGCTGCCAATCGGCGTCGCTGCAAACGACGTCTGCGCGAGGCGCGCGAGTCGATCGCTCGTGCCACCGGTGACGGTCTGCACGGTGCCGAAGCCGACGATGCCAACGAGGTCGCCGCTCGACACGAACGCGCCCATGTTGCCAACCTCGGTCGCCGCGCCGTTCATCGGATCGATGCGGAACACGCGCCCCGAGGAGTTCTCGGTGCCGACGAGCACGTCGTCGCCGCTCATGCCGAGCTGATCGGCGGGCACGTACGACAGCCCGTTGAACGACCGCGCGAGCGCGCTAGAGAGCAGCGTGGTGTTCGCGTTGCTCGGATCGACGCGATAGACGCGCGTGAACGACACGCCGACCATCTGGCCGTTCTTGTCGATCGCGATGTCGGTCATCTGATCGGTGCCGACGTTGCCCCAGTTGAACGGGCCAACCATCTGCACCTGCAGCGTGTCGGGATCGACCTTGTAGAGCGTCGATGAGGTGTGCGCGTAGACGAACACCTGGTCGCCGCCGCCGCCTCCGCCACCACCACTGCCCGCGTCGGGACCGCCGCCGGTGTCGTCACCGCCGGTGTCGTCGCCGCGAACGCTCGGACCACACGCCACCAAGAGGATCGAAACGAGAAGACCCGTGCACCTCATGCCGCGCACATTACGCCTCGTGCGCCGTGCATGACCAGCATTCGTTTATGGCGACCGCCAACTTTTTCCGAAGTAAACAGCGGGCTTACTGGGGACGTTTGACGTCAGTGACCGACGAGGTCTCTGACGCGGCGCCGAAAACGCCGACGCCGCCCTTAGGACCAAGTCCCCTGGGGCGGCGCCGTATAGACAAACTAGCTAAGCGAAAAACGTTAGTTCTGACCGAGGCAGGCAAGCAGCTCGGTGGTCTGCGTCCAGCCGCACATGCCGTCAGCTTGGCGCTCGCAGGTCGCGGTCTGGTAGCACGCGTACTCGTCGCGCCACTCGCAGGTTGTGATCACGTCGTCGCGATCCGAGCAGACCTGACTCGAGCAGCCACCGACGTAGCACGTCTGATCGAGGAGACGGCGATACGCCGCGGTGACCGTGCGTCCCTTCGCGCTCGTGTTGTTCTCGCGGAACGTGTAGCGATCGCCGGCGAGCAGGATGCCGTGCGGTTGCGCGACCATCTCGGTTGCGAGCTTGCTGATCTGATCCTCGTCGAAGCCAGCCACTTCCCAATCGAGCCCGTGGATGTTCGCCGAGCGCGACGTGTTGAGCGCCTTCTCGCCGATCGTCGGGCATGGCGTGGTGATGCAGCGAACGCCGTTGTCGTGCGCCTTGACGAACACGCCCTCGGAGACCGCGTCGTTCTCGGCGACCCACGCCTCGGTCACGATGAAGCGGCCGACGTTGCCAAAACCCGCCTGCGTCTGCGGCGCGAAGCGGCCGCGCACGATCGCGAGCGCGCCGTACGACGAAGCACCGCGCGTCGCAGCGTCGAGCAACGACGCCTGCAGATCGCTGTTGAGGTTCGCCTCGGACCAATCGAGGTTGGGCACGTAGCAGCTCCAGCGGCTCGTCCCGTTGTGGCAAACCGTCGTCGTGCGGTTGAGGCGATGGAAGAAGAAACCGCCGCAGGTCGGCGACGCGCACTTGCGCAGGTCTTTCCAGATCTCGAAGTAGGTGTACGCGCCGTCGACGGCGCCATCGGCTTTGCCGTCGAGCGCGGCGTCTTCCGCGGTCTCACCGGCGAGCTCGTCCTCGACACCCGTCGAAGAGCATGCCGAAGCCGAAATAATCGAAATGGCCACAAAGGCCTTGAGCGAACCAGACATGTTCAAGAAGCTCCCAAGCGAACTAGTAAATGTTGCCGCGCGTCAAAGCACGAAGTAGGCCGATGTAGGCGCAGCCAGATCTGTGCGTAACGGCGGCGAATTTTCGCGACATCGACGGCTGTCGCAGTGGCCGATCGAGCAGCCGTTCGTGACACGCTGTCACACTACGTCGCTCGCCCTTTGCAGCACGCGGGCCGCAACGAGGTCGCGTTTTCACGCATCGCAGGCGGTCGCGTCGCGATCGGTGTCTCGACGAATCACATTTGTGCGCGACGCGCGCGCGCCGCTGTCACGTGATCTGTTCGCCCATGCTGTCGCCGGATGCGAACGTATCGCCGCGTACCACGAATGCGATCGGCATCGTCTGCGAGAGCTGAAGCCCGATCGGGCCGTGATCGTCGAGCGCGATCACACCCGCGCTGCCGCCCGTGATCGTGCGCAGCTCGCGAAGTGACTCGATGATCGCAGCGCGCAGATCGCCGCCGAGTGCGACGCGCATCGAGATCGCCTTCGACAACGCGACGCGCAGGATCGCTTCGCCGTCACCGGTTGCCGAGATCGCGCAGCGTGCATCTGCCCACGTGCCGGCGCCCGGAATCGGCGAGTCGCCGACGCGCCCCGAGCGCTTGCCGACCGTGCCGCCCGTGGAGGTCGCCGCCGCGTAGCGTCCAGCTCGATCGCGCGCGACCGCGCCGACGGTGCCGCCCGACTTCGCAGCCTTCACCTCGGCGAGCCGCGCCCGCGCGCGGTCCGTGATCAGCGCGCCCGACGCCGCCGGTCCAATCCCGACCTCCGCCGCGAACCGCCACGCCGCGCGGCCAACCAGGATCGCGTGCTCATCCGCGTCGAGCACCGCACGTGCGAGGTCGATCGCCTCGCAGAGATCGGGAACCGCAGCGACGGCACCCACTCGCTGCGTGGCGCCGCACATGATCGATGCATCGGTCTCGACGCTGCCGTCGCGCGTGAGCGCCGAGCCGAGCCCTGCGTTGAATTCCGGATCGTCCTCGAGCAGGCGCACGGCAGCGACGACCGCATCGAGCGCGCTACCGCCGGCGAGCAGGATCGCATCGCCCGCGGCAGCTGCCGCGCGCACACCCTCGCGCAGCCGCGCGAACCGATCTTCGCTGACCTCGCCCGCCCCGCCGTGAACGATGACTGCCGACGCCGAGGCATCGAGCACGCGCCGACCGATCGCGCTCGCCTCGGTCGTCATCCCGGTGCCGCGCAGCGAAAGCCGACGATCACGTGGCGCGCAGTGACAGGTCGCCCGTGTCGCGAGGCGCCGCGGCCGACGCCGCCGAAGTCTTCCCACGCCGAGCCCTTCACCGTCATGTGGCCGTCTTTGAACTTCGTCGACGTCCACTGGAACACGTTGCCGGCGGCGTCGAGCACGCCATACGGGCTCTTGCCCTCGACGAATTGACCGACCGGCGTGGTATCGCGCGGACCCTTGACCGCGCTGTTGAGTTTCTCGGCCTCGAAGATGTTGCCCCACGGATATGCGAGCCCGCTGTCACCGCGCGCCGCTTTCTCGAACTCCGGCTCGGTCGGCAACCGCCGATCACCACCCGACAGCTTGCCGCGCCACTCGCAGTAGCTCTCGGCTTCCTGCCACGTGACGAGCACGACCGGATGATCTTCGCGCCCGACCGGCGGATAGCCGTCGCGCCAGTTGAAGCGCTCGACGACCGTGTAGTCCTGGACGAAGCCCTGCGCTTGCCACGCTGCTTGATCGATCGACGGCGGCGGCGCGAGCTTCGCGGTCACGAACTCGGCGTACTCGACCTGCGTCACCGGCATCAGATCGATGCGAAACCCTTCGAGCACGGACACGGAACGATCCGATTCGCCCTCGAACCACTTCTTCTCGCGCGCGGTGTCGTGACCCGCGGTCTCCAGATAGTCGTCATACGCGGCGGTGCGCTCTTCCGGCGTCGAGCCCGAGATGTACTGCCCCGCCGGGATGTCGACCATGTGCTGGTCCTTCGCGAGCGACAGCGGCGCGATCGCCGCGCCAGACGGATGCACGGCATTCGGCTTTGACGAGCACGCTACCGTCGCGACGACGAGAACCAACAATCGACTCATGGATCCTGCTCGAGCTTCTGCGCCGCCATGGCCGCGGCCATGATGCGCGCTAGCTCGGGAAGGTACTCTGGATCGGCGGCCAACGCTCCCGCGTCGAGCGGGACTCTGGTGATCGCGGGAGTAAGCCGTGCGATCGCGCCCACTCGATCCTGGAGCAAGCGCGCCTTGCGCGGCCGCGCCTGCATATCGATCACGATCACCGACGAGAACAGCGGATTGCCCGCGGCACCGCGCAGTACGCTGGTCGCGAACACGAACCGGCCGTCGGGTGACCACACCGGTCCGCTCTCGTCGGTGAGCGGTAGATCGACGATCGGCGTCGCCTCGCCTCGCAGTGGCATCGACCACAGCTCTGCATCGGGCATCCCGTTGTGCTCCTGAGGGCGCGCGAACACGAGCGAACGCTCGTCGGGCGACAGCGCGGGCGACGTGTCGGCAGGCCCCGTCGTGACCTGCGTAATCGCGCCGGCCGTGTCGAGCAGCTCGAGGTGGCTCTCGACCTCGCCGCTTCCCTGCGGCGTGACCGCGGCGTACACGATCGATCCATCGGTGAAGACCGCTGGCGTGATCTCGTGACCCGCTGCGCGCGTCAGCTGCACGGGCTCACTGCGCGGCCGCCCGTGCCGTAGTGCGAGCCAAAACAGATCGAAGTCGCCGCCTTCACGCGTCGACGCGAACACGATCGCGGCGCCATCGCGCGTCCACACCGGATGACTATCGATCGCCTTGCCGGTGGTGAGCCGCGTCGGCTCCGCGCCGGGCTCGAGCCTTGCGATCCACAAGCTGGTCTCGGCGAGCGGCCGGCCGCGACTCGACGCGAACACCAGCCACCGCCCATCGGGCGACACCACCGGATGGGTGTCGCGCACGATGGAATCGGCCTGGCGGATCAAATCGAACTGGCGATCGCCGCGCTCGTCGAGCACGACCAACCGCGCACCTTGCGGGCCGCGCTCGGCCGCGATGATCGCGATCCGTTCGGGCGCCCGCGTCGACTCCGGGGGCGTGCGCACGCTGCATGCGGCGAGCACGACCGCGACGGTCACAACCACGAAGGAGAAACGGGGTCTGACCCCTTTTCCCGCAGACGTCCGCACAACGGACGCGATCACCGCGGTCGAGAGCTTTTGTGTTCGCCGCAGGCTGGTCATCGCGCGCGCCCGCATCGGGACGCACGCGGACTCTAGCGCACGATTACTTCTTCTCTTCAGCAGGCGCAGCAGCAGGCGCAGCAGCCGGCGCTTCAGTCGGCGCGGCGGGAGCAGTCTCTGCCTTCGGCGCCTCGGGCGCAGCCGCCGGTGCCTGGGCCGGGGCCGGGGCCGGCGTCGGCGCGACGTCCTTCTTCTTGGACTTCTTCGTCAGGTTGTCCATGTTCATGCCCTGCGAGAGGTCCTTCTTGTCGGGCTCGACGCCGGCGTAGATGCCGACCATGAGCACGAGGAAGATCACGCCGCAGATCGTACCGAGCGTGAACGCCTTCTTGGACGACTCGCTGGCATGCTGTTCGTAGACAACGAACGATTGCTCTTGGTCCCTCGGCCATGACGAGAAGTCGCTGTAACTCATCGGTTCCTCCGTACGATTCGAACGGTAGAAGGTATTTGCAAAGCCTGCAACGGAATCAACCGTTCGTGTGTCTCGTTCGTTGCTACACGGAGGTCCAGACAGGCCTCCACGAGGTGCTATGACACCGGACAGGATGATCGGTTCCCAGATTGTTGGGGCGATCCTGCTCGTGATCTTCACAAGTTGCGGTTCGCGCGGGGAGGCTCAGCCGGCTTCGCAGAAAACCGCCCCCATACCCGATCCCGTGGCGAAGCCCGCCCTACATGCGGAGAGCTGCCTCGGCGTCGCCGACAAGGGAGTGTTCTCCGACCTCGACGACAAGGTGCAGCTCCAGCTGCCCGACAAGCTCGAGCCCGAGCGGGTCAGCGCGACGATCGATCGCGAGCGCAATCTCGTCGTGCTGTCGATCGACGGCTATCCGCGCAAGGCGTATCCGATCGGCGGCACCGCGAAGCTCGCGATCGGCCGCTTCGAGCTCGCGTTGCGGCCAGGCGATCGCGACGAGCTGCGCGCACTGCTCGTCGAGGCGCGCACGAGCGAGGGCAAAGCCGCACGCGACCGCGATGGCGACGGGCTCCCCGATCCGCTCGACATCTTGGTCGGTGCGAAGAAAGCGGTCGCGAACGCCGACGCCTACACGAGCGAGGCGCAGGGCTACATCAAGCTGAAGTATCCTGGCGGCGACGTCGATCGATCGATGGGTGTGTGCACCGACGTCATCATCCGCTCGGTGCGCAACGCCGGCCTCGATCTGCAGCAAGCGGTGCACGAGGACATCAAGAAGCGGCGCAGCGCGTTCCCGATGATCAAGAAAGCAAAGGGTGCCGACGCCAACATCGATCATCGCCGCGTCGGCACGCTCCTGCCCTACTTCAAGAAGCACTGGGAGCACCGCACCGCGAAGCTCGACGATCCGAAGGATCCGCTGCGCCCCGGCGACATCGTCCTGATGGATACGTTCCCGAGCCGCTCGGGCCCCGATCACATCGGAATCGTGTCTGACAAGATCGGCGCCGCCGGCCTACCACTCATTATCAACAACTGGACGAACGGTACGGTGACTTCTGAGATGGATCTATTGACGTTCGTGCCGGTGCTGTACCGGTTCCGCTTGCCGCCCTAGGAGTAGTAACGTCGGACGGGTGAAGCGGGTCCTTCTCGCCGCGCTTGTCGCGCTCGTCGTGCTCGCGAGCACGGCGCACGCCGATGAGGAACCGACCAAGCAAAGCTACCGCGCGGTCGTCGATCGCGTGGACCTCGAACCGTCGACGCTGACCGGGTTTCGCCTGCGCGTCTATCTGACGGCGCTCGCGCTCGAAGGCAAGCAGCTCGACCTCACCGATCCGAAACTGATCAAGCTCTACATCGGCTCGAGCGAGAAGAAGTTCCCGTACGCACTCGGCACGTACGGCGCGACGCAAGGCGAGACGGCGATCGTCATCATGGTGCAGACGTCGATCGACTACACCGAGGCACTGCCGATGATCGCCGAGGCGATCGATCGCGATCTGCTCGCGCAGCTCTCCGATCGAACGCAGGTCGCGATCCTGTCGTTCGGCGAGTCGACCGGGACGGGCAAGCTCGCGTCGATCAAGAGCGTGCGCGGCAAGGTGGCGTTCGCGACCGACAACTCCGCCGGCGATCCGACGCTGCTCGACACGCTCGACCGAGCGCTCATGCTGCTCAAGAAGGCGAAGACCACGCCCGAAGGTCGCCCGCTGCGCAAGATCGTCGTTGTCGTCGGCGACGGCCGCGACCTCGCGGGCGATCGCGATCGCGTCACTCGCACCGGCACGCGCGCCGCGAAGGAAGGCGTGCGCATCCACTCGATGGCGTACTCGGCGAACGACGCGCGGCGGCCGATGCTCGCGCTCGGCGAGCTGTCGAAGCGGTCGTTCGGCACGTTTCGCTGGGTGCGCACGGCCGCCGCCGACTCGTGGAAGAACGCGTTCGAGCAGCTGCGCGACGAGATCAGCAAGCAGTACGTGCTGACCTATTTCGTCGGGGCGAACGAAGAGCTCGAGGGCAAGAAGCTGCACGTCGCGACGGATCGTACCCAGGCGACATCGAACGAGGTCAAAGTTCCGTCACCGTCATGCGGCGGCAACGAATGCCGCACCGGCTACTGCGCCAGCGACAAGTGCATCCAGTATCGCGATGACGGCGGCCGTGGCTTCCTCGGTTGGCTGCTCATCATCGTGATCGTGCTCGTCGGCGGCGCGCTCGTGCTCGGCCTGATCGGTTACCTGATGTCGAAGAAGCAACAGGTCGTGCACCCCGGCGTCCCCGGTCAGCCACCGGTGGCGCAGCCGCCGAAGCAGAAGAAGCAAAAGAAAGCCGCTGCTGCACCGGTCGTGCAGCCCGGTCTGTTGCCGAACGGGCGGCCGATTCCGGCGCTGCTCATCACGAGCGGTCCGCGTACCGGTGAACGCCACATGCTGTTCAACGGGTTTCTGATCGGCAAGCAACCGGGCTGCAACTTGATCATCGAGGACGGCTATACGTCGAGCCAGCACGCGCAAATCGGCATGGACATCAACGGCGTGTGCAAGCTCTACGATCGCGGCTCGACGAATGGCACCTACGTCAACGGTGTGAGGATCACCGAGAGCCCACTCCAACACGGGCTCGTGATCAAAATCGGTTCGACGGAGATGAGGTTTTTGGCAGAATGACAACGATGCGCAAACCGTCGGGGAATCTGATCATCGCGGGTCAGACGTTCAAGACCGACGCGCCGATCATCAACTTCCGCGAGCCTCCGTTCTGGGACGCGACGCGCGAGTACTGCATGCCGACGTCGTCGGATCCCAATCCGAAGTGCGTCGCCGGCGTGCCGTACGGCAAGCTGCCGACGCCATACACGAAGCGCTACTCGACGCGCCCGACGCTGCGCCGCTATGGCGCGAACCCGCCGCTCGACGCGGTGAAGTCGGTGATCAAACAGTTCGTGCTCCACCACGACGGCTGCGCCAGCGCCGACATGTGCTTCGCCGTGCTGCAAAACGAGCGCGGACTGTCGTGTCACTTCCTCGTCGATAACGACGGCACGATCTATCAGACGATCGATCTGTCGCTGATGGCGTATCACGCGGCCGAATGGAACGTGTCGTCGATCGGCGTCGAGTTCTGCAATCGCGGCGACGCGAAGAAGGAACCGAACTACTACGATCGCGGCAGAGCCGGTCCCAAGCGCGACGTCAAGCCGTGCAAGATCAACGGCCACACGATCCTCGCGTTCGATTACACGCCGGCGCAGTACGAGTCGTTCACGAAGCTATGCCGCGCGCTGCAGCGCCTGTTGCCGAACCTGCCGGCAGAGTTCCCGCAGTCGAGTGCCGGCGTGCAGAGTTGGGACACGATGCCGACGGGCGCGTCGCACGGCTTCTCGGGCTACATCGGCCACTATCACCTGACGAATCAGAAGTGGGATCCGGGTCCATTCGACTTCAAGGACTTCTGCCGCAAGCTGCGCGGCGCGCTTTGCTTCCCGGTGTTTCCGAAACCGCCGACCAAAGACGACGACCGCCCGCGCATCCCCGAGCAAACCGACGAGCTCAAGGCGCAAGCGGCCGAGCTCTACAAAGCGAACGAGCAGCGTGCCGAGGGCGGGTACTTTCCCGTCGGGCCTTGGGGCGATGCACGGCTGTGGCACGGCGGCCTTCATCTCGCCGCGGCCAAGGACGCTCCTGTGTTCGCGCCGTTCCCCGGCCGCCTCGTCGCCGCGCGCATGGGCGCACCGGGCGTGATCGGCTCGACGAACTTCGTGCTGCTGCGTCACGACATGACCCTCGGCAAGTCGCGCGTCCAGTTCTACTCGCTGTACATGCACGTCGCCGACGCGACGAAGAGCGACAAGGTCGAGTGGATCGCGAAGAGCGAAGCGTGGAAGAAGGCCAAACCCGGCGAGGTCGCGCTGCTCGACGAACCGATCGAAGCCGGCGCGCTGATCGCACACGTCGGCACGGCGGGACCTGCAGAGCTCAGCAAGTCGCAAGTCCATGTCGAGTTCTTCTCGAGCTCGGAGCTGTTCACCGATGTGCACGGCGCGCCGTGGCAGTTTGTCGACGGCACCGCCGGCGGCCGGTTCTGCGACGTCGCGTCGATCAATGACAACATCGACGACGACAAGGACGGCACGCTCTCGAAGCAAGAGCTCTCCGAGTTCTACGCGAGCGCCGAGGCGATTGGGATGCGTTACCTCGTCACGCTGCACGTCTCGGAGTGGACCGCCGAGCCGAGCTGGGCCGACGCGCTGCGCGTACCGAAGGACTTCAAGAAGTACAAACCCGCCGACATCGACCAGCTGGTCGCCGACCACATCACGCCGGGCCTGTGGTGGGACGCCCGCGTCGCGTCGCACTGCCGGCTGCCGCAGGATGGCGTCGTCTACCACTACAACCCGGTCAGCTTCCTCAGCTGGTTCAACCAACAGCTGCTCGACGCCGCCGCGAGCGCCGGGCCCAGCGCGGTGAACGCGAACGATGCGCAGGAAGTGCCCAAGGGCATCACCGACGACTTCGGCGATGTCAGCGGCGAGTCGATGCGCTCGGCGGCGGACATCTCCGAGGATCCGTGCAACCAGAAGCTCACGCTGCAAGACATGGTGATGGGCTTCGATGCGCCGGAGTGTCAGCCGTGACCGACGACAAGCGCACGCGCAAGAACCCAACGTGGCGGCCGCCGACGCGCCGCGCGTTCGTTGCGATGCTCGGTGCCGCCGCCGCAACGCTCGCGCTTCGCGAGAAACCGGTGCCTGCGGGGGATCTCCCGCGCAGGCCCGGCACGCGGTGGATCGGGCACTGCTAATCTAGCGGTCGTAGAAATCCCTGTGTATCGTGCGCACATGCAGCTGCGCGCCTTACTCTGTGTCGCAAGCGTGGTGGTCGTCGCAACGGGTGCTGCGCTCGCGCAACCGAAGGACGCGAAGAAGGCACCCGCACCGGCCGCAGGGTCGGGCGCTCCTCCGGCTGGATCGGCCGCTGGCTCGGCGGAGGGCTCGGCGGTCGCGCCGATCGAGGACGCCCCGCCCTCCGACATGGAAGGCCGCGACGAGAACCCCGACGCGCCGCGTGGCACCGAGGTGAAGACCGAAGTGGTGGTGGCCCCTGTCGAACCGAAGAAGAGCGGCTATCCGATCGAGCTCGCGCTCCGGCCGATCACGCTTCCGGCCAACATGGCCGAGGTTTCGATCGATCCGCACCTGCGCGTCGAGCCGTTCCTGTTCTCGGCCACGTTGCGCGCCCGCTACGGCATCACGCCGAAGATCCAGCTCGGCCTCACGTATGTGGTCGGCGGCGCGTATCCCGCGAACTTTGCGACGATGGGCGCGAGCGACAAGGTCGGCTTCCACCCCGGCAAGGCCGGCGGCCTCGACGTCAGCGTGCTGCTCCAGAGCTGGCTCGCGGTGCGCGTGGGCCTGCCGATGTATCTCGACCCGTTTGCAATGGGCATCACGCTCGGCGCGCCTCTGAAGTTCAAGCTGACCGACAAGTTCGCGTTCGGCGGCATGGATGACGTGGTCACCATCGCACTCCCGTTCGGTGCCGAGTTCGCACCGAGCTACTACCACGAGGCGATCAACGCCGAGCGTGCGGATCGTGACGCCACCATGACGGCGCAGTCGGACGGTCTGCTGCGGTTCTCCGCGTACGGCATCTACCAGCAGAAGCCAAACATGGCGATCGTCGGTCGCATCGCGCTCGAGTTCGAAGATTTCGCGAGCCAGCTCACCGCAGCCGGTGGTGGCGCGACGACCTCGCTGCACGGCGGCGTGCTGTTCTCACCGAAGAAGTTCCTCGATGTGGGCGCCACGCTTGGCTTCGACGACCTGGCCACGCTGCCCGAGTCGTTCGCGTTCAGCGCGCTCCTCGCTGTTCGGATCTGATCGCGCAGCAATCGCAGTACCCCGGCCGTACCCGTCGGCACCGGCGTCTTCTCGTATCCGGGCGAGCCGTGATCGATGATTCCTGTAGGATGGGGATCATGGAGTTACGCAGGCTCTGCCTCCTCCTTACCGTGCCATTCGTGTTGTCGTTTGCCGCGTGCGGCGACAACAAGCATGTGCCGTTCGATGCGAGTGCCGATACCGGATCGGGGAGTGATGCAGCGATCGATGCGCCGCCTGATGCACTGATGTGCACCGGCGCAGGGCAGATGATCTGCAACAACGCGTGCGTCAACACGCAGACCGACAGCAACAACTGCGGCACGTGCGGGAACAGCTGCGGCACCGGCACGTGTCAGAGCGGGCTGTGCTGCCCCGCGGGACAAACGAACTGCGGCGGCATGTGCGTCGATCTGACGATGGACATCGATCACTGCGGCGCGTGCAACAACGACTGCGGCGCCGGCACGTGCACGACGAACAACGGGCTCACCACGTGTTGCCCGCAGGGCCAGACGAACTGCAACGGTCAGTGCGTCGATCTGCAGAGCAGCGAAGCGAACTGCGGCATGTGCGGGATGGCGTGCGGCGGCACCGACACGTGCTGCACGGGTCTGTGCAAAGACACGCAGAGCGACGAAGCGAACTGCGGCATGTGCGGCACGACGTGCACGAGTGGCGACATGTGCCTCTCGGGCAACCCGGCCGCGTGCTGCGGTAACGGAGAAGCGAACTGCAGCGGCTCGTGCAGCCTGCTCGACGACAACACGAACTGCGGCGCATGCGGCGCGAGTTGCGGCACCGGCACGTCGTGCACGCCGCCGACAGGCACCGGCAACGTCGCGTGCTGCACGGCGAGCCAAAACAACTGCGGTGGCTCGTGCTCCGATCCGACGACCGACGAAGCGAACTGCGGCGGGTGCGCCGGTGCGGGCGGCGTCGCGTGCGCGACGGGCGAGACGTGCACGAGCGGCATCTGCTGCGCGCCCGGCGAGACCGCGTGCAACGGTGTATGCGTCGACACGATCACCGACGCGTCGAACTGCGGTACCTGCGGCAACGCCTGCATGGGCGGCACGCCGGTGTGTAACGGCGGTACGTGCGCGGGCATGTGCGATCCGACCGAGACGCTATGCAGCGGCGACTGCGTCAACACGAGCAACGATCCGAACAACTGCGGCGGCTGCGCCGGCGCGGGTGGCACGCAGTGCGCGGCGAACCAGGTCTGCGACGACGGCTCGTGCACCACGATGTGCGACACCGGCGAGACGAACTGCAACGGCGCGTGCGTGAACCTGACCGGCAACCCCGGCGATCCGAATCACTGCGGCACGTGCTCGACGGTGTGCCCGCTCGGCGACGAGTGCGTGAGCGGCGTGTGTCAGCTCGACTGCCCACCGGGCCAGCAGCTGTGCAACGGCAGCTGCGTCAACACGCAGAGCGACGAAGGCAACTGCGGCGGCTGCGCCGGCAGCGGCGGCGCCGTATGCGGCAGCATGCAGACCTGCGACGACGGCATTTGCTGCGGACCCGGCCAGGAGAACGTCGGCGGCATCTGCTGCACGATCGGCTTCCTCAACTGCGGCGGCGCGTGCGTCAACCCAGACACCAATGACTCGCACTGCGGCGCGTGCAATGCCGCGTGCGGCAGCGGCACCACGTGCGACGACGGCATCTGCTGCGGCACCGGCCTCGAGAACTGCAGCGGCACGAGTTGCACGAGCACGCAGACCGACGAAGCGCACTGCGGCGCGTGCAATGCGCCGTGCGCCACGACCGAGACGTGCACCTCCGGTCTGTGCTGCGACACGCTCACCGAGTACAACGCGAACGGCATCTGCTGCCCGCTCGGCTCGGTCAACTGCAACGGCGTGTGCACGAACCTCGACAACCCCGCGACGTGCGGCACGACGTGCGCGAATGCGGGACCGTGCCAGCCGGGCGAAGTGTGCTCGAACGGCATGTGCACGGTGAACTGCACGCTGCCCGAAGTGAACTGCAGCGGCGCATGTGTCGATCGCGCGACCGACGAGAACAACTGCGGCACGTGCGGCAACATCTGCGCGGCGGGCCAGACGTGCACGGGTGGCGTGTGCGGCGCGTGCCCGGCGGGTGCGCCGAGCGAGTGCGAGCCGCCGATCAACGCGTGCGTCAACCCGACGACGGATACGGCGAACTGCGGCGAGTGCGGAAACTTCTGCGCGGGCGGCGAGCACTGCAGCCCGTCGTCTGCGCGCATCACGTCGGCGACGCAGTCGGGCTTCACCGCGACGTTCACGACCGCGACCGCTCACTTCCTCGTCGCTGGTGATGAGGTGCTCGTCCGTAACGTGACGATCGCCGGCTACAACGGCGCGTGGCGCGTGGCGACGGCGCCGACCGCTACCACGTTCACGGCGGTACTCACCGTGCAGGGCCTCGGCGCGGCGACCGGCCAAACCACGGCGGTTGCCGAGAGCGGCGACTGCTGCGGGTTCGGGCTCGAGTCGTGTAATGGCATGTGTCTCGACTTCTCCGCGGACCCGGCGAACTGTGGCTCGTGCGGCGTCGCGTGCGGTGCGAATTCGGTCTGCGTCAACGGCGGCTGCCAGTGCGGCTTCGGTCAGATCCAGTGCGGCGCGAACTGCATCACGCCGTCGATCGATCCGCTCAACTGCGGTGCGTGCGGCAACGTGTGCGGCGTCGGTACGAACGCGGGCAAACCGTTCTGCGTGTCGGGCGGCTGCATCGCCACCTGCCCTGCTCCGCTGACTGGCTGCCCGATCGGCATGAGCGGCAACTCCGAGTGCGTCAACACCGACTCGGATAGCGACAACTGCGGCTCGTGCGGCAACAGGTGCACCGGCAATACAGGCTGCTCGGCGGGCTCGTGCGTTCCGAAGGTCACGCTCGGCATGGATCCGGCGAAGTGCGTCGGCGGCGGCCCGCCGATCACCGTGCCCGACGACGGCGGCACGATCTGCACCGGCAACCTCGGCGCGACGTCGTTCACGTTCGGTCTGTGCGCGCGCACGAACATCGGTCCGATCAGTCGCGACCTGTTCACCGACGCGTTCGACAGCACGAGTGGCCCGTACGTGCCGACGTGTACGACGGATCCGAATTGCGGCCCGAAGCGCTGCCGCATCACGCGCACGCTGTGCAGCACCACCGCCGATTGCGCAGTGCAAACGGGCAACGATTGCGACTTCCTCGTCAAATGCATCGGCGGCCGGTGCGCGGGTGGTGGCGTCGGCGTCAACGGCATCGACGACGGCGTGACGCCGCCGGTGCAAGTGGGCCCGGTCGCGTCGACCACCGGCGCCACGCACGTCGGCGGCGCGTTCTGGGTGTTCGGCACCATCGGCCTCTCGGTGAAGGGCAACACGCAGGTCAAGCAGCGCTTCCTCAACCAGGGACCGCTCGACCTCAGCAAGAGCACGCACCTGTGGGGCGAAGCGACGGTCGGTGGTATCTGGTCGAGCGGCGGCAACACCGACATCACGATCGACAAGAACCTCACCGTCGTCACGCCCGAGACATGCCCGCCGCTGCCGGCGAACGTGCTCACGCTGACCCCGCCGGCGACGTGCTCGGTCGCGTCGGCGTTCCCGACGCTCGCGCAGCCGTGCGGCACGCGCGCGCAGCTGATCGACGTCAAGAGGATAGTGCGCCACTACGCGCAGCCGGCGAACAACGACAACGCTCTCATCGGGCTCAACCAGAACGTGCTCGACGATCCGGCGACGTCGCTGCGCATCGACCTGCCGTGCGGCGTCTACTACTTCAACTCGATCAACGCCGGCAAGCCGGTGACGATCGTGGTCAACGGCCGCACCGCGATCATCGTCGGCGGCGCGATCCGACTCGCTCAGGAGGTCATCTTCGATGTGCAACCGAACGCATCGCTCGACATCTTCGCCGGCGGCGTGCTCAACGTGTCGAACCAGACCACGCTCGGCTCGCCGGCGTATCCGCGTCTGACGCGGCTCTACCTCGGCGACGACAGCTGTCGCGGCGGTGGCTCTCTATTGACCGCGGGCGAGGACTTCACGGACTGCTGCAGCGGCACCGTGACCGCCGGGTCATGTGTCGGCGGCGGCGGCAACCTGGGACAGACGATCTCGCTGTCGCAAGGTGGCAACTTCAACGGCCTGCTGTGGGGCGGCTACGGCACGTTCACGCACTCGAACCCGCTCGAGATGTACGGCTCGATCTTCACGAACCACTTCGACGCGTCGGGCGACACCATCGTCCACTACGACAACGGCGCGGTGAAGCTCGGCGAAGAATGCCCGCAGCCGTCGGGCGCGTGCGAGAGCTGCCGCGACTGCAACAACCAAGCGTGCGTCAACAACCAGTGCGGCTCGTGCACGAGCGACTCGCAATGCTGCCCGCCACTCGTCTGTAATAGCGGCACGTGCGTGCTCGAGTAGCGGCTCGCTAACGCGCGTCGCGCACGCCGGCATCGCCGGCCGGCTGCGGTTTCGGCGGCTCCGGTTTCGGCGGCGCTGGTTTTGTCGGCGTCGAGCTCGCCGCTGGGTCAGCCGCGACGACCTGGAACTTGCGTAGCCCGACGAGCTGGCCGCCGAGCGTGTACGTCTCGCACGACCATGTGCCGACCGGATTGCGTGGCAGCTGGTCCTGCGGGAAGTAGCTGCGGAAGAACGTCGCGTCGCCGTCGTGGCACTGCAGCTCGTCGGGCTTGATCGGCGGCACGATTTGGATGCCGCGGAAGGTCCACACGTGGACGACCGATTCCTTGAGCCCACCGGGCTCGCGCAACATCGAGCCGCAGCGCAGGCCGTCGAGCTGGTCCGCGCGCAGGTGGTGCTTGCTCGCGGGCAGGCACTCGTAGCTGCCGGCGGTGCCGTGACCGATCGCGCTCTCCGGCATCGCGAGCGGCGCGGGCGGAATCACGGCGCGGCCGTACGTCACGCCGGCGAGCAGCGCGCCGGTAATGCCGAACGTGAGCAGCGCACCCTGCGGCGACAGCACCTGTTTGAGCGAGAACGACAGCAATGCGACCGACAGCGGCGTGGCGGCGGCGGCGACGGTCAGCCCGGTCTTGTGATCGAGGCCGAGCAACAGCGGCAGCATCACGTTGAGCATCGCGAACATCGCGAGGCCGTACATTGCCGACGCCAGAAAGCGGCGCTCCATGATGAAGTTGTCGAACACGAGGTCCATCGTCGAGACGATCGCGCACACGAGCAACAGCGGCGCCAGCCACCAGTTCCACGACGCGAACGACCACGTCGCGCTCGACGCGTAGAGTGGCGTCAAGAAGAAGAACATCTGCTGGTAGAACTGCTTGATCACGTAGTTCGTCGCGACGCGCACGCCCTTGCGGATCATGTTCTCGTCTTCGCGGCGATTCGCGGGCCCGACGATGAAGCGCAGCGCGATGAACATCAGCGCCCACGAGATGAACAGCGCCATCATCACTTTGTCGGCGTACGCGAGGCCTGCGCGCGCGAACAACATCACGCCGACGCCAAAGCTCAGCGCGAACCCGGAGTGCAGCCACCACGCCTTTTTGATCAGCCGCCGAAGTAGCGATGCCGGTGGCGGCGGCGGTTGGCCGGGATCGATGACCTCTGCCGCGCGACTACTCACGACGAAGTTGTACTACGTCGCGTTCGCGATCAGGTCTTTGAAGCGCTCGAGTGCGAGCTCGAGCCGGTTCAGCGCCGGGCCGAACGAGAACCGCAAATGGCGGCGGAACCGCGATG
>DATDCH010000158.1:0-9869 GCA_036524455.1 Kofleriaceae bacterium | reverse complement strand
ACCGGCACCGCGATCGCGGCGAGGATCTGGAGCTCGGCGAGTGTGCGGTCGTCGACCGCCGCGCGATCGTGGCGCGCGAGGAACACCGCGCCGAGCGTGCGGCCGTCGAGCTGCATCGGCAGGCACAGCGCGGAGCCGAGGCGCAGCGCGGTGACGGAGGGGATCGCGGCATAGCGGCTGTGCGCCGCGACGTCGTCGAGCTGGACGCGCTCGCCGGTGCCGAGCACGTCGCGCACGATCGTGTCGGAGAGCAGCTCGTGCGCGGCATCGAGCACGGAGCCGTTGCGATCGCGCGCGGCCGCGACCGTGTACGTGCCGCGGTCGGCCCCAGGATGGAGACGGCCGGATTCACTCCGGCCATCGAGGATGATGAGGGCGCCGAGGTCTGCGCCTGCGGCGCCGATCAGGCCGGTGAGGAGGAGCTCGACTGCGCGATCGGGCGAGTCGACCGCGGCGAGCGCCGAGACGAGCTCTTCGATCGCGCGCTCGCGCTGGCGGGCGTCGGCGGTCGACTCGATAGACAGCTCGATGCCATCGGCTTCGATGCGCTGGTTGAGCGCGAGCTTCTGACGCACGCCGGCGATGCTGACTTCGACGGCGGTTGGCTCGCTGCGATGGATGACGGCCCATTGCGCGGGCGCGGTGGCAATGCGGATGTCGGCGGCGACATCGGAGCCGATCGTCGTGATGCGTTTGACGAGCGGCAGCCGCAGCGGATGCGCGCCGCGCGCGGGGACGAGCACCAGCACGAGGGCGGCATCGACGGTCATCGGCCGCATCGTACTGCCATTTCCGGCAGCACTGCCAAAGCCGGCAGCGAGGAGACAAGCGGGTTCGCGGAGTTGGACTGGCATACCGGCTGCTCTTGCAGGTCGCAACCCAACAAGGAAATGACCATGACCACCGAACAGAACAAGCTCTCTCCTCACACCACGTGGCTCTTTGCATTCGGCTCGGTTGCCGCCGGCATCGCCGCGTCGTACGCGCTCAACGGCCTCGGCACCAAGGTGACCGCCGCGGTCTACTTCGCGCTTGTCGCGATCGGCGGCTTCGCGTCGACGTACCTATCGCGGGCGCGCGTGCGCGGCGCCGTGCTGTCGTTCTTCACCGCCGCTGCAGTTGCGGCCGTCGCGTACTTCTTCCTCGTCTCGAGCCTGTTCGAGCAGACCACGACGGTGATGACCGATACGGTGTCGGGCGGCGCCGCCACCGCGGAAGGCGCGAAGGCCGGCGCGGCAATGGGCAAGACGTTCGGCATCTTCGTCGCCGCGATCATCTTCCTCGAGACGATCGTCGCGGGAATCGGCGGCGCGATCGCGGGTGGCAAGCTGCGTGGCCAAGGCGGCCTGTCTGCGCTCACCGCGATGGCAAAGTCGGCGCGTTAGCAACAGGGGGCTCCGGCCGATCTGGTAAGAACGTCGTTCTTACCGGATCCTCGCAAGCCCCCTGCTCGCAAGCGGCACTAGTGCTAATGCGCGAACACCGCGGCGGGCAGCTCGTAGATCGCAGTCTCGCAGATCTCTTTGTTGTTCGTGCTGTCGCGGTGCTTCGCGCGGATGTACACGTTGCCGTTATCCGCCGCGACGATGTGATTCATCCCGTATGGCCGTGTCGCGAACAACTGATCGTCGTCGATCTTGCGCAGAAGCTTGCCGTCGGGACCGAGCTGGATGATCTGCACGCAGTTCTGATCGAGCACGCATAGACCATCGCCGCACGCAGCGAGCGAGCTGACGTAACAGACCTGCTTGTCTTCGAGCAGCTCCACCGGCGTCTTGCCGTCGTAGCGCGTCAGTCGCTTGCCGTTTGCGAGATACAGATGATCGCGAATTGCGTACACATCACCGCGCGCCTTGTCATCGATGCCGAGCTTGTGCTCCTTGCACTTCTTGCCGAGCTTGAGCTCCTCGAAGCCCTGGCGCGCGATGACCAGCTTCTTGCCGAACGCGGCGAGCATGCTGTAGCCGAATACGTCGCATACCGGTTCCGGCTTGCCGCGGTCGATGCGAAACAACCCACCGAGAAAGTCGTGCGCGTAGATCGCGTCGCCTGCGCGCAGCATGCGCCACTCGGAACCGCCCGAGCGCATGTAGATCGGGCCCTTGCCAACCTCCTGCGGGCGCGGATTGTCGGCCGGCATCTCGATCGGCTCGCCGCTCGGCTCGAGCCGGCAGTCCGCACCTTCGAGCCGCTGGTAGCGACGCACCTGTTTGCCGGCGACGACGTACAGCAGGCCGTCGCGACCGACCGCGATGCCCTCGTTGTACGCGCTGCAGCTCCCCGCCAGCGGATCGCCGCCGAGCACGCAGCGGTTGGCCAGCGACGGTCGCGCCGGCTTCGTGGGCACAACGGTCGTTGGCCCCGGTGCGCGAATTGCGCCAGGCCCGGCGTCGACCGCTGTCGCCTTTGGCTCCGCGGGTTTGTCGTCGGCCGGTGGTTTGTTCTCGGACGGCGCCGTCTTGCTGCAGGCCGAAACTATCAGCATGCAGCCGACGAGGTGGGTGATAGATTGCCGCGGCCGTGCAGAAACCAGCATCGATCGAGCTCGGACCGTACCAGCTCCTCGAGCGCATTGGCGAAGGCGGTAGCGGTCAGGTGTATCGCGCTCGCGGGCCAGCTGGCCCGGTCGCGGTCAAGCTGCTCGGCCCGGCCAGCGACATGGACGATGCCGCACGCGCCCGGTTTCGCCGCGAGATCGCCGCGCTGTCGCAGCTGGCGCATCCGCACCTGGTCTCGATGATCGATCACGGCGTCGATGGCGAGCTCGGGCCGTACCTCGTGCTGCCGCTGCTCGCCGGCACCACGCTGCGCGAGCTCGTCGGCAATCGTGCGCTGTGCCCCGAAGCCGCGCTGCTGCTCGTGCAGCCGATCGTCGACGCCACCGCCGCGCTGCATGCGGGCGGCTACGTGCATCGCGACTTGAAACCGGAGAACGTGATCGCCGGCCCCGACGGAACGATCACCGTGATCGACCTCGGCCTCGCTTGGCGCGAGGGCATGACGCGTCACACCGATACCGGCACCGCGGTCGGCTCGGTCGGCTACATGGCGCCTGAACAGATCGAAGGCAACGCGGTCGATACACGCGCCGACGTATGGGCGCTCGGCGTGATGCTCTACGAGTGGATCGCCGGCAAACGACCGTTCTCACGCGTGCGGCCCGCCGAAGAAGCCGCCGCGATGCTGCTCGGCCAGTTCCCGAAGCTGACCGCCGCCGACCGCCGCTGCGACGACGAGCTCGCCGATCTCGTCGCGCGCTGCCTCGCCAATGACCCGGCGAAGCGGCCGACCGTCGCCGAGCTCACCGCCACGATCGCAGCGCAGATCGATTGGACCGACGACGTCGCGAGCGAGCGCGCCGCCGCGATCGCCGACCCGATGGCATATCAAGCCCGCATCGCGCCGTTCCGCGTGCGCCGCCTCGAGCGACTCGCGCGCGAAGCGATCGATGCGGGCAAGCCGTTCGCGGCGCTCGCCTACTGCGATCGCGGCCTCGCGTACGCGCCCGATCACGCGCAGCTGCTCGAGCTCGTCGCCGCCGCCGAAGCCGCCACCGCGAAATCGAAACCACCGCCGGGCACGCGCCCCGACCTCATCGTGACCGCGCCCGCGCGCCCGAGCGCACTCGCGCCTTCCGACGCCGGCGTGATCACGAACACCGCCTCGCCGATCGCGGCCGCCGCGCCGAGCGAGCCCACGCGCAAGCCGCGCAAGCTATGGCCGTGGCTGGTCGGCGTCGGCGTCGTGCTGTGGTTCGGCGCGATCACGGCGTACCTCGTCATCCCGGAACGCAAGCCAAAGCCCGCCGAGGAAATGACGTTGCGGGCCGATACGTCGAAGATGGCGCCCGAAGATCGCGAGCTCGCAAACGGCATCGTCAACGTCCTCGGTCAGGCGTTCAACAAGATCCCCGACAAGGGAGCCGCGACGACGCCACCACCGAAGTACGTCACCGCGCCGACCACCGCGTCGGGCTGGCTCGAGCTCGCGGCAACGCAACCGCCCGCCGAAGCCGTCGCGTCGATCCGGCAAGCGCTCGCATTGTCACCGACGTGGCTCGACGCGCAGATCGCGTTGTGCGCCGCGCTCGCCGCCAGCAAAGACGCCGGCGCGGTTGCCGCGTGCGAGGTCGCGCTGAAGCGCAAGCCCGATGACGTCGCACTCCTCGTCGCGCACGGCGCTGCGCTGCTGCAGACCGGCAACGCGCAAGCCGCGCTCGTCGATCTCGACAAAGCGGTCAAAGCCGATCCGGATCCGAAGTGGCGCCGCTTGCGCGCGCGTGCCCGCACGGCCGTCGGCGATGCCGCGGGCGCAAAGCAGGATCTCGAGCACGCGTGTCAGCTCGGCGATGCCGCCGCGTGCAGCGAGAAGCCGTAGCTCGACGATACGGGACCAACAAGTCGGCGACCGTTACCGGTCCGCTATAAAGGCTTGCAACCCACGCTTGGGCGCACCTGCATCCGTCGGGCTTGCCGCTCGCTCTGACGTATGATACTAAATGTCTGTTGTTAATTTTAAAAACCGACGTTACGAATCATGCAAGACACAAGCAAAGTCGACACCCTGATTCGGCTCGCACGAAAGGGTCCCTTCCGTGCGCGTGACCTTGCCGTTGCCGACATCCCTCGATCGTATCTTGCACGTCTCTGTGAAAGCGGCGTCCTCGAGCAGGTCGATCGAGGTCTCTACCGACTCATCGATGCTCGGGTCACCGAACTGCACTCTGTCGCCGAGGTCGCAAAGCGTGTACCCCATGCTGTCGTCTGCCTGCTCAGCGCGCTCCAGATTCATGGGCTAACTACGGAGGTACCGCACGCGGTGTGGATCATGATCGACACGCACGCTCGTTCACCCAAGCTCGAATATCCAAAGACCGAGGTGGTGCACGCGAGCGGCAAGGCTCGGAGTCATGGAATCGCAACGCAGGTCATCGAGGGCGTCAAGGTTCAAGTCACGACGCCAGCCAAGACGGTCGCCGACTGCTTCCGGTACCGGCGACACGTTGGCCTCGACGTCGCAATATCTGCCCTGCGCGAATACCTTCGCAAGCACAGAAATGGAGTCGACACGCTGACAGCGGCGGCGCGAGCCGATCGAATCTACCCATTCATGCGTCCTTACCTCGAAGCACTCGTGTCATGACGAAGCCAACGAAAAATGTTGGCGCGTCGGTGCGGGCGCGACTGCTCCAACTCGCCAAGAGTCGAGGCGAGGATTTCCAACTCGTTCTCACGCGCTATGCCTTGCGTCGCAGCCGCGAGCTCGCTGGCACTGTCTTCGAGTATTCGTCGCCACTGCGATTCGGGCGGCGCAAAAGTCGCGATGCGCAGCGACACGGAACGCGAAGGCGTGGCGCCCTTCTCGCAGGCGGGGCCGCCCAAGAGCATCGCGAACATCGCTATGAGAACCGTTGCTCGGTGCATCACTCGCAGTTTCAGCTGACTCTACAACCGAAGCCGTATCACGCTCTCGCGCCCGTCGATAATGATCCGCAGGCGCTCTCATTTGGAACGCTTGTAGCGGACAACGATCACCTCGACATCGGCCGGCTCGAGCTCTAGCGCCGTCGTGATGAGCGCGAGCACTCGTTCTTCATCGAACCCGCCCGAGCCTGCCCCGATCAACGGCATCGCAAGTGAACGCACACCATTCTCGCGCGCAACGCGAAGCGCATTTGCGACGGAGTCGCGGATCGAGCGCTCCGAGGCGCGCCACAGCATGTTGATCCCTGCCACGTGGATGATGCACTTGAACGGAAGCCGACCTGCGCCGGTTGCGACGGCCTGCCCCAGTGGTATCGCGCCATGACGTCCGACCTCACGAAACGGCGCGACACCGCCGCGCTTCTTGATCGCACCGGACACGCCCTGCGGAATCAGCAACCACCACGGGATGATGTTGCGATTCCACGCATTGACGATCGCCTCGACGGGTTGATCGAGCAGGTCACCTTCCTCGAGCTTCGCCTGCATGCGGCTTGATCCTAGCCGGCTCGTCGAGTCGACGCGCTGAAACGTGGAGAGCCAATGTGTCTCCGCGCATTGTCAACGTGTCGCTCTCGGATCGTCGAACCTCGCTGCTCACCAACCGAGCTCGAGCCCGCAGCTCGCGCGCACGGACACGACACTCGTCGCTGCGCTCGGCGCGCGATTCGCGCCGTGCAGCGTACCTTCAGTCGCTCCAACGATCCGGATCCATGATCCAAGCGACCACGCCAGCCCGATGCCGGCGCCGGCAGCGAGCCAGCGGGTCGTCGTCGCGGGATCCGCGAGCGTGACCGCAGGAACCATCTCGTCGCGCGGACTCGTGGGCGATGGAGCGCTCGCCGCTCGAAGCGTGCCGACTTCCGCGGTGAGCCACGCGCGAACCGGTACGGCGCTCGATCGCCAGCCGACGCGCGTGCTCGTGACATCGAGCGCGACGTCTCCGCGAGCAGCTTCGTCGTACTCGATCGCGCTGGCCAGCCAATGCGTTTGCGCGAGCTCCGCAAACAGTGCGCGGCCACGAATTGCGATCGCGAGCTCAGCGCCGACGCCGAGCTGAGGCACGACGCCGATTCCGCTCACGGCCGAGACACGCACGCCGATCTGCCACGCGCGTCGCTCGATCGGTGCGGTTGCGTCGATCGGTGCGTGTGCCTCGAATCGACCTGGCAGCGGATCGGCGATCACGGCGCCCGCGCGATCACGCACCAGGCGTGCCGCGATGATCGCGACAGCATCGACCAGCTCGTCACAGGTCGCAGCGGTCAACCTGCGCGCAACGGTCTTGCCTGCAGCCATGCGCGCGTCGGGTCCCGCAACGATGCGCGCGACGAACTGATCTGCATCGCGGGAAATCTCGACGGTGACGGCGACGACGAACGTGTCCAACGTGTGATCGAGCCGTTGCTCGATGCGTGCACGCGCCGTTTCCGCGCTCGGGCACCCCGATGGTGCGCGCCACACGAGCGCCGGCTCTGCGTCCGCGGGCGCAGCGATCGTCAGCAATGCGAGCAGCGCGGCGACCAACCGGAGCACACCCATTAGTACGCCGACCGCGCGCGACCCGTCACGCGAGATCGCGTAAGCAACGGGCGGCAAAGGAGCGGCTTCGCGCGTGATGTCGCCCTGAGGTCGGCTGCGCGACATGCGCACCTTACAAAGGGTGGGTGCCGTTCTGGAGGAACCCATGAAGCTCTTTGCCTTCACTGCAACGACGTTTTCACTTGCCGCTTCGACGTTCACGCCCGCGTATGCCGACGAAGCGGTCGTCGCGACCGCGCCACCGCCGAAGACGCTCGGCGTCGACGCGCTCGCCGTGTTACCGGTCGGCGACTATGCCGAGGTCGCGACGTTCGGCATCGGCGCCGCCGCGCGGCTCGAGATTCCCGCCGGTGCTGGCTTCGTGACCGGCAGGCTCGGCGCGATCTTCCACGCGATCAACGATCAGGGTGGGCTCGCCGATGCCGCGAGCTTGACGCTGATCCCGGCGTACGTCGGCTATCGCTATCCACTCGGCGCGCTGTATGTCGCCGGCGAGCTCGGCGTCACGTTCGCGCACTTGAGCGCCGACACGCAGTTCGGCTCGATGAGTGATACCGACAGCGAGCTCGGCTTCGCGCTCATGGCGGGCGCGCGGCACGGTGCGCTCGACCTGCGTGCGGGCTTGTTTGCGCCCGATGCCTCCGACGCGGTCGGCGTGATGGCGTCGGCGGGATACGACTTCGCGGCGTTCTAACGCGCGCGAGGAAACGTGTTAACCGCCGCCCTCGAGCGTGAGTGCGGAGATCTTGTTCTCTTCCTTCGCCGCCTCATCGGCGCCGGGCAACGCTTTCTTCTGCTCGGTGATGTTCGGCCACGTCTCGACGCTCGCCGACTGATCCTTGAGGTGATCGGGCCACGACGCCGCATCGACATCGCCCATCTTCTTCGCGCCACTCACCACCGCATTGATGTCTTTGTACACGTTCCACTTCGCCGGCAGCTCGCTCTCTTCGAAGATCGCCGTGGTCGGACACTCGGGCTCGCACGCGCCGCAGTCGATGCACTCGTCGGGGTTGATCGCGAGCGAGTTCTTGCCTTCGTAGAAACAGTCGACCGGACACACCGCGACGCAGTCGGTGTACTTGCACTTCACGCACGGGTCAGCGACGACGTATGTCATGCGGGGCAATCTAGCTAATCTTCGTCCGAAAGTGCAGAGTGTCGCCCCATGAAGTGGCCCCATCTGTGCTTGGTGCTGACAGCCGCTTGCCAGTCTGGTGATGCGAAGGACTCGCCCGCCAACACCACCGTGATTCAGCTGCCGAAGGCGCAGGTTACCGACGGATACCGAGCCGACATCACCACCCTATGTGATGTCATTCGCCTGTCGGGCGCAGATCAGAAACCAGCGGGTGAGCGCGGGCCGATGACAGCAGTGTTTTTGGGCACACAAATCAAGACACCTGAGGCACACGAATTTATCCGAGCCATCAAGCAGCTACCTGCCGAAGCATACGCAGTGGCGCTCGACCACGAAGCGAAGCGTGTCGGGCTCGCGAAATGCGAGCTAGCCAACGAATGGCGCGCAGCGGCGGCAGGCGCGGGTAAGTGATCGGGTAGCGACTGTACAAAACTGCAGACCGATGCGCCGGCTGAAAAACTCTTTGCAGTCGCGCGCCGGGTAGCGACGTTGAATGCGAGTAAGGCGCTCGCATGTCGGTGTTAAGCTGGTCGACGGTGCGCTGGCTGGTGGTCCTAGTGCTCGCGTCGGGGGTTGCTCATGCGCAGCCCGCAGGAACGCCACCGAACCAACCGCCGCAATCAGATGCACCGGCGAGCGACGCGCCGGCCGAGCCGACACCCGCGACCGTGTTGTTTCAAGACGGTCGCGCGCTGGTCGAGGCCGGCAAGTTCGAAGAGGCGTGCGCGAAGTTCACCGCATCGATCCAGCTCGATCCCGACGCGGAGGGCACGCTGCTCAACCTCGGCTTGTGCAACGAGAAGCTCGGCAAGACGGCGACCGCGCTCGGCTGGTATCGCAAGGCGCAGTTTCGCTCGGCCGAAGCGGGGATGACCGACTACGAGCAGGCCGCGAAGCAGCAGACGATCGTGCTCGCGGCGAAGGTGCCGACGTTGCGCATCGAAGCGCCACACGGCGCGAAAGTGTTGCTCGACGGATCCGAGATCAGCGACGTCGAGCGTGCACGCGTCGAGCTCGATCCGGGCACGCACGTGATCGAGGTGGCTGGCGAGCGCTTCGAGATCACGGTGCGCGAAGGCGACAACAAGGCGATCGACGTGCGGCCGCCGCCGCCGAAACGATTCGTCATCCTCGATCGCGGCAGCAAGCAGCGGCGCAACGCGTATCTCTTGGCGGGTGGCGGTGGTGCGCTGTGGATCGCGAGCGCGACGCTGTCACTGATCGGCAAGAGCAAGTACGACGCGACCGATCATCCCGAGCAGTACCAGCGCTGGCAGAACATCACCCGGTTCGGCGGCACGTCGCTGTTTCTCGCCGGCACCGCAGCGATCGCGGGTGGCGTCTATCTCTACGTCAAAGCGCCGAAGGCGGAGCGCATCGAGCAGGTCGCACCGATCGTCGGACCCGATCAGCTAGGAGTCGCCGTTGCTGGCTCGTTCTAGCCTGCTCGTGCTGCTCGCCGGCTGCGACCTCGTGTTCGGGGTCAGCGGCCAGCCCGAGCCGTGCGAGCTCGGCAGCTTCGAGCAAGCGCAGGTCACCGCGATTGCCGAGGCCGACGACTTCTCGGTTGACTGGGATCAGACGTTCGCGGTGATCAATCACGCGGGCCTCGCCTGGGAGTTATCGCTGCGCGACCGCATGAAGACGCCGATCGATCTCGGTGTCCACTTGCCATACGCGATCGCGCTCGCCCCGGAAGGCCA
>DATDCH010000157.1:0-9762 GCA_036524455.1 Kofleriaceae bacterium | reverse complement strand
GATGGTCACGAGCGGCGCGCATCCTATAGCAACGCCGCGCGACGCCCAGCAATTACGTGCTCGAGTCGCTCAGCCGCACACGCTCGCGCATTCGGTCGTCGGCCGGAACTCCGACGTGCACGACACCTCGCGGCGCGGATTGACCTGCTGCATGCAGCGGAGCTGGCCCGCCATGTCTCCGGTCATATACGTGCAGCTGCCGAATTCGCTCGTGATCGTGCACATGGTGTTGTCGCAGAATCCGCCGAGCCCATCGTCGCCAGAGCAACCCTCGGGGCCAAAGCATGATTCCTCGACGAGACAGCTCTGGCAGATCGGCATCACGTTCGCGATGCGCGTCTCGCATTCGTCGAGGCACTGCGCGCGACTCGCCGTGTTGCAGACCCGGCCGACGCCCTCGTAGCGAGGCTCTTCTGCCGTGCACGCGGACACGCAACGCGGATCGCGGTTCTCTAGATCGACCTCACTGTCATCGCCCGCGCAGGCGACAACGCAGAGGGCAAACACACAGACCACACACTTGAATGGACTCATGCCCCGCCCCTACGGTGAACCCGACGATTTCGGCCGCTCGATCGACGGCAAGATCTAACTGCGCGTGCAACGCACTGATCTGCATCGCGATCATCGGTGTTGGTTCGCCGCACGAGTTGTGCGAAGCATGCGCGAAGTTTTTCGGCCCGTCTCGAACGCATCCGCGTAGGAGCTAGCCGAGGACCAAGATGATGCTCTCGAAGACTCGAATCCTGATGATCGCCGGTGCTGCTCTCGCGGTTGGTTGCAACCTCGACGACGGCTCCAAGAACTCGTGCAACGTGCAGACGGACTGCTTGACCGGCTACCAATGCGTCAACAACACGTGCATCGGCGGCGGCACCGACAGCGGCGGCATCGTGCTCATCGACGCGCCGGGCAGCGGCAGCAAGTTCTACGGCACCGTCGAGCCGCTGACGTCGCTTAGTGCCGGCATGGCAGCAGGCAACTACGAGACGCTCGCCGGCGTCACGACCGCAGCCGGTAATCTCGGCTGTGCCGTCGTCGGTGACCTGGACGCCTCCCCGGGCGCCGGTGCTGCCGTCGTGTACGCGAAGGTCAAGCCCGAGTCCGGCGACTACCGCTGTCCCGAGGGCGTGTTCGCGATCATGAACGATCCCAGCTCCTGCACCTCGACGTTTCCTAGCGATCTCCGACCCAACTGCGCGCTCTACAAGCGGTGGGACGCCTCGGGTAAACAAGTCGCCAACCAGCTCGCGATCGGTGGCTACGTCTCGGTGCAGGAGATGTACATCAGCAGCATGGCGTCGCGATGCAGCGCAGAGATGAGCATCAACTTCGCGGGCGGCGTCACCGTCACGAAGAGCTTCACGTACGACTACAACCCGCTCGCGCCGGGGTCGGCGTTCTGTCAGCACTAAGGGTCTCAGCAACGTTGCTCGCCAGCCAGCTGTTGCTCGTCGGCTGCGAGCCTCAGACGACGATGCGTGACGGGGTCCCTCACACGATCCAAGAGGCCGCGCGGGCCGCCGTGCGGCTCTCGGGTTGCAGCGGCGTGCGGATCTCGGAACGCTGGATTCTGACTGCGGCGCACTGCGCGTTTGGCTACGACGGTCAATCGCCTCGCAAGCTGACGCTCGAGACAAGCGCACATGGCGCGGTGCCACTGATCGTGATCGAGTCCGGCGATTTCAGCCCAGCTCGAGGCGCGATGCAGGACTGGACGATCCTCGAACCCGAAGCGGGTCCCGACGCGCTCGCCGGAATCGCGATCGCGAGTTTTCCGACGGCTACCGAGATGACCGCCGCAAATCGCACGGCGACCGTCATCTGGGGCGCTACGTTTCCCGCGGCGACGACGAGGATCCCACCGCATGTTGCCGCCATTGCAGGCCAGCAATTGTTGTCTCGCGGCCACCTGATCAGCGATGACGAGTACCGCAAGCGCGTTGCGCTCGTGGTCCGCACCGGCGAGATCTACGACGAAACTTCGGGCTTGCCGCTTCCGCCATTACCCACGGACGCGCTCGATATGTGGGAGCGCTCGGACCCGGATGCGCCGCGTATCGTCCGGCTGTACTGGCAGTATCGCGACGATCAGGATCCGCTGTGGTTCCATACCGCCGACTATTCAAACGGCAGCAGCGGAGGCGGCCTCTTCAGCGAAGCGACCGGTCATTACCTCGGACTGGTGCCTATGGGACAAACGCCGTTCGACCGCCGAACCACGTACGCCGGATTTGGCAATCTGTATCGGATCGACAGGATCTGCGCGCAATCACGCCGACTCCAATCACTACCCGGTTGTCGCGCGACGATGCGCTGACGGGCCTTAGAACGGCAGCTTCGCTTCGTCGCGAATCCGCGCGACGAACTGATCGAGCGACATCAGGCCGAGGTCGCCCTCTTTGCCCGCAGCGCCGTGCTTGCGCGGCGACACCCCCTGCGCTTCGACCTCTTTCGCGCCGACGACGAGCGCGTACGGCACCTTCGCCATCTCCGACTCGCGGATCATGCCGCCGATCCGACCGTGCGAGCGATCGACATCGACGCGCACGCCGGCCTCGCGCAGCTTCGCGGCGACCTGGTCGGCCCACGCGTGATGCGCCTCGGCGACCGGCAGGATGCGCACCTGTTCGGGCGCGAGCCACACCGGGAAGTTGCCGGCGTAGTGCTCGATCAAGATCGCGATGAACCGCTCGAACGAGCCGTAGATCGCGCGATGGATTACAACGGGCCGATGCTCGCTGTTGTCCGCGCCGATGTACGTCATGTCGAAGCGCTCGGGCGCGTTGTAGTCGAGTTGGATCGTGCCGAGCTGCCACTTGCGGCCGATCGAATCGGCGACATCGAAGTCGATCTTCGGACCGTAGAACGCGCCGTCACCGGGCTTGAGCTCGTACGGCAGGCCGGTTTGTTTCAGTGCGGCTTCGAGCGCGCTCTCGGCTTTGTCCCAGAGCGCGTCGTCACCGATCTTCACTTCGGGCCGCGTCGCGAACATCGCGGTGAACTCGAGACCGAACGCCGCGTAGACCTTCGCGATCAGCTTCGTCAGTGCCGCGACCTCCTCGGCGATCTGCGACTCCATCAGCATGATGTGCGCGTCGTCCTGCTGGAACTGACGCACGCGCACGAGGCCGCTCAGCGCACCGGCCGCTTCGTTGCGATGCAGCACGTCTTGCGTGTGCAGGCGCAGCGGCAGCTCGCGATAGCTCCGGCGCTTCATTTGATAGAACAGGTAGTGCGACGGGCAGTTCATCGGCTTGAGCGACGACGACGCCCGCTCCTCGGCGGGCAGCTTCTCGTCGGTCTCTTTGTCGAAGACCAGGAACATGTTCTCGCGGTACTTGCCCCAGTGGCCGCTCGTCTCCCACAACGACTTGTTGTAGATGAGCGGCGTCTTGATCTCCTGGTAGCCGTTCGCGAGGCACATGTTGCGCATCATGGTCTGCAGCGTCGTGTAGATGCTCGTGCCCTTCGAGGTCCAGAAAGCCGCACCCGGCGCGGCCGGATGGAAGTGGAACAGGTCGAGCGCGGGACCGAGCTTCTTGTGGTCGCGCTTCTTCGCTTCGTCTTGCTGGTGCAGCCAGGCGTCGAGCTCTTTCTGCGTGAAGAACGCGGTGCCGTAGATGCGCTGCAGCTGCGGGTTGCGATGATCGCCGCGCCAGTACGCGCCCGCGATCGTGAGGAGCTTGATCACGCCGACGCGTCCGGTCGACGGACTGTGGGGACCTTCGCAGAAGTCGACCCACTCGCCGTGCGAGTACAGCGACAGCGTCTTTGCGCCCTTCTCGAAGATGCCCTCGACGACCTCGAGCTTGAACTTCTCGCCGAGCTTGCCGAACAGCTCGAGCGCTTCTTCGCGCGAGACCTCTTTGCGGACGAACGGGTGATCCTTCTTGATCTCCTCGTTCGCGGCCTTCTCGATCGCCTCGAGGTCCTCCTGTGTGAACGGCTTCTCGCGATAGAAGTCGTAGAAGAAGCCGTCCTCGGTCGCCGGGCCGAGCGCGACCTGCGTGCCCGGAAACAGCCGCTGAACGACCGACGCGACGATGTGCGCGGCATCGTGGCGCACGAGCTCGAGCGACTCGGTGCTCTTCGGCGTGAAGATCTCGAGCTTGCCGTCGTGATCGAACGCGTGCGTCAGGTCGACCTCGACGCCGTCGTACTTCGCGAACAGTGCCGCCTTCGCGAGCCCCGTGCCGATCTGCGTGCGCACGAAGTCCGCGATCGTCGTGCCGGCGGCGGTCTGCTTGGTAGATCCGTCGGGCAAGGTGATCGTGACGTTCGAGTCGCTCATAGGGCTGCGAACTTTACCCGAACGAACGCCGGGTGCTAGCGCGGGGGCGGCCGACGGTGCGCCGGCTCGACCTGGTCGATCGGCAGCAACCTCGCGTAATCCACTTCGCTTTCCGAGCACGTGAGCACCGTCCGTGAAGTGCGCAGTGTCTTGCGCAGGTGCGGGCGTTGCCCGATGACTGCCACGTCAGAGTGGCGCGGCGCTCCCGCCTTGCTGAGTCCTCTCAAAGCGGCGTAGACTTAACGCCTTAGGCAACCCTATGAGACTGCGGCCCAGTCTCATGAACGCAGGGATGACCCCGTGACATCTACGTCATGGCGGTGGAGCGAACGGATTGATCCAGGTCGGCCAGGTTCTCGACAAGTACGAGCTGCTGGAGCGTGTGGGCCAGGGCGGGATGGCGATCGTGTATCGAGGCATCGACCGCTCGCTCAAGCGCACCGTCGCGATCAAGATCCTGCACAAGCACCTCTCTGACTATCAAGAGGCGCGCGACCGCTTCGAGCGCGAGGCGCAGGCCGTCGCGAAGCTCCGCCACGAGAACATCCTCGAGATCTTCGACTACTCGGCGAAGGAGGGTTCCGAGAGCTACATCGTAACCGAGTTCATCGACGGCCAGACGCTCAAGCAGTTCTTCACCGAGCGCCCGATCACGTTCCCTGAAGTCGGCGCGATGATCATGCTGCAGGTCGCACGCGCGCTCGCTCACGCGCACGCCGTCGGCATCCTGCATCGCGACGTCAAACCGGAAAACATCATGATCCGGTCCGACGGTGTCGTGAAGCTGATGGACTTCGGCATCTCGCACATGGTCGACCTCGAGCGGCTCACTGTCACCGGCCAGCTGCTCGGCTCGCCGGCATACATGGCACCCGAGCACGTCGAGGGCCGCCAGCTCGATTTCCGCACCGACGTGTTCGCGGTCGGCATCGTTCTCTATCAGCTCACCGTCGGCAAGCTGCCGTTCGAAGGCAAGAACCCGCACGAGGTGCTCAAGCGCATCGCCGAGTGCAAGTTCGTCGATCCGCGTCAGGCGAACCCGCGCATCGGCAACCGGCTCGGCAAGATCATCCTGCGCGCGATGGCGGCGCAGCCCGTGGATCGCTATGCCGCGATCAGCGAGATGGTGATCGCACTCGAGGCGTACCTCGAGGAGTCCGGGCTGCCCGGCGACAAGGTGACGAGCGAGCTCGCGCGCTATTTCACGGCGCCGGTGTCGTACGAGCAAGCGCTCAAGGAGCGGCTCGTCGATCACCTGTCGCGCCACGGCCAGAAGCTGCTGTCGGCCGGCGACCAGGCGCCTGCGCTCGACGTGTTCGATCGCGTGCTGACGATCGATCCAGACAACGCGAAGGTGCTCGCGATCCTCGACGGCTTGAACCGCCGCGCGCGGCTCAAGCACGCGGCCATCGCGGTGCTCGCCGCCGGCGTGATCTCGTTCGGCGGCTACATGATTCACAAGCGGTCGCTGCCGCCGCCGCCGGATGAGCCGCCGCTGCCGAGCACCGTGCTGTCGCCGTTCTTCGGTCCGAGCACGAATGTCGTCGGCGTCGAGCCGGCGCCGATCGAGCAGCCCGACGATGCGGCGGTCGTCGTATTCGCGCCGGCCACCGATGCGCGACCCGGTGTTGGCAGTAACGCGCCGGTGCTCGATGCGGCAACGCAGGTCGTTCCGCCGGTCGAGGTCGTCGTCACCGTCAGCATCGCATCGGGTTCCGAGTGGCGGTTGCCGGGCGGCGACTGGCGGCCGGTCGAGGGCAACACGTTCAAGGTGCCAGTCGAGCAGACAGCCAACGTCGAGGTCAGGAACGACTGCTGCGAAACCGTGCGGGTCGTGCTCACGCGCGACAAACCGAAAGCGAGCGCGTCTCTCCAGTTCCGCCCAGCCCAGGTCAAACCGTTGTGCGCTGGCAACGACGTGGTCGTGTCGATGGAATGGTCCACGACCGGCAAGGTCGAGACCCGCACGCCGACGATCGGCTCGACGGTACTGATCCCGTTCGAGACCGATGCGACGAGCTCGACGAAGACCGTGACGGTGACGTTCACGAACGGAGCGAAATCGGATCCACATTCGGTCACGGTCAACGCGGGCAAGATGAGCGAGGTGAAGTGCAAGCTCGAGTAGCGCTTCGCACTTGCGTTGCACGGGCCGCACTCGTCGCGATCGTGCTGCTGTCAGTCCCTGCCCTCGCGACGCCGAGCGAAGACCTCGCACTCGCTCGCCAAGCATTCCGTAACGGCAACTATCAAATCGCGCTCGAGAAGTACAACGCGCTCGTGCGGCCGAAACCGCAACTCGCGAACAGCCTCGATCTCGTCGAAGCCTACGTCAACCTCGGCGTCTGCCGTGTCGAGACCGGCGACGAAGCGGGCGCGAAATCAGAGTTCGAGAAAGCGCTCGAAATCGATCCGAACAAACAGCTCGATCCGCTCATCATCACGAACAAGAAAGCGATCGAGCTGTTCGACGACACGAAGGCCGACATCCGCACGCGCAAAGATCGCGAAGCGGCGAAGCGCCGCGAGTTCGAGGAGAAGGAACGCATTCGCAAGTTCCGCGAGAGCCTCATCGGCGTCAAAGACAATCCGTACTGGCTCAACTTCGTGCCGCCGTTCGGCCAGTTCCAGAACAAACACTACGTGAAGGGCGTGCTGCTCGGCGTCGGTGAGGTCGCCACGCTCGGTACGAGCATCGGCATCTGGTGGTACCTGGTGAACAAGTACGGCATTCGATCCGATCAAGTCGATCCGCTCGACGGCGCGAGTGTGCGCCGGCTGCAGCAGATCGAGATCGGCGCCGGCGTCGCGTTTCTGTCGCTCTACGCGCTCGGCGTGATCGATGCTCATCGCCACTACACGGCGAAGACACGCACCGACGTCGACGAGTCTCTATTGCCTCCCGAGTGGCAGGAGTCGACAAAGAAACCGGCGACGCCGAAGAAGACGTCACTGCTGCGGCGCTTACAAGTTGCGCCGATGATCACGCCCGACGGCGTGGGCATCGGCATTGGCTGGGAGAACTAATTCATGCCTTCACTTCGACTCACCGCACCTGGCCATCCGCCGACGATCTATCACCTGCACAAGAAGATCACGTCGGTCGGCAGCAGCCCCGATAACGACATCGTGCTGCCCGACCCGCTCGTTCCCGACGGGTTCGCGGTTCACTTCGACGGCCAGACCTACACGGTGTTCGCCCCGAAGAAGACGGAGTTCGTCGTCAACGGCAAGAAGCGCAGCAAGCACAAGCTGACGCACGACGAGCGGCTCGTGATCGGTAGCTGCGACCTGCGCTTCGCGATGGTCGACGAGGCCGCGCCCGTCGAGGCGGAGGCCGCGAACACGGTCGCCGACATCGACGCGTACTCGAAGCTATTCGAGTTCTCCGATCGGCTAATGCACGTGCGCGATCTGACCGAGTTGCTCGATACCTTGATGGACGCAGTCATCGAGATCACGAACGCAGACAAAGGCTTCTTGATCCTGGCCGAGGGCGAGACGCTCGACATCAAAGTCGCGCGCAATCTGAACAAGGAAAATATCGCGGATGCGATCAGTCAGCTCTCTGACTCGATCATCGCCAAAGTGGTTCGCTCGCGAAGGCCGGTAATCATCTCCGACGCGATGCACGACGACGAGTTCGCGAGCGCGAAGTCCGTCATGCACCTCAAAGTGTCGTCGGTGATTTGCGTACCGCTGCTCGATCGCGGTCGCCTGCTCGGTCTGATCTATGTCGGCAACGATTCGATTCGAGATCTATTTCAAGATCAGACGCTGCGCGTGCTCACCGTGTTCGCGTCGCAGGCCGCGCTGATCGTATCGAACGCGCTGCTGCTCAACGAGCTGCGCCACGACAACAAGCGGCTCAACGATCGGCTCGAGCAATATCGGTTCGGCGAAATCGTCGGCACGTCGCCGCCGATGCAGCAGGTGTTTCGCAAGGTCGAGAAGATCGCGCCGACCGACATCTCGGTGTTGATCACCGGCGAGACCGGCACGGGCAAGGAACTGATCGCGCGCGAGGTCCACAATCGCTCGCCGCGCGCCGGCAAGCCGTTCATCACGATCAACTGCGGCGCGATTCCCGAGAACCTGCTCGAGAGCGAGCTGTTCGGTCACGTGAAAGGCTCGTTTACGGGCGCGGTCGCGAACAAGCAGGGCAAGTTCCAGGCGGCCGACGGCGGCACGCTGTTCCTCGACGAGATCGGCGAGATGCCGATCGAATTACAAGTAAAGCTGCTGCGCGCGATCCAGGAGAAGGTCGTGTTCCGCGTCGGCGACACGCGGCCCGAGACCTGCGACATCCGCATCCTCGCCGCGACAAACCGCGACCTCGAGAAAGAGATCGCCGGCGGGCGGTTCCGCGAAGACCTCTACTACCGGCTCAACGTGGTCAACGTCGAGCTGCCACCGCTGCGCGTGCGCGGTGACGACGTGCTCGTGATCGCGCGCTATCTACTCAGCCGCTACTCGCGCGAATACGACGCGAAGGTCAAAGGCTTCTCGCCGAACGCCGCGGTCGCGATCCGCAAGCACAACTGGCCCGGCAACATCCGCGAGCTCGAGAACCGGATCAAGAAAGCGATCGTGCTGTGCGAGTCGACCGTGATCGGTCCCGACGACCTCGGGCTGACCGGCGACGTGCTGCCGCAGATCCTCACGCTCGCCGACGCAAAAGAGAAGTTTCAACGCGAGTACATCAACGAAGTGCTCGCGCTCAACAACGGCAACCGCACGAAGACGGCGCGCGACCTCGGCGTCGATCCGCGGACGGTGTTCCGTCATCTCGAGAAGGAGTCCGAGGACGGCGAGATACCGCAAGAGCCGGTGTGATCAAGGTCAACGAAACGGCCCAAACCCCATGACGCGAATGTCCGACCACTGCATCGTTTCCGTCGCTGTCGTCGAGCGTAACTGCCCGACACGATGGGCACGATCGCGCCTGGCTCGCGCGCTGCATAGTGGTTGGGCGATTCGCGTTCTCGGATTCACCATGATGTTCGCCGGTTGTGTCATCCCGCCGTCGCTCTCGGTCGATACGACCGACGCGGGGCTCAACTCGGCGCCGTCGATCATCTCCGTGCGCGCCGACGGCGTCGAGCTGCCGGAGTGGAAGACCGTGAACTTCGAGCAAGGCGTCGGCACGCTCAACCTGATCGTTTACGACACCGATCTCGACGACACGCTGCAGCCGAAAGTGTTCGTCGACTACAACATTCCCGATCAGACGCCGCCGCGCGCGACGTGCACCGCCGCCGCCGGTGGTCGCGTGATGCGCAGCTCGACGTGCTCGCTCGGCGGACTGTGTCAGACCGCGGACATCGGCAAAGAACGCACGATGCAGGTCATCGTGTTCGATCGCGAAATCATCGAGGGACAGCTGCCGCTCTATCAGGCGATGCCGCCTGGCGGCCTGTCGACCTCGCGCACGTTCACGGTGGTCTGCCAACCGAAGCAAACATGAG
>DATDCH010000156.1:0-2322 GCA_036524455.1 Kofleriaceae bacterium | reverse complement strand
ACGGTTGCAATGCGTTTTATCCCGTTCATCGTGAGCAGCATGCTGTTGGTCGGTTGCAAGGACGCGGCGAAGGACTTCGAGAAGCTCGCCGACCGCGCCTGCGAGTGCGCGGCCGACGACACCGCCTGCGGCACCAAGGTGCTGAGCGACGTCGCCAAGTTTGCCGAGACGCACAAGACGTCGGATGGCGATGTGCATCGGATCAACGAAGCCGGCAAGCGGATCTACGACTGTCTCGGTAGCGCCGGCATCCACGCCAACAAGCTGACCGCGGCGCTCGAGAAGATGGTCGACTGACCATCACCGTCTGCTTGACAACCGCGGTTGACGACTACTACCGGCGACGGATAATCCATCGTCCGACGCGCGGACGAGCCGGCGGATCGAGCTGCTAACTCACCTGCGAGTGGTTCCTGCGAGTTCGCCGGGCATGACCGTTGCTGACTCGCGACTCGATGCGTTTCAAGCAGACGAGTCTGTCTCGACGAGGTTGGCTGCAAGGCATGACGGCGCTCGCCGGCCTCAAGGCGATCGGCTGCGGCGTCACCGACGAGCTCGAAGACGGCGGTGAGCTCAACTGGGGCGATGACAAGTCAGACGGCGCGACATGCCGGCCGGCGGCGCAATCGTGGGCTCAGGCGCGAGCGCGCATCAGCAGCGTCGTCGTGCTGTGCATGGAGAACCGTTCGTTCGACCACTACTTCGGCGCGCTGTCGCTGCCGCGCGATCGCGGCGGCCTCGGCGTGACCGGGATCAACGGACTGAAGGGCGGCGAGACCAACCGCACCACCGGCGGTAGCACGATCCAGTCGCGCGTGCTCGACGACTTCACGCCGCACGACCTGCCGCACGAGTGGGGCGAGATGCACGCGATGTTCGACGGCGGCCGGATGGGCGGCTTCGTGCGTGCTGCCGAGGCCGCGGCGCGGACGCGTACCGCGGAGCTCCAGAAGAACAAGGACGCGTCGCTGCGCGTTGGGCCCGACGAGCTCGCGTCGATCATGGCTCGCGAGGCGATGGGCTATCACACGCCAGCCCAGCTACCGATGCTCTACGCGCTCGCGCGCCAGTCCACGCTTTGCGAGCATTGGTACAGCTCGGTCATGGGCCCGACGTGGCCCAATCGGTTCTTTCTCCACGGCGGCGATTCGCGCGGCGTACAGAGCAACACACCGATCACGTCGATCAACTGGGAGAGCATCCTCGACGTCGTCCACAAGTCGGGGAAGGAGTCGAAGAACTTCTATCACGACGTCGCCTGGCTCCGCGGCGCGAGCCCGTCGCCGACCCGCGAAGCGCGCGACATCTTCGAGGACATGGTCTCGAGCTTCGATGCGCTGACGCCGACCGGCTTCTTCGCTCGTGCCCGCGAGAACAAGCTGCCCGCACTATCGATCATCGATCCGCACTTCGGCCTGTTCAACCCGCAGGACGCCAACGACGATCACCCAGATTTCGGCGGCGGCGAGGGCCACCACGTGCGCATGGGACAGGCGCTGATCGCGAGCATCGTCGCGGCGCTCGCACAGAACCGCGACCAATGGAACCGCACGCTATTCGTCATTACCTACGACGAGGGCGGCGGCTTCTATGATCACGCCAAGCCACCGACCACCTACGACGCACGCGCGGACTTCCGCCAGCTCGGCTTCCGCGTGCCGGCGCTCGTCATCGGCCCCTACGCCCGGCGCGGCTGCTCGGTGAAGACAACGCTCGATCACACATCGCTGCTGAGCTCGATCATCCGACTCCTCGACACCCAGGGCTACGAAAACGCCGAAGTCAACAAGCGCCTCAACGCAGGCAACGACCTGCTCGAGTGCCTCGACGCCAACGCGCTCGAGGGTCAGCCACACGCCCCGCCCGCACTGCCGGCGGTCCAGCTGTCGACGCGGGCATGGAAGAACCGGCCGATGGTCAGCCGACATCACGACCTCTACACGGTGGCGCGGTCGATGTCCGGAGAACAACAGCGCAAGGCTGCGAGCCCCGCGATCCTGGAAAATGTGCTTGCCGAGAGCGAGCGCCTCGGCGCGGTCAAGATGATCCGCTGAGCAGCCCAGCTCGGCCGTTAACCTGCTGCGTACGCGTCAGGCGGGCGATTCGGAGGCCGTGGATGGTCGATGTACACGCGCATCGACGGACGCTTCAGTGCCGCGTCCAGGAACGCGCGCGTGCGATCGGGAAGCGGATAGTTCGTGTACGCGAGGCGCATCAGCGTGAGCGCGAGGTCGGCATGCGCCATGTTCCACTGCGCGGGATCGAGCTCGCCTGCCGCGGCGAGGCGCTCGATGATGTCGACGAGCTCTCGCGAGTCGCGCT
>DATDCH010000155.1:0-5201 GCA_036524455.1 Kofleriaceae bacterium | reverse complement strand
AGAAAGACCTCGTCGTCGACCACACCGACATCGTGGACCGCTACCACATTCGGATGGGACAGCTTTGCGAGCGCTTGGCCTTCGAGCAGGATCCGCTCGCGCGAGGCTTCGGTCTTCGTGCGCACCAGCTTGATCGCGACGCGACGCTCGAGCTCGGGATCGAAAGCGCCCCACACGACGCCCATGCCGCCTTGGCCGACGCGCTCGATCAGGTGATAGCGCCCGAGCTTGACCGGCTCGTGGTTCGCGAATAGCGCGTTCGCGACTTTCGCGCGGGCGACGTCGCGTGTGCGCGCATCCGGAACGGGACGAACGGCGAGCGCCGGACTCTGCGTCTCCACGAGCGCGGGGTCGTCGTCCGGATCCATCCCGCGGCCAGTGTACCGAGGTAAGATGGATCCATGCGGGGAACGCTGTTGTATCTAGCGCTGATCGCGTGCGGCAAACCGGATCCAATGCCGCCGAAACGACCGAACACCGAGCTGATCGTCGGTGAGTTCGCGCGCCGGCCACCCGCCGGCACGACTGCCGCGCGCTTCAAGGGCGATGGCTCGGTGACGATCGCGCACGAGGCGAAAGAGCTCGACGGCAAGCCGCTCGCCGAGGGCACGTTCAAGCTCGATGGCGATCAACTGACGCTGACCTACGCGAGCGGCGAGATGTGCAAGCCCGGCGTGGCCGGCACCTACACCGTCGTGATCTCCAAGGTCGGCATTCGGTTCACGAAGCTCGAAGACCCGTGCGAGCGTCGTTCCAAGATGGACGGCGAGACCTGGTACCGGATCAAGTAGCTAGAAATTGGCGCGTCTCGATGTGTGGCCCGAGGATGGCTCCATGTCTGTGCTGCGCCGGCTGGTCGAGCGTGTTCGTGCACGTCGCGACAAAGACGAGCCCGTACCGCTGCCGCCGAACGCGTCGCTGATCGCGGTGCAACATCCGAGCGCGACACTGCCCGAGCGCGCGTACGATCTGATGCTGCTCGCGGCGGTGTTCGCGCTGCTCGGCATCGGCACGATCGAGATCTATTCGGCGACCGCTGCGGAGTCGCTGACGCAGTTCGGCAGCTCGTCGCACTTTCTGCAGCGCCAGATCATGTTCGTGTTCGTCGGCGGGCTCGCGATGTGGTTCGGCGCGCGCATCGATTATCGCAAGCTGCGCGCATGGACGTACCCACTGCTGCTGATCGCGATCGTGTGTCTCGCGGTCGCGCTCGGCATGCCAGCGCGCAACGGCGCGAAGCGCTGGATCATGCTCGGTCCGCTCACGTTTCAGCCGGTCGAGATCGCGAAGCTCGCGCTCGTCACGTACCTCGCCTATTCGCTCGGCCGCAAAGCCGATCGCGTGAAGATGTTCTCCGTCGGGTTCGTGCCGCACCTCGTGGTGTGCGGCGCGATGATGGGCCTCTTGCTCGTGCAGCCCGACCTCGGCTCGTCGGTGGTGCTCGGCGCCACGACGCTCGGCATGCTGTTCATGGCCGGCACGCGTATCTCGTACATCCTGCTCGCCGTGCTCGGCGCCGCGCCGATCGCGTATCACCTGGTCGTCGGCACGCCGTGGCGCATGCAGCGCTTCCTCGCGTATTTCAACCCCGAGGCGTTCGCGAGCAAAGAGGCGTATCAGTATCTGCAGGCGCGGCTCGCGATCGGGTCGGGCGGTCTCACCGGCGCGGGGCTTGGCGATGGTCACCAGACGCTCGGCTACATGCCCGAGGCGCACAACGACTTCATCATGGCGCCGATCGGTGAAGAGCTCGGCTGGCTCGGAATCGCTACCGTGCTCACGCTGTTCGCGATCTTGGTGTGGCGCGGGATTCGCGCGGCACTCGGCGCGCGCGACGTGTTCGGCGGCTACCTCGCGTTTGGCATCACGCTGCTGTTCGGCGTGCAGGCGCTGTTCAACGTCGGCGTCGTGCTCGGCGTCGTACCGAACAAGGGCATCACGTTGCCGCTCGTCAGTTACGGTGGTAGCTCGCTCGTGATCACGATGTTCCTCGTCGGACTGCTGCTCAACGTCGGGCGGCGCCCCGAACGCCATGCGAGTCGCGCGGCCACCCAGCGCGATCCTGCGGCGCGGAAGAGAAGGGTCCGCGTACGCGTTATGACCACTGCATGAGACTCTTGATCGCAGGCGGCGGCACCGGCGGGCACCTGTTCCCCGGTGTCGCGATCGCCGAGGAGCTGCGGGCACGCGAGCCCGATGCGGCGGTCAAATTCGTCGGCACGCGGCGCGGCATCGAAGCGCGCGTGTTGCCCGACCTCGGCTGGGACCTCGACTTCATCGAGGTGTCGGGGCTCAAGACCGTCGGCGCACTCGGCGCGGTGAAGGGGTTGTTCCGGTTGCCGCGCGCGTTGTGGCAGGCGAGGCGCATCGTCAAGGCATTCAAGCCCGACGCGGTGGTCGGCGTCGGCGGATATGCGTCGGGACCGGTCGTGCTCGCCGCGAAGCTGCGTGGCATCCCCACCGCGATTTGCGAGCAGAACTCGATCCCCGGCCTGACGAACAAGATGCTCGGCAAGCTCGTGCGTGCGGTGTTCTTGTCGTTCGACGAGAGCAAACGGTTCTTCAATCCGAAGAAGATCCTGATGAGCGGCAATCCCGTGCGCCGCGACCTCGTGCAGAAGCTGCTCGGAGCGGCGAGCGAGACGCGCGCGCAGGTCAGCGTGCTCGTGGTCGGCGGATCGCAGGGTGCGGTCGCGGTCAACGAGCTCGCCGCGAAGGCGCTCGTCATGCTCGCGAAGGAAGCGCCGCTCGCGATCACGCATCAGACCGGCGAGAAGGATCTCGAGGCCACAACCGCGCGCTACCGCGAGGCTGGCGTTGCCGCGGAGTGCAAAGCGTTCATCAAGGACATGGCCGCGGCGTACCAGCACGCGGATGTGATCATCGGCCGCGCGGGCGCGACGACGGTCGCCGAGCTCGCGATCGCGGGCAAGCCGGCCATCTTCATTCCGTACCCGTTCGCCGCCGACAATCACCAGGAGCTCAACGCGCGCGAGATGGCCGACAAGGGCGCCGCACTGATGTTCCGCCAGGCCGAGCTGACGGCCGACAAGCTCGCCGACGCACTGCGGCCATTGTTGACGGACGTCACGGCACGGACCGCGATGTCGACGGCGATGAAGGCGCTCGCGAAGCCAAATGCTGCTGCGGCTGTAATCGATTGGTGCGCTGCGACGCGGCGCTGAGGCTCCAGATCGGGTGAGGCGGCCCCCCGCGACCGCGGCGAAGTGCTTGTTGACTGGAGGTCAAGAGCTGGCGCGGAACGTGAAACCAGTTGCCCCGCCATGCCCAAAGCCTTGCTCCTCCTGCTGCTCTTGGTCGGTTGTCAGACCGGGCTCGCCGACGACGAGGAGGCCTGCGAAGGTCCGCTCGGCAAGCCGATTCCGGCATCGGAGCTCGGCGGGATGGCCGCGTGCTGCCAGGCCGAAGCCGGCGCGGCCCACTGCCTCGAGGCCAGCCGCGTCCCCTCGGAGATCCAGCCGTTTGTCGCGTCGTGCGACTCCGGCGGGTACTGCATCCCGGACTCGTTCTTGACGACCGGCGCCGCGGTGCCGCCCGACCAGTGCATGGCATTCGGGGGCTCGGGCGTGTGCTTGTCGCGCTGCATCCCGCAGGTCGCGGAGAACCAGGGACTGCTGCGCAAGGAGACGTGCACCGGCGTCGACGAGCTGTGCGTGCCGTGCATCAGCCCGCTCGACAACATGCCGACCGGCGCGTGCGATCTGCTCGAGCTCGCGACGTGTGCCGGTGAAGGAGGCGATGGCGGGGGCACGGTGACCGCTTGCGACGATCCGAACACGTGCGTCTACGAACCGAACTGCCCCGCGGTGATCGATCCGACGACGCTGATGTCGTGTGGACCCGACGCGCACTGCGTGGATGCCGCGCTCGTTACGGATCCCGCGCAACAGGCCGCACTCGGCAAGTGCATGGACGCGACGAAGTACTGCGTGCCCGACGTGTTCATCACGACCGGCGGCAAGTTCACGCCGAAGACGTGCAACTCGGTCGGCGGCGCCGAAGGCCGGTGCATGTCGCGCGTGCTGCCCGACGTCAAAGACCAAGAAGCACTGCTGCCGCAAGACACGTGCACCGCGAACGAACGCTGCGCGCCCTGTTACGACCCGATCAGCGGGATGTCGACGGGCGCGTGCAACCTGTCGTGCGATACCGGTCCGACGAAACCGGCGGTGACGTTCGCGCAGTGCTGCGATGCACGCGCGCACTGCGTGCCGACGTCGGCGATCCCCGACGATCAGGAAGACAACCTCGATCAGGACAACTGCGCCGCCACGAATCTGTGCGTGCCCGATCAGATCCTGCTCAATCAGACGATCCCGACGTGCAGCGCGAACAGCTTCATCCTCGGCAACTACACCGGCGTGTGCCTGTCTGACTGCTTCGACTTCGGCATCCAGGGCATCGCGCTGGCCCGCGGCAACTGCATGTCGAACTACACGTGCGCACCGTGCACGCAGAATGGTCAGCCGACCGGCGCACCGGGTTGCCCGATGCAATAACATCGCGGGGTGCGTTGGCTCGCGTGGGTGGTGGTGCTCGCTTCCGCGGAAGCCGCCGCGGTGCCGTGCCGGACCTCCGAGCCCGCACCCGCGATCTTGACGCCAGCGACGGCGACCGTCGACGAGACCGGTGGCATCGTCGCAACGAATCCGCCGCGGAACGGTTGGGAGCTCGCGCAATCGACGACCGCGAAACAGTTCGAGCTGCGTAACGTCGCGCCCGGTCTCGTCGTGATCCCGCTGCCGACGAACGGCATGTTCGAGCTACGCGACAGCAAGCATGCGGTGCTCGCCAGCGTGACGCGCGGACCGACAAAAGTCACGCCGCTGCCGGCACCGAAGCCGAGACTCGTGCGGCGCACGGCGCCCAAGAGCCGCGGCGATGACTCGACGATCACCGCGGTGTTCGCTGCCAAACCGCCCGCAGGTGCGGTCGCGCTGATCGTCTTCGCGAAAGGCAAACCGCGATCGTGGGGCCGCGTGACCGCCGGCTCGACGTCGATCGTCGTGTATCGCGGCGCGTGTCAGACCACACCGCCGGCGGGTACGATCTCGTCGCGGATCGGCGAAGCGATCACGCTCGCGTGGCTCGACGAGACCGGCCACGTGTCGGCGCCGTCGCGCGTCGTCAAGGTTCGTTGATCACAAGCTCGGCGCGTCGTCGCGGCCGAATGCCCAGTT
>DATDCH010000154.1:0-6846 GCA_036524455.1 Kofleriaceae bacterium | reverse complement strand
GGTCGTCGTGATGACGCAGAGCCCGACGTCGAATGCGAGATGCTTCGCAGGCGGCAGGCGAAGCACTTCGATCGGTAACAGGCGCGCGTCGGGCGTCGGTTTTGTCGGCTGCTTCGCCGGTGGCTTCTTCGCGGTCTGCTTCGCCGCGGGCTTCTTGCCTGTCGGCTTCTTCGCGGCTGGTTTCTTCGCGACCTTCTTCGCCGCGGGCTTCTTTGCGATCTTCGGCGCCGGCTTCGCAACGGCAGCTTTGGGCGCCGCGCCCGCACAGCGCGTTGCCGGCCCCGCACACGCGACGGTCCCGTCGCGGCGCAGTCCACACACCTCGTCGCCCGTTGCGGCGATCTCGATCACGCCCGTCATCGCCGTCTTCACCGGCTCGCCGCTCGCGCCCCAGAACCACACGGTGCCGTCATCTTTGAGCGCACCGTTCGCGCTCATCGCGACGACGTGATCGAGACCGTTCGACGGCGTCGGGACGCGGTTCATGCTGCCGCCCGATAGCTTGAGGTGACCCTTGACGTCGATGTCGCCCCAGCACACGAGCGATGCGTCGTCGATCGTCGCGCACGATGCAGTGCGCACCGCAAACAGCCGCTTCGCCTTCGCGACGCCGGGCACCGCGGTCGGTACGAGCAGATTCTCTTTCTTGCCGAAATAGATCCTGCCCCAGCACGTGACGGACTCGTCATCGAGCAGCGCGCACACGTGTGCGGTACCGGCGACAACATCTTTGACGCCGGTGAGCGGTACCTTGACCGCCGTCCCCGAATCGGTCGTGGTGCCGTTGCCAAGCTCGCCTTCGCGGTTGCGGCCCCAGCAGTGCAGCGTCGCATCCGCGAGCAGCGCGCAGCTGAATTGATCACCGACGACGATCTTGGTCGCCTTCGCTTCGGCACGCGCCGAGGGAGCATCCGCCTCCGCTGCCGCATCCGCGACCCGCGCACCGCCATCCTCTTTCGGCGGCGGCTTGAACGGCACCTCTTTGGGCTTACACGCCGCAACGACGGCGAGCGCGAGCACGAGCTGTCTCATCGCAAGCCGTCCACGAGTCGCAGATCGATCCGGCCGAGCAGCTGCTTCACGCGGTCGGCCATGTCTTCGAGCTCGCTCAGCTGCGACGCCTGGTAGAGTTTCTGCGCGAAGTTCATTACCCGGATCAGGTACGAGAACAGATTGCCTTCCTCGTGCTGCAGGTGATGCTTCTCGACGAACTCGAGGAACGAGAAGCCACCGTCTTCGAGCTGCGCCCAGACATCCTTCGGGCGCTTGCCGCCGTGGAGCTCGGGATGCGGCACCTTGCCGGAGAACTCGCCGTGAATGATCTCGATCTTCGTCAGCGGGCGCGGATGTTCCTGGAGGTACTTCGCCTCGGCGTCGTCCCACGTCACGTGCGGGTTCTCCATGCGCTGCTCGCGCAGCCAGTTCCGCATCCACTCCCTCTTCTCGTCTTCGCCTTTGCGATCGAGCTGGCGCTGGATGATGTCGTGATCGATCAAATACTCGACGAGCTGGCGCAGCTCGACGTAATCGAGCTGGTGGTTGAACAACACGTAATAGATGAACAGGCCGTCCATGCCCTGCAGCGTGCGGATCATGTCGCCGCTGATCTGGTGGCCGTGCTCGTCGATCACACCGATCGCGCGCATGTTGGCGACGAGCTGCGCGAGGATCTTCTGCAGCTCTTTGCGCTCGCGCTCGGTCAACAACAGATTGTCGATCACGGTGACGATGTCGAGCCGCATCGACGGCGGCAACGACGCCTCCGCCTCGGCCATCCGCACTTCGGCTTCGCTTCCCGGCAAGCCCTTCGACGCGAGATCGGGCAGGCCGATCGCGAGCACCTGCTCCGCAGTGATCTTCGTCTTGCTGCGCAGCTCGGCGGGCTCGCCTCTCACGAGCTCTCCGTGCAGCTCGGGCGTCCACACGATGTCGCCCTTGCGCTGCGCGTCGTTGCGCGCCCGGCCATACACGGTCTTGCGCGCGCGCTCGATATCCTTCTGGGTCTTGAGCTCCTTCTTCAGATCGCTGACGACCTGCTCGGGTGCGAGCGTGATCGCGAGCCCGCGATCGTCGAACTGCGGGCGGCCAGCGCGGCCCGCCATCTGGTGATACTCCGCCGACGTCAGCATGCGCGGCTGCTGCTTGATGAACTTGCGCAGCGAAGGGAACACGACCGTGCGCGCCGGCAGGTTGATACCCGCAGCGATCGTCTCGGTAGACACCACGAACTTGATCAAGCGCTCGAGCGCGAGTTGTTCGACGAGCTGCTTGTACCGCGGCAGGATGCCGGCGTGATGAATGCCGATGCCGTGCCCGAGCAGCGGCCGCAGCTCCTTGCTGGCGCCGGCCGGCAGTAGCGCCTCGTCGCACAGCGCGTCGATCTTCGCCTTCTCTTCGTCGGTGGTGAATCGCCGGCACGACTTGAACAAGCGCGCGACCTCGAAGCACTGCTCGCGACCGAACACGAACACGATCGCGGGTACGTCGCCGGTGTGCGCGAGGTCCTTGATCGTGTCGATCAACATGTCCTCGCGGTATTCGTGGACGAGCGGCACCTTGCGCTCGCGCGAATCGACGAGCGCCAACGGCACCCGGCGCGTGATCTCGACCCAATGGCAGAACCGCTCGGGGTGACCGACCGTCGCCGACAGCACGACGAGCTGCGTGCGCGGATCGAGCCCGATCATCGATTGCTCCCAGACGTAGCCGCGCTCGGGATCGTTGAAGTAGTGGCCCTCGTCCATCACGACGATCTCGGCCGGACTGACGTGTTTCTCAGCGACGATCCGATTCCACAGGATCTCGGCGACCTCGACTTGGATCGGCGCCTCGCGGTTGACCTTGTAGTCGCCGGTCGCGAACCCGACGTTTGCCTCGCCAAAGTCCTCGCTCAGCTCGCGGAACTTCTCCTCGGTGAGAGCGCGCAGCGGCGTCGTGTAGATCGCGCGCTCGCCGCGCCCGAGCGCGAGATGCAGCGCAGCCTTCGCCATCAGCGTTTTGCCGGTGCCGGTCGGCACGGTAACCAGCAGGCTCTTGCCGCCGAAGATCAGGCTGATCGCCTGCTCCTGCACGGGATACGGCTCGATGCCGCGCCCGAGCAAAAACTTCTCGTAAAACGAGAGCTCGAGCTCAGCGTTCGTCACAGCCGTCTACCCTACCCCGGCTACGGCGCGAAGTAACTGCGATGACTGCCCCACGTCGCGCCCCAATCCGGCAGCTGGCGCGCGGCGGCCCACGGCGTCAGCACCGGCGTCAGCGCGGACTCGAGCTGGAACCACAGTCCCGTGACACCGAGCTGCACCGGCTTGTCGGCTTCGCTCGCGCTCATCGTGCGGCTGCGCTCGACCGCGCGACCGCTCACACCGTGCGCGGTGAGGGACGGCGTGATGAACACGCACCCCGGTTGGAATGGGCTCGTCGGGTGCGCCTGTTCGCGCACGATGCCGTTGATCTCGGCAGTCGGGTTGCGATGGAAGAACGGTGGCCGGAACGTGTTCGTGGTCGGGTCCCAGCGTGGCGGAAACACGACGAGGTCGAGCGTGTGGGCGCCTTGCTCGTCGAGCGGCGCGCTCACCACGGTGTGCACCGACGGATCGCCGTGATCGAAGCGCGCATTGCCGACCGGCGAGAACGCGTCGAGGTCGTAGACCCACGGCGCGTAGTTGCCGTGCCACGCGACGACATCGAACGGCGAGTGATCCTGGCTCGCTTCGTGGAGCCGGCCGCCGAGCTTGGCGACGATGCGCGTGTCGGGCGCGAGCCGGTCTTCGTACCAGGCCGCCGGTGCACGGAAGTGCCGGGCGTCGGCGAGGCCGTTCGCACCGATCGGCCCGCGATCGGGCAGCCGGAAGTGACGCCCGAACGGCTCGGCGATGTAACCGCGCGCGTAGGCGTCGTGCAGCAATACGGAGAACGCGATGCCGCGCGGGATGATCGCGATGTGACCGGGCGCGACCTCGAGCGGACCGAGCTCGGTCGCGAGCGTGAGCGCGCCGTGCTCGGGGATGACGAGCAGATCGCCATCGGCGCTGTAGAACGCGCGGCTCTCCATGCTTCGGTTTGCGGCGTAGACGTGGAACGCGTAACCGCGGCGCGACGCGGCCGAGCCGGCACCGCACACGGTGACGAGGCCGTCGACGAAGTCACGCGGTTCGTCGGGAACCGGCAGCGGGGCGAACCCACACAGGTTGGCCTCGGGGGTGCCGTCGAAGCTCGCCGCGAGGTGGGCGTGAGGCAACACGGAGAACGCGCGGCGTTGCGCCGAAGGACGCACGCGATACAGCCACGTACGTTGATTGTCGGCGCGCGGCGCGGTGAATCCGCTGCCGTTGAGCTGCTCGGCGTAGAGACCGAATGGTGGCACGCGCGGCGAGTTCTGCTGTGCCGGCAGCGCGCCGGCGAGCGCTTCGGACTCGAGTGTATTCGCGAAGCCCGAGCCACCTCGCGGCTGTTCGCCGAGCACGATCGCACGCGCTGCGATGCGCTGGCGCAGCGTGATCTCGTGTCGATCGCCGGGCCCGCTGATATCGGTGACGTGCGCGCCGGCGTCGCGCATCCACGCGATCGTCGCATCGAGATCAGTGCGGGAGATGTACTTGTCGGCCTCCGAACAACCGACCAGCACCGGCATCCCCGCGAGCGCATTCGAGCGCGGCGCCCATTCGTCGGGCTGGCCGATTCGCGCGCCACACGGCGCGAGCACGCCGGCGACCTTGTCGCGTCGCCGCGCAGCCACCTCGAGGGCGAGGCATGCGCCTTGCGAGAACCCGGCGAGCACCACGCTGCCGGGCAGCTTTGCGAGCGCTGCCTCGACGCGAGCGACCGCAGCCGCCACTTCCGCATCGGCGCCCGCGCCCGCTTCTCCGTAGCGCACCGCGTACCAGCGTTCGGCGCCGGCATCGGCGCGCAGCCCCACGACAGCGGTATCGCGATCGTGGCCGATGATCTCGCGCACGCGACGCACGAGACTGCCGGCTTCAGCCCCGCGCCCATGTAGCGCGAGCACGACACGCTTCGCGCGCTCGGGTGGTGGACCCGCGAGCAGCGCGTACGGCGTCGAGCCGAGATCGATTCTGCCGCCGCGACCCGGTGGGCGTAGTCCGTGCTGCGCGTCGTGCGCGATCGCCGCAGGGAGCTCCGCGCGCGTCGCGAGTGCCGTCGCGACTGCTTCCTCCGGAGCGCCGAGCGCGTCGAGTGATACGGGCGCTGCCGCGCGCACGAGCAAGTCGTAGACATACGCGTCGAGGTCGTCGCGGTCGATCGCACGCTCGAGCTCGTCGACGATGCGCGGGTTCGTCGTCCGCAAGTACGCGATGAAGTGCGGTAGCAGCACCGCGTGCAGCGGCGCGTGCTCGACACCGAGCGCGCCGCCGAGCAAGTGTGCGAGCGCGTGTTGCGCCCCCGGCGTCCCGCGATCGAATGCAGCCGCGCACGCGGACGCACCGCGCAGCGCATGCTCGCGTGCGTTGACGTCGCGCGGCGCTATCAACAAGTCTTCGATCGCGCGCACGACGATCGCCGCCGCTGCAAGCGCATCCTCGCGCTCGTCGAGCCCCGTCGACACGATGCTGACAACGTGCGCGAGCGCGTTGACCAAGCTCTGCACGGTCAACGTGATCGGCATGTCGCGCGTGAGCCCGACATCGTAAAGCACGAGATCTGGCCGCACCTTCGGGTTCTTGCCGGTCTGCTTGTCTCGTCCGCGCGTGATGCCGAACATCGTCGTCATCTCGGAGCCGGCATACGTCGCGGGCACCGCCGCGAACCGCACGTCGTGGGTGAGGCGCAGCGCCTTGCCGAGGCCAACCGCCGAGCCGCCGCCGATCGTGACGATCGTATCCGCGCCGGTCTCGACGAGCTTCTTCGCGGCCGCATCGACGACCTCGGCCGGGACGTGCGTGCGCGCGCCGTCGAACACCTGGGGACTGAACCGTTCGAGCGCAAACGTGACCTGATCGACGTGGCGCCGGCTCGGCTGCGCGATCACGAGCACGCGCTTGGTCCCGAGCTCGCCGAGGCGGCGTGCGAGCAGCGGCAGCCCGTCTGCCTGGAAGATGGTCTCGGGCGCGCTCATGGCTCAGACGTTACTCTGCGCCGCAGCCACGCTGCAGTCGCGGTGGTCGCGAATATCAGCGTCGCGGGGAACAGCGCCGCATCTGCGTTGAGCTGATAGCGATGGTCGCTCTTCCACGTGAAGTAAATGGTCGCGAGCAGCAGAACGAGCGAGAACCCGCTCGCGACGAGCCACGGTGCGCTCGCTGCCGGATCGCGCAGCGAGTCGCGCGCGGCGAGGATCAGCACGAAGCTGAGCGCGAGGAGCACGGCGACGACGACAAACCCGCCGCCTCCGACGAGCGCCGACAGCTCGTCCCACAGCAAACAACGCGCGAGCAACCGCGGTGCGAGCCACAGTGCGATCCACGGCAGCGCTGCATCGACAGGCGTTCCGGACGCCGGCTGTGCCTCTCGCTTCGCATACCACCAGACGAGTAATGGTCGCGCCACCGCGACCGCGAGCGCGATGACCGAGGTGGAGACGAGCCAGGGCGCCACGCGCTCCATGTCATCGGTGAACGCGTAGATCGTCCTCATGACATGAAACACCACGCTCGTCGCAATCGCGACGATCACGTACACGAGCAGCGCGCGCCGCGCCGGTTGGCCGCGTGCCATGCGCAGCCCGGCGTTGAGCGCGAGCACACCGATGACGAGCGCGACCACGATCGGGATCGCGGCGCCGAACCAGGCACCGACCGGCGCCTGGAATTGCGCGAGCGACCGCGCCTGGCCGAGCGCCATGATCGGCTGGCCGATGCACGCTGCGAGGCCGTAAACGAGCAGCAGCCC
>DATDCH010000153.1:0-8655 GCA_036524455.1 Kofleriaceae bacterium | reverse complement strand
CGCTTCGTCGAGCGAGAGCGCGATCGGTGCGCCAGCGTAGCGGATCGTGTCGCGACCGACGCGTTGCGCGCGATGCATGTGACCGAGCGCGACGTAATCGATACCGAAAGCGGGATCGTCAGGGAACAGGCGCAGCGACGCGGATTCTTGGCCGCCGATCGACACGCGCCGCTCGCTCAGGTGCGACGGATCGGCGCCGGTGACGTAGAGATGGCCGAGCACGATCAGCGCTTGATCGGCGCGACGGCGTGCGCGCGCGGCGACCATGACCTCGCCGTAGACCGCTGCGAGCGGATCTTCGATGTGGATCGGCGTATCGATCGGGCGCAGGAACGGAACGGCTGCGACCAGGCCGCGCCCGCCCGCGACGTCGATCAAGATCCGATCGAGATCGAGCTCGGAGTGCACATCGCGTGCAATGCGCGGCAGGCCGCCGATCACGTGGACGCCGAGCTCGCGCAGGATGGCAGAGGGGGCGCCGAGTCGTGCAGGCGAGTCGTGGTTGCCGGCGATCGCGATGATGTCCATCGCGGGTTGGGCCCGGCGCGCCGCGGCCAGGAATTCAAACCACATGCGTTCCGCGCTCGCAGGCGGCGTGGCGCTGTCGAACACGTCCCCGGTGATCACGAGGACATCGGGCTGCTCGCGGCCGCAGGTCTCCAACAGCCACGCCAGGAAGGCAGCGTGCTCGTAGTCACGCGTTACCTCCTTGAGCGTGTGCCCGAGGTGCCAGTCGGACGTGTGGAGGAGCCTCATTCGTCGTCGACGATCGCACGGGGGTCTGATCCCCATTTGCATGCCCGCGGTACCGGGGATAGGTTCGGCGCCATGCAGCGAATCGCTTGCCTATTGATCGGGATCACCGCGGCTTGTGGCGACTCCACCGCATCCGGCCCTGCGACCCTGACCGGCACCACGCCGCCCGGTAAGTCGGTCGGTGCGCGCACGTTCGCGGGCCTGGATGCCGAGGGCGTCGAGGTGCTTGGTTGGAAGCTCGAGTTCTTCGAGCAAGGCCCTGGCGCCGATTGCCTGAGCGCGGAGACCAACGTGGTCGCGAGCATCGGGATCTGGACGAAACAGCCCGCGGGCACGCAGCCGCAGGCGCTGCTCGATGTCGGCGTCGGCATCCCGATCACGACCATGTCGCCCCCGATGGTGAACGGTTCGGCCGCCGCAACGATGGCCGCCGAAGGCGTCGTCATTCAGTCGGGTCTACTCACCATCAGCGAGTTCCACCGGACGCCTGACAACATGCACGCGGATCGGATCAAGGGCACGGTCACCGCGGGCGGCAACGACGGTGCCGGCAACCCGCTGCAGGTCGACGGCACGTTCGAAGCGCCGTACTGCCCCGAAGAAGACTGACCGACCGAAGCGAGCTAACTCGGCTCGCGCTTGCCCTGCACTTCACGCAGGAACGCTTCTTCCGATGCAGAGAGCGGGCGGCCTTTCAGGCGCTCGAGCTCGTCGCGCGACAGGCCGCCAACCTTCTGGCGATGCCGCGCCATCGCGACGTGTGCGCGCGCGATCGAGGCGAGGATTTCTTCGAAGGTCTCGAACGTGACCGGCGAGCGATCGGGGTGCTCGCGCAGGAGCTCGGTGATGCGCGCTTCGTGGCGCACGACGACTCCGAGCAGTGGCGTTGCGAGCGGCATGCGCTCGACCTTCGCTTCGGGCGGCGGCTCGAGCCGATCGACACCGTGCGTGTTGCTCGTGACGAGGAATTTGCCGTTCACCTCGCTGACCAGCTCGATCACGCGGAGGTGACGCGGGAACAGTTGCACGAGCTGCAGTAGCGAGATCACGACGCCGCGCGGATGCAGGTGATACGCGCTCGCGCGCACCATGCGGCCCGCGTCGACGAAGAGGCGCGTGAACGTGCGGTTGTGCGGATAGATCCGCGACAGCGTCAGGTCCTCGACGTCGGCGATGTACGAGAAGCCCTTGCCCTCGAGCTCGCGCCGTGCGCGATCGTAGAACTCGATGTCGGCTTCGGGGAACGCCGACGGCTGCACCTTGACGAGCTCGTGCGGCTCGCCGTAGACGGCGTCGAGGCGCGCACGCAGTGCTGCACCGCCGAGCCCGCGCGGACGGCGCAAGCCGAGCGCGACGGCGACGACGAGCCACAGGCCCATCATGAGGAAGAACACTTCCACGGCCACACTATGCCCGAGCTGATTGAGACCGGCTACAGTGCGCGCGTGACGTGGCCGATTACATGGGACGACATCGTTGCGGCACGTCGACGGATTGCCTCGCATCTATCGCCGACGCCGCTGCGCCACTATCCCGCGCTCGACGCCGAGGTCGGCAATGACATTCGCGTGCTGGTCAAGCACGACAATCATCTGCCGACGAACGCGTTCAAGGCGCGCAACGCGCTCGCGTTCATGACGACGCTCGACCCCAAGCAACGCACGCACGGTGTCGTAGCGGCGACGCGCGGCAACCACGGCGCGGGCCTTGCGTGGGCAGGTGCGCAGCTCGGCGTGCCCGTCGTGATCTGCGTGCCGCATGGCAACAACCCCGAGAAGAATGCGGCAATGCGCGGCTTCGGTGCCGAGCTGATCGAAGCCGGCCGCGACTACGACGAAGCCGCTGAGGTCGCGCAGCGCCTGGTGCTCGATCGCGGGCTCGTGCTGGCACACTCGACAAACGATCGCAACGTGATCGCGGGCGCCGGTACGCTCGGCGCGGAGATCTGTGAGCAAGCAGTCACGCTCGACGCGATCGTCGTCGCCGTCGGCGGTGGCTCGCAAGCCGTTGGCGCACTCGTCGCAGCGCGACAACTACGGCCGAGCGTCACGGTTTACGGCGTGCAGGCCCAGGCCGCCGCCGCGATCCACGATTCGTGGCACGCGCGCACACGCATGACGCGCGACAGTGCGGACACGTTCGCGGATGGACTCGCTACGCGAGCGACGTACGACATGACGTTCGATGCGCTGCGCGAGGGACTCGCCGGCTTCGTCGCGGTCTCGGATGCGGCAATCGCCGATGCGATTCGCGTGCTACTGCGCACGACGCACAACCTCGCTGAGGGTGCGGGCGCAGCGGGGCTCGCCGGCTTGGTCGCGCTGCGTGATCAGCTCGCGGGAAAAACGGTAGCCGTCATACTTTCTGGTTCGAATATCGACGAGCCGACGCTGCGTCGGGTCCTCGATCGCGAGCTCTGAGCGATCACGCACTCAGCGAAGTGCGCAGTCCGCGAAGGCACGCAGCTTGCCTCTAGTCCGGACAGGACAAGGAGGACTCTCATGATCAAGAAACTAGTTGGCCTTGCTGCACTCGGTGGTTTTCTCTACGCGCACAAGCGCCGTGGTGGCCAGTTGACGATGGACAGCTTCAAGCAGACGGCGCGTAGCCTCGTCTCCGACGCCAAGATGAAGGCGCAGGACCTCAAGGCACAGGCCGAGCAGAAGCTCAACGAGAAGCGCGTCGCGGGCGCCGATGACTTCGCGTCTGCATCGAAGATGGCGGACGACGCGACCGGTTACGGCACGTCGGGCTACGGCTACGGCAGCGACCGCGACTTCACTCGTCGCTAACGCGTACCGCGAATCACTCGCCGAAGCGGTAGTAGGACCCTGTCACTACTTCACCGCGGAGGCACCGCAACAATCACTTTGTTGCGGACGAGCCGCTCGAGGACTGGCCGCATCGCCGCGATTTCTACGTCGGCGAAGGTGCGCTGCTCCAAGGGCGGCTCCTTTCTTTCGGTCTTGTTCATGATGCTGATCGCGTGGGTCGAGTGCGGCAGGCCGAAGAAATGGCCGAGCTCGTGCGCGAGCGTGCGTTCGAGTGCCTGCACGGAGATGATGATGTACTTGCGCGGATCGCGCGGCAGTCGCCACGTCACGCCGTACGCAATGGTGTCGTCCTTGTCGACGTCGTCGAGCTGGCCGACGACGAACACGTGGATCACCTGGCCGGTCAACCGGTTCTTCGCGAGCGCGTTGCGATCGGCGCGCGTCTCGACGTGCATCGCCGAGGCCGGCAGCTGGTCGATGCCGGCGAGCTGATAGCCGACGTCGAGCGGCGCGAAGTGCTTGTTGGCGGCGGCGAGCTGCATCAGCACCCACTCGCGATTCGCGACCGGGCCGTGGTCGTCGCCGGCGATGTGGAGCCGGATCGAAAAGCACCGCGCACGCGCATCGGGGCACCCCGGCGCGGCTTCCCAGATCGTCTCGACGTCGCCGGCATGCGCGACGCGGCCGACGAGCATCACGATCAAAAGCACGAGCAGGCGCTGCACCCGAGCGAAGATACCTGGTCCGCGCGCGCGTGCCATGACGGCCGATCACAGCGTGCGGTGTCGCAGTCACAGCAGGCGGGCCATCACGAAATCGTCGAGGTACGTGTCGCCCTCGCGGATGAAGCTCTTGCGCCGGCCCTCGACAGTGAAGCCAAACTTCTCGTACAGCGCGATCGCCGGCGCGTTGCGCACGTAGACGTAGAGCTCGATGCGTTTGATGCCGGCGCTCGGCGCCCACTCGAGCGCGTCGGTCATCAGTGCGCGACCAACACCCTTGCCGCGCCAGTCGAGCTTGACCGACATGCCGAGCGTTGCCACATGCTGCACGGCGCGGCGCGACGAGATCACTTTGAGCGAGAGCTCGCCGACGACCTTACCGCCGGCCTCCGCGACGAGCATGATCGCGTGCGGCGACGCTTCGATCGCGGCGAGCAGATCTTTTTCTTGCTCGAGCGTGGTCGTGATCTCGTCGGGAGCGAGCGGAATGTTGATGCCCGGCTCGGCAGCGAGCGCCTTGAGGTGGGCAAGCAGCGCAGCTGCATCGCTGGGTCTCGCTTCGCGAACAGAGATCATCGCGCGACTGTATCAGCCGACGACACGCGTTGCTTCGAGCGCCAGGGCTCCGAGCGAAAACACGAGGCGCGCACAGACCGGCGCGACGACGCTGCGGCCCGAGGCGACATACATCCAGCCCAGCCCGATGCCGAAGATCCCGGCGCCGAGCCGCATCGTCAGATCGCCGTCGCTGACCACCGCCTCTGCGATCGCCCCCGCAAGGATCGCGAGCACGGGATGGCCGCGCAGCTCGAGCACGCGCTCGACGAGCCAGCCGCGCAGCACCAGCTCGGCCGCGACCGCGCTGATGCCGACCACGATCGCAACCATGATCGCCTGCGCACCGCTACCGCGCACGATCGGATACATCGACCACTGCACCGCGTAATCGGTGATCGCCTCGAGCAGCGGCGTGGATACGACGAGCGCGAGCCCGAGGGCGAGGCCGCCCGCGACGGCGCCGATCGCAGCGTACAGCGCCGGCCCTTTGACCACGCCCGCCCAGCTACGTCCGCGTAGCCACAGCGAGATGCTCGCCGCGACGAGCAGCGGCACCACGGCCGGCACGGGCAGTGGGACGAGCGCCGCACCGACGACGATGGCCACCTCGATGGGAACGAGGCTGCGCATCTCCCGGCTCATTGCTAGATCGTATACGACGCGGGCACGTAGGGGTTTCCATGCGAGACACCGGCAGGCCGGGCAACATTGGGTCGAAATCTGACGCAACATCGCGACAGCTCAGGCTGTCTCGGAGGTCGATGAAGAGGACCATCGCGCTCGCAACCGCCTTCATGCTGTCCAACCTGGGGCCGACGTTCGCCGAGACCGCGAATCCGCCGGCCGCGCCCGTGGCAACGCAAGCCGCGGCCGAGACCACGAAGGCTCAAGCCGCCGAGACCAAGACCAACGGACCGACGCGCGCGCAGCTCGAAACGCGGGCGAAGGAGCTCGAGAAGAAGCTCAAGGGCCAGGGCTACACGGTGCTCGTCGAGCCGCCGTTCGTGGTGATCGGTGACTCGGGGGCGAAAGAGGTCACGCGGATCACGACCGGCTTCTTGCGCCGCAAGGTCTCGCTGCTCGAGCAGGAGTACTTCGCGAAGCGTCCCGATCGCGTGCTCGAGGTGTGGCTGTTCAAGAACCGCCAGACGTTCTTCAAGGGCGCGAAGAAGTTCTTCAACGACGATCCGGGCACGCCGTTTGGTTACTACTCGCCGGATGCGAACGCGCTGATCATGAACGCGTCGGGGCTCGGCACGCTATCGCACGAGCTCGTGCATCCTTATATGGAGGCGAACTTCCCCGACGTGCCGTCGTGGTTCAACGAAGGCCTCGCGTCGCTCTACGAGCAGCCGAGCGAGCGCAAGGGCCGCATCGTCGGCTTGCCGAACTGGCGGCTGCCGAACCTCAAGAAAGAGATCCAGGCCAAGACGCTGCCGAAGCTATCGAAGTTGATCGGCACGACGCGCGATCAGTTCTACGAAGCGAGCTACGACTCGTATGCGTACGCGCGCTACGTCGTCTACTACCTGCAAGAGCACGGCAAGCTGCAAGAGTTCTACAAGAAGTTCCAGGGCGACAAGAAAGACCTGACCGGCGCCTCGGCGCTCACCGCCGTGCTCGGTGAGGACCTCGACACGTTCGAGCCCAAGTGGCGCAAGTGGGTGCTCGCGATTCCGTTTAAGCGCCGCTAAGGGCCGCTTAGAACGACTGCGTGAGCTCGGGCGGCACACCGTAGACGTAGGCCGCCGCGCCGACGCCGGCCGCGACGAGCAGCAGCAACAGCCACAACAGGACGCTGCGGCCGCGACCATGCCGCGTGATCATCGCGGCACCGATGCGCGGCGTCGGGAACAACCGCCGCCGCGACGGTGCGTTCGGGTACCTCGGCACCGTGCGGTCGTCGCCGGGGTCGCGCTTGCCGGTCGGCGCGGCCGCCGATTTGCTCGGGTGCACGCCGGGCTTGCTCGGCTTCTCGAGCAGCTCGATCAGCTGTGACACACCACTGCGCTCGGTGCCGGGCGTCTGCGTGAACGCCCACTGGATCCACTCCATCATCTGCGCGTTCGACACCGCATTCCTGACCTCGGCAGCGACGTTTGCGAGCGCCGTGCGCATCGCGCTCGCCGTCTGCCAGCGCTGCGCAGGATTGCGTTCGAGCGCGGTCAGCACGACCGCATCGAGATCGCGCGGCACGTCGCGGTTGAAGCGCGATGGCGGCGGAATCGGCAAGCGCTTGACCTTGTCGAGCACGCCGATGTCGTCGGGCGCGTCGAACAGCATGCGATTGGTCAGCAGCTCGTAGGCGACCGCGCCGAGCGCCCACAGGTCGACACGCGAATCGAGCTGACCATTCAGGTACTCGGGCGCCATGTAGCTGAACTTGCCCTTCACGGTGCCGACCTGGGTCTGGATGCTCGACCGCGCGATCTTCGCGACGCCGAAATCGATCAACTTCACGGTGCCGGTGTTCGAGATGATGATGTTCGGCGGCGACACGTCGCGATGGATCAGCTCGAGTGGCTTGCCGTCGTCGTCGGTGAGTGCGTGCGCATACGCGAGCGCGTCGCAGACCTGACACAGGATGTTGAGCGTGATCGGAAACGGGATGATGCCGACGGTTGCTTTGCACTGACGGATCAGCTGGCCCGCGGTCGGGCCGGGAACGAACTCCATCGCGATGAAGTACGTGTCGTCGACTTTGCCGAAGTCGTACGTCTGCGCGATGTTCGTGTGCTTGAGGTGACCGACGAGCCGCGCCTCGTGGATGAACGAGCGCACCAGCTCGGGCGTCGCGGCCGCGTGCGCGAGCAGCCGCTTGAGCGCCACGCGCTTACGCAAGCCGCGCGACTCGGCGACATGAACCTTGGCCATGCCGCCGACACCGAGCTGCTCGTACACGAGGTACGAGCCGAACTCCTCGGGCGCAGTCACGATTCCATCGTAACCGACCTGCGACAGCGGATGTCGAGTGACCGTATCGGTGGGTTACCGAGTGTCGTTCGCGTTCGTCATGGGGCGCATGTATTCACTGCAGATGCGAGCGCACTGGGTCGCGGCCCTGCTCGTCGCCTGCAAAGCGACGTCGGGTCCGGGACCTCAGCCGATCTCGAATCGAGCGGTCCAGCCGACGCCTACGCTCAACGCCGGCTGCATCCTGCACGGCCGCATCATTTATTCGCTGACCGGTGAGGGGGTCTACGGCGCTAGCGTGGTCGCGATGCGTAGCGTGACCGGCGAAGAGGAAGCCGTCGTCACCGACGACAGTGGGGAGTTCACGCTCGACAACCGGCCCGACTATCACGAGCTCGCGGTGTATTACCTCGAGGGCCAAGCGAGTCGGCCTTTCCCGGGTTGCCTTGCACCACTCGTGATCCGCGTGACGGAGTCGTCGCGCGGCCCACCGATCATCGAGTGGTGACGAGCGTGCGCACGCGCGTCGGCCGCACGAACGCGACGCCGGTCGGGCTGATCGCTTCGATCTCGTCGGACAAGCGGTTTGCTTCCCAGCCCTCGATCTGGACCCGGTAGAGCTCGCGATAGCAGGCTTCCTCGCCGTCGCGTCCGTAGCACTTGGGCGGTGCGTGGTAGCAGCCAAAGCAACCGCAGCCTCGAAGGACTTCCTCGCCGTTTACCTCGCTCGACGCGAAGACGCGTGCCAGTTGTTTTCGATTCGCCGCGACGACCGCCACGACGAGACAGATGCTCGCGAGAAACACCCGTCCCGTGCGTGGTCGAATCGACTCGGTCATGGCGAGGTGACAACGTCGCGCGGGCGCGGGTTCCGCTCAGCGCTGCCAGTCGAAGCTGCACATGCGCGCGCTGCCCGGATGCGGCCAGATCTC
>DATDCH010000152.1:0-5848 GCA_036524455.1 Kofleriaceae bacterium | reverse complement strand
TGGCTACGGACGGCGCATGGCTGTTGTTTCCCGAAGGTGCGCCGATTCACACGGTGCCGGGGCCGGTGCCGAAGCGGCTGATCGTGCTCGACGCGACGTGGTCGCAAGCGCGCCGCATGTATCGCAAGCTCGACGTGCTGCGCGGCTTGCCGTTGCTCCGACTCCCCGACGAGGAAATGCCGCGAGCGCGCTTGCGCGAGTCACCTGGACCGGGTCGTGTGTCGACGATCGAGGCGATCGCACGCGCATTGCGCTTACTCGAAGGTGACGAAGCTGCAATAGCTCTCGAGGATTTGTTCGCTGTCGCAGTGCGCCGCGCCCAGTCGACTGGCAGGTCGGTTGGACTGTAAGCTTGTCGTCAGGTGAGCTCGCCTAAAGCCAAGGCACGCACTGGGATTTCGATCTCGGCGAAGCTGATTCTCACGACCTCGGTCGTGGTGGCAATGGCGGTGGGCGCGGCAACCTGGTTCTCGCAGCGCACGATCGACGAGCTGACCGAGATGCAGATCGGCAATCGCCGGACCAGCGGCGAAAAGTCGATCACACGCGAATCCGAGCTGGTCGTGCAGGCGGTCGCCACGGCCGTCGCGTTGCCGATCGCGCAGTCGACCTACCCCGACATCAAGCCGGTCCTCGAGGCCGCGATACGCGACGACAAGGCGAGCGGCGACGATCGCCTGCAGTGGCTCGCGGTCACCGACACCACCCGCCAGGTCGTCGCTGCGACCGACAAGGCGCCGGTCGCAGGCAAGCTCACCGAGCTCGACAAGCAGCTGGCCGGAGGTGCGAGCAACGGGGCGGTGACACACGTGCGACTCGGCACCGGTGCGGATTGGGTGTACGGCGCCGACATCAAGCTCGGCGACAACACCGTCGGCAGGCTGCACATCGGCGTGACCACCGCGGGGCTCGAGGCAGAGCTCGCGAAGTCGCTCGCGATCGCCGACGAACGCAGCAAAGCATCGCAGCAGCGCCTGCTGCTGATCGCGGTCGCCGTGCTGGTGATCGGCATCATGCTCGCCGCGCTGCAAGGCGTCGGACTCGCGCGGCCGATTCGCGCGCTGACCGCGCAGGCAAACCAGATCGCCGCCGGTGACCTCAAGAGCCGCGTGCCGGAAGACCGGCGCGACGAGCTCGGCGTGCTCGCGAAGACGTTCAACGTGATGGCGAACGAGATCAATCATCTGCTCGCCGAGCAGCGCCAAAAGGTCTCGCTCGAGAAGGAGATGGAGCTCGCGCGGCAAGTCCAGCAGGCGATGCTGCCGCCGGCGACGCTCGATCAGCATGGCTACTTGAAGGTCGTCGGCTACTGCATGCCGGCGTCACAGTGCGGCGGAGACTGGTGGATGTATCGCAAGCTGTCGGCCGGGCGCATGCTGCTCGTGCTCGGCGACGCGACCGGCCACGGCATTCATTCGGCGATCATCGCGGCGACTGCGCGCGGTGCGGTCGAGGCACTCGCCGCCATCGACGAGCGGCTGCTGACACCCGAGCAGGTGCTACGCGCGATCGATCAGGCGATCCGCATGGTCGGCGAGCACAACGTGCTGATGACTGCGTTCGCGGCCGTGTTCGACTCGCAGACCGGCGCGCTGCACTACGCGAACGCCGGGCAGAACTTTCCTTACGTGATGAAGCTCGGCCAGACCCGCGTGCTCGAGCAGGCGAGCATCATCGCCGCCAGCGGTAACCCGCTCGGCGATCGCAATATCCCCGTCGAGATCCGGCGCGGCGCGCTGCAGCTGCGGCCGGGCGATCTGTTCGTGTCCTTTACCGACGGCGTCGTCGAGCGCGCAAACCCGCAGGGCAAGCTGTTCGGCGATCGCCGGCTGCGCAGCGTGCTGACCGGCCAGCAGGTCGCCGACGCCAACGCGCTGGTGACGCTGCGCGATCGCGTGGTCGCCGCGCTCGAACGCCACGCCGAAGGCGCGCAGCCCGACGATGACGTCACGCTGGTGTTCTGCCAGTTCGATCCGCCCGCGAGCAGCTCGACGAAGACGGGTGCCGGGTCCGGGCGAGGGGCCGCGTGAAGAGGGCGCTCGTCCTCGCGCTGCTGTTGTGCACACGACCCGCTGCCGCGCAGCCCGCCGCCGTCGATGTTTCAGATCTGCCGCCGCTGCCGCCCGCTTCCGAGGAGCAGTCGAGCTCCGCGAGCGTGCTCGCCGCATCGAGCGCGGAAGAAGACATCGTCGTCGGTGCCGCGAAGCGCGAGCAGAGCCTGGGCAACGTCGCGTCGGCAGTCACCGTCGTAAGCGGCGATCGGCTGCGACGGTTCGGCTATCGCACGGTCGGCGAGGCGCTGTCGGCGGTCGCCGGCGTCTACCTCGCCGACAGCCGGCTCTCTTACAACCTCGGCATCCGCGGCCTCAACATCCCGGGTGACTTCAACACGCGCATCCTCGTGCTGATCGATGGTGCGAGCGTCAACGAGGCGTGGGGCTCTTTCGCGGGCGTCGGGTTCGAGAGCTTGGTCTCGCTCGACGACATCGCGCGCATCGAGCTGATCCGCGGCCCGGTGTCGTCGGTGTACGGCGCGAACGCGTTCTTTGGCATCGTCAACATCGTCACGCGCAACGCAGCCGAGACCCCGCGCGCGTGGGGTCGCGTCGGCATCCATTCGATCAACGGCGCGATCACGAGCGCGGGGTTTGCGAGCGGCAACGTCAACGAGCAGATCCGCGGCTCGGTGTCGTTCATGAACCGGATCGGCGAGACCCACGATCTGATCGACGTCGGCAACAACCTCGGAGGCGACGGGGCGCGCTCGTACATCGCATCCGTGGTCGGCGTTTATCACGGCACGTTCGCGCAGGTCCGCGCCTATCACTACTACCGCGACGCGCCGTTCGCGCCGTACTTGTCCGATCCGATGGCGGACCGTCCGTTTCGTCAGTACGACAGCCAGGTGCTCGTCGAGGGCGGTCACACGCGCGACCTGACGAAGCGGCTGTCGATCACCGGCCGCGGCTACGCGAATGCGTATCGCTACAGCGACGATATCGTGCAGGTGGCGCCGATGCCGCGGTTCTTGGACATCGGTGACGGCTTCGCGTTCGGCGCCGAGCTCCGCGGCCGCTACGAAGTGATCGCGCCGAACGTGCTCGGCATTACGGCCGGTACCGAAGCGACGTACGTGATCACGGAGAGCCGCGCGTACGAGGAAGGCGATGAAGACTGCGCACCGGCCGGCGGCGCGGCGTGCGTGCCGCAGAACTTCAACATCCAGGGCGTCTACACCGAAATCGACGCGCAGCCGACGGAATGGCTCGGGTTTACCGGCGGCCTCCGCTTCGATCGCAACTCGGTGATCGATAGCCAGCTGTCGCCGCGCGCGGCCTTGTTCGTCGCCAAGCCCGAGCAGTACGGGCTCAAGCTGCTCTACGCCCAGGGCTTCCGCAATCCGAGTGCGTTCGAAGCGTTCTTCTTCGACAACACCAGCTTCTCGCAGCCCGAAGACCTCGGCGCCGAGACGATCCGCAGCTTCGAGGCGGTCGCATGGGCGAAGCCCGTCGGCGGCCTGTCGACGCGACTCTCCGGTTTCTACTGGAATGCGCAAGACGTCGTCGAGCAGTTGCCGGATCCCGACAATCCGAACCTGCTGCAGTTCCAGAACGCCGCGCAGTTCGTCACGATGGGTGTCGAGGCGGAGGCGAGCTATCGCACGACGAGCGGCTGGTACGGTTTCGCTGGAGCGACGTATGCGCGCGTCGGCGCCGCCGCGGACGCGATGAGCGATGTCGTGTACGGCGACGTCGCAAATGCACCCGAGCTCGTCGGTTCGCTCGGCGCGTCGACCCCGCTGATCTACGAGCGCGCACACCTCTCCGCCGAGCTGCTCTACGTCGGCGAGCGACCGACGCGCCCCGATACCGACACCGGCGATCCGCTCGAGCCCGCACGCGAGTGGCTGGGCATCAACGCGACCGTGTACGTGCCGAGCTTGCGCGGCTTCGACATCACGGCGGGCGTCCGCAACTTGCTCGGCAGGCGCATGCAGATCGTCGCGCCGGGCGACTTCGATCGCTACGACGAAGCGACGATGACCACCACCACCGTTCCGCTCATCCCGGGCGAGGGACGAGAGATCTATGTCAAGGTTGGTTACAACTACTAGCCTGATCATCTTCCTCGCCTGCGGCGTCGCGTTCGCGCAACGGCCGAATCAGGGCGAGGACGAGAGTGCCGCGTTCGTGCAGGAGGGACGCGTCGCGCTCAAGCAGGGCAAGCTCGATGACGCCGCACGTGCGTTCGACCAGGCGCTCGCGCTCAATCCACGGCGCGTCGAGGCGTACGTCCTGCGCTCCGCCGTGTACCTCGCGCGCAAGCAGTACAAGGAAGGCATCGTGCTGATGCGCAAGGCCGAGCAGCTCGCGCGCACCGACGCGGAAGTGCTGACCGCGCTCGGCACGCATCTCGTGCTGTCGGGCGATACGGTGTCGGGCATTCCGCTGCTCGAGCAGGTCGTGGCGAAGGAACCGGCGCGTTACGACGCACAACTGCTGCTCGGCCAGCACTGGCACGACACCGGCAGGTACGACGCATCGGTCACCGCGTACGAAGCGTACTTTACGCACCGCCCGCAGGAGCTTGCGCGTGAGGACGCGCGGACCCAGGTCGAGCTCGCGGATTCATATCTGCGGTTTCGTCAGCCACAAAAAGCACTGGCGTTGTTCGAACGAGCGGTGCGCGTGCGCAAGAATGATCTGCGTGCGCGCGTCGGCGTCGCGTGGGCCACCGCAGCGATCGACTGCAAGAAGGCGCGGCCACTGCTGCGCGATCTCGAGCCGATCGCGGAGCAGCATCCCGAGGTGTGGCTCGTCGACGGTCAATGCGCGTTGGCGCTCGGCGACGCCGCCGGCGCACTGTCGCTCGGCCGCCGCTATCTCGAGCGCGCACCGAAGAGCACGGCGGCAGGACACGCGCTCGTCGGTGAAGCGCACGCTGCGCGCGGCCAGCTCGCCGAAGCGAAAAAGGAGCTCGACACCGCACGCACGCTCGAGCCACAGCGGCGGCGCTGGACCGTGCGGCTCGCGTTCGTGCTGCGCCGTGCGAACCAGCTCGACGAGGCGCTCGCGACGCTCGACAAGCTCGGGCCTCCGGACACGGCTGCGGTCGACGCCGATTGGTGGGTCGAGCTCGGCGAGATCCTGCTCGCGAAAGGTGACGCGAAGGCGGTCACGACGCGGCTCGGTCCGATCGTGCCCGAGCTCGCGAATCACGCACCCGCGCGCACCGTGCTCGGTGCGGCGCAACTCGCGACCGATCAACCCGACGCCGCGATCAAGACGCTCGAGGAGGCCGAGGCGATCCAGTCGTCGCCACGCTCGAAGAAGTTGCTCGCCGAGGCGCTGACGTCGGTCGCGGTGGCGAAGCTCACCGCGGCTCCGCCCGATGCCGCCAGTGCCGAGCCGATGCTCGTGCGTGCCGTAGAGCTCGATCCCACGCCCGCGGTGCTGCGCAACCTCGGCATCGCAAAGCTCGCACTCGACAAGCCCGCCGAAGCGACGCCGATCCTCGATCGCGCGGCCAAAGCGGATTCGTCACCGACGGTCGCGTTGCTCGCAGCTCGCGCGCACGCGCTCACCGGAGACATCGGCGGTGCACGTGTGCTCTACGAGCGCGCGATCGCCGGTGACCCTATCGAGGCGTCGATCGATTGGGCTGCATCCGAGCTCTCCGCCGGTGATCCGGCGCTCGCGGTCGGTGCGCTCGAGAAGACGGCGAACGCCGCGCGCAGCGGGCCGCTCGCCGCGCGTCACAAATCCGCGCTCGCGAACGCGCGCCACGCCGCCGGGCTCGCGCAACTGCGTGCGGGAAACGGTGCGAAGGCCGTCGAGCTGCTACGTGC
>DATDCH010000151.1:0-24469 GCA_036524455.1 Kofleriaceae bacterium | reverse complement strand
TCGGTTGTTACGCGCCGTCGTCACGGTGACCGTTCCCGCGCACGCAGGCGACGGCTTTTGGCTGCCGCTCGCGACCCATACCGTCGTGCCGCGGTGGTGGCTCATCGCGATCGAGGTCGTGCTCGTGCTCGTCGTGATCGTCGCGCTCGTGCTCTCGCGTGACGGGCTCGTCGCGTTCCTCACGCTCCGGCCCAGCAGCCGGACCGCTCGGATCGATGACACGGGGGCGCAGCGTTCACACCCCGCGAGCGCGCCGCGTGGCCCCGCACTGCTCGCCGGACTCGCGTGTTACGTCGCCGCGATCGTTGTCGCGTGCGTGCTCGAACGCATGCTCGCGCGCGGTCATCCGGCGCCGTGGTTGCACGCGCCATTGCGCGCGCTCGTCGCGTATGCACTCGTGCTCGGTGGCTGGTTTGGCCTCGCGACGCGCGCGGTTGCTCGCATCAAGCCGTGGCTCGGCGGCCAGCGTTATCGCGCGCTCGCCGCGATCACGTGCGCGCTGATCGGCACGACGTTGCTCGTGGCGGGCGCCGCGGAGCTCGCATGGATCTGGCTCGTTCCCGCCGCCGTGATCGCGCTTGCACCACCTCCGGTGCGCGTGCTCGCCGTCGTCGTCGCGGCGTTGCCGGTCGCGTGCGTGCTGTATCCCGCTCAGCTCCGCGAGGCCGCTTGGAACGGGTTTTTACCGACGTCACTCCCGCTGTCGCTATGGCTAGGAATCGTTGCTGCCCCAACCATTTGTACAATCGCTTGGTGGCTTCGCGGCCGGCGCACATCCGGACCGCTGGGGACACTCGTCCTGGGCGTGGGGTGTGGACTCGCCGTCGTTCTCGGACTCGTGTTTGCGATCACGTCTGAACCCACGTGCAGCCCAATGAAATTCGAAAGTTTTCAGCTCGGCTGCGAGCGCGTCTAGCTATTGCATGCGCAAATTGGTTACAACCGATCTTCGCCTGGGGAGCTCATGGTTCGAATTGTCGTCATTTCGCTTTGTCTAGCAGCTTGTGATGTCGGCGAGCTGCCCGGGGCGGGGGGCGACGGCGGGGGTGACGCGAGTGGAAACGGTTGCGTTCCGGCCGAAACGGCGGCCATTCCATCCGGCCATCACAACCCGGGCATGGGATGCATGAGCGCGGCCGCGTGCCACAACCAAGCGCTCGGTCTCGGCACCGCGGCACCCGCCTATAGCTACGGCGGCACGCTCTTCAAGGCCGACAAGGTCACGCCGTTCGCGGGCGGTATCGTGATCGTGAAGCTCGGCACCGCGGAGAAGAAGATCACCGCCGCCGACAACGGCAACTTCTGGATGGTGCCCGGCGTCGCGGGTCTCGATTCACCGACCGTTACCGACCGCGCGAACACGAGCGCAACCGCCTGCCCGAACATCCTGCCGATGGTCGGCACGCTCGGTGCCGGCGATGGCGACTGCAACAAGGGTGGCTGTCACGCGATGGGCGTCGGCCAAGGCCCGGTCTACCTCAACGAGTAGACCTACTTCTTTTTCTTCTGCACCGCGATCAGGCGCGCGTACGCCTCGGCTGCGGAGATGCACACCGATCGCAGATCTTCGATCTGCATGTTCGAGAGCTCGCGGCCGTGACCGTAGAGAATGTTGACGACGCGCTTGCCGATCATCACGACACCCGCCGTCGCGTGGCGCGGCTCCGAGCAGCCGAGCACTTTGTAGAGATAGTTGTTCACGGTGCCCGGCGTGACCGGGCCGTGCACGAGCCCACCTTCGGCGGCCGTCGCTGCTTGCACGACCGACGGTGCATCGAGCGGAATCAACAAGTGCTCGACGTGCTGCACGCCGGGCGTGGAGCCGAACGCTTTCCAACCGAACGCCATCGAATCGCGGACGGCGAACAGCACCGCGACGTCGAAGATCAGCGCGGCGTGACCCATCAGCACTTCGACGATGCGATTGCGATCGGTGAGAGTCGCGAGCTCGGTCAGCGAGACCTCGACGCTCATCGCGCCAGGACGCGTGGTGTCGGCGGTCGCCGGTTGGCCGAACACGGGTGGTGTCGTCGTGCGATGCGGGCGCAGCTGCGTCTGCGCTTCCGCGGGCGCCGCCTCATCGGCATCGAGTGTCTCGAGTAGATCTTCGGCTTCGAGCTCGAGCGCGGACTCGTCGAACGTCGAGACCGACGCCATCTTGCGGCTCTTGAGCGCGGGCCGTGGACCCGGTGCGGCGACCGGCGCGGCCGGCACGGGCGGCAAACCAGGGAGCGGCGGCGCTGGCAAGCCGGCATCGGCGACGTTGTCGTTGCCGCGCGGCGTCTCGCCGAACTTCGTGAAGCGCGCGGGGCGCGCCACGCCGAAGTAGCGCTCGATGTAGTAGTAGATACGGACCTCGGGCGCGACGCGTGGCAGCACGCGATAGCCGGTGATCTGGGTCAGCGATTCGAGTGTCGCGAAGTCGTGCGGATCTTCGATCGCCGCGATCAGCTGGCGATCCTGGACGACCAGTGGCACGCACTTGTGCTTGAACGCCTGCGTCGGCTGGAGCAAGCGGACCGCCGCGCGCTTTGCGCGCTCGAGCATCGCGCCGGTCGCGATCGGAATGCCCAGCTCGAGGCCCAGATAGATCGTCAGCGCCTCCAGATCGACCAGGCCATGCTCGTAGAGGACCGTGCCCAGGCGGCCGCCATCGCGGGCTTGGAACGCGAGGGCCTGCGTCAGCTGGGGCTCGGTCAAGCGACCGTCCCGCACGAGCATCTCGCCGAGCCTCATCCGCTTGCGACGGTAGCATGGCTCTTTGCACGGTCTGGAGTTTCGGGAGGAGCGTGGTATTGGTGTTTCGTGAGACACGCTGCGCTCGGGCTGTGCATGCTCGCCGCCGCGTGCGGGCCTTCGAAGGAGAAGGACCGGCCGGCTTCGGCGCCCGCTCCCAGCCCAGGCTTGCCGGCCGCGGTTCCGGACCAACCGGCGCCGGTCGCCCAGCCCGATTTCCCCGAGGGCACGCGCTCCCTCCAGCTCACCCGCACGGTGCCGGTTCGCCTAGACCCGGGTGACGACGGCAAGCGCATCGGCACGGTCGCGGTCGACACCCGCGTCGGCTGGACCCGCACCGCCAAGGCCAAGGGCTGCGCGAAGCCGTGGGTCGAGCTTTCGCCGCGTGGCTGGATCTGCAGCGAGTACATCAAGCCGACCAAGCTGAGCCCGTTCGGTCGCGAGGTGCCGATGCTCGACCGTGGCGAGATCGTGCCGGGCATCTACGGCAAGCTGGTCGGCCAGAACCTGACCACCTATACGCTCCAGCAAGCAGACCCCAAGAAGAAGCCCAGCCGCGAGCGACCGGTGACTTCGCCGAGCCAGGTCGATGCGCCCGCCGCCGAGTCGCGCATGGTCGAGGACAAGCCGATCATCGGCTCACTGACAGTGCGCCAGTACGAGGAGCTCACGGTCGGCGGCAAGGTCTACTGGAAGGTCAGCGCGAAGGGCAACGAGTACGTACTTTCGTCCGCGGTGCGGGTGCACGCGCCATCGCAGTTCATGGGCACGCGGCTCGGTGACGACACCGGCTGGGCGCTACCGATCGCGTTCGTGTGGCCGCGCTACGGCGGGTCGAAGGCGTGGACCTATCACAAGCCCAACGCGTACGTGAATCGCCAGGTCGCGGCGAAAACGGCGGTCGCGATCCTCGAGGTCGCAGCCGGCAAAGATGGCAAGCCGGTCGCGTATCGCGTGGGCGCGGCCGAGTGGATGTCGCCGATGGATGTGCGCATCTTCGAGCCAACCGCACCGCCGCCGCTGCTGCAGCCGAACGAGCGCTGGATCGATGTCGACCTCGACAAGCAGATCCTCGTCGCGTTCGAAGGCGAGCTCGCCGTCTACGCCACGCTGATCTCGAGCGGCGCGAAGGAAACGCCGACCCAGACCGGCCTCTACCGGATCTGGCTCAAAGAATCCGAAGCCGACATGAAGAACCTCAAGGCCGAAGATCCGTACTCGGTCGCGACCGTGCCGTGGACGCAGTTCTTCTACTCCGAGGACGATCTCGCGCTGCACACCGCCTACTGGCACGACGGCTTCGGCAAGGCGCGCAGTCACGGCTGTTTGAACCTCGCGCCGCGCGACGCGCGCTGGCTCTACTACTGGAGCGATCCGCAGATGCCGCCGGGGTGGACGATGACGACGGGCGTGGTCGAGCTACCGGGTTCGGTCGTACGCGTGCGCTCGATCGCGGATCCGAATCCGCAGTGGAAAGGCTACGCGAAGAAGGTCGTCGAGGCGCGCCAGCAGAACGCGCCGCTGTGACAGGCCTCCGACCTCAGACCTCAGACCTCAGACCTCAGGCTTCAGCGAGGCCACCGGCTTCAGCACTGAAGCGCTCGGTCGATTAGCTGCGGGTACGTTCGCGGATCTCGTCGTCACCCCGACGCCTGATGCCACCGAGGTCGAGGCCCGAGGCCTGAGGCCTTGTCGCGCGCCAGCAGAACGCGCCGCTATAGCTGCGGCGCTCGGTTGATCACGGGCAGTCGCACGGGCTCGGCGGCAAGCACGCGGGCCTCGGCCTCGTCGAGGGCACGCACGAGCTCGGGACCGAAGATGTCGCCGAGCGCCTCGCGCGCTACGCGATACACCGTCGGCGCGCCCGGCTCGTAGGCGCACGAGTAGTCGGGATAGTCGTCGGAGACCATGATCGCGCCGTCGCCGTACGTGAGCGGGAACAAGCGGCAGATCGTCGGCTTGACGCCGCGGAAGTCCCAGCCTTGCTCGGCCGCCGCGCGATGGATCGCGCAGCCGCGTCGATCGTGCGCGAGGAACAAACAGCCGTCGTTGTGAACGGCGGTGCGCACGACCGTGCCCGACGGCGTATCGGGATCCTGCTCGGGCGCCGACTCGTCGAACCACGGCAGCTCGCGCACCTCGGCGGCGAGCACCGGGCGGATCGCGTCGGCACGGGCGAGGATGGCATCGCGCTCGCTGAGATCGACGTCGCAGCCGTATTGGCAGCAGGCGTCGAGCTTCTCGCTGTGCGTATCTTGCATCGCGCAGCGGTGGCTCATGCAGTCAGCGACGACTCGCTTCGTGAACACGGCGACCTCGACGCGCTGGAACTTCGGGTGGTCGAGCGCAACTTCGGGCTCGTACTGCACAGACATCTTGGGTTGCGGAATCTAGCAGTCTGCGAGCACGGCGGCGAGATCGATTCGTTCGCCTTCGTTACCGGCGTCGCGATCGATCGCGAGCACCATCGCGGACAGCGTGGTCTGATCGACGATGCAGTCGGCGTCCGCAGCCGCGGCGCCACGCTCCGTGAAGTTGAGCGAGCACGAATGGACGACAGGCAGTAGTGAGCGCGCGTCGAGCATCCGGATCGGCGCGCCGTGCGAGCGGCACACGATGGGGCGCGCGGCGTAGATCAGGCAGCGGCCGCTCGGCGTCAGCGCGGCACAATGGTCTACCGGCGCTGTCACGAGGTTCGCGGTGAGGGCCTGCTTGCGCTCTGCGGTCCAACCAGCCACCTCAGCGCGAATCGCGTCGGCCTCGACGCGTGTGATGGACAGCCGCACATAGCAGCAGTGATGGCAACCACTTCCGCACTGCATGTCTTCGCCATGCCGCGCCTGGACGCGCGAGAAGAACGCGTCTACCTTCGCGGCGAGGTCGGGGTAGCGAGACATGCCGGCCGAGTGTAGAACACCTCGAAGAGTCGGCCATGGACCTCAACGACATCGTCGTATTTACAAAGGTCGTCGAGACCAAGAGCTTTACCGGCGCCGCCGACGCGCTCGGGCTCCCGAAGTCAACGGTGAGCCGCAAGCTCGCCCAACTCGAGGAGCGGCTCGGGGTGCGGCTCGTCCAGCGCACCACCCGCAAGCTGGCGCTGACCGAGATCGGCGAGGCCTACTACGAGCGCTGCTCACGGATCGTCGCGGATATCCATGCGGCCGAGCAGCTCGTCACCGACATGCAGTCGACGCCGCGCGGCCGGCTGCGCGTGACGGCATCGGTCGACTTCGCGACCCGCTTCCTCGGCGAGATCGTCGCCGAGTTCCTCGCCCAACACCCCGAGATCAACGTCGAGCTCGAGGCCACCGACCGCGTCGTCGACCTGATCGAAGACGGCTTCGACCTCGCCGTGCGCTTCGGCCAAATGCCGGAGTCGACGCTGATCGCCCGCAAGCTGTGCAGCTTGTACCTGATCCTCACCGCGGCGCCGTCGTACCTCGCACGGCGCGGCACGCCGAAGCAGGTCGAAGAGCTCGACGAGCACGACCACGTGCTGTTCACGCCCGCGTCGCGCAACCAGACCTGGACCCTCGTCAACGGCGAGCAGTCCTACGAGTTCGGTCGCCCGGCGCGGCTCGCGAGCAACAACTACGGCGCGGTCGTCGACGTGGCGCGCGCCGGCAGCGGAATTGCGCTGATCTCGGAATTCATGGTCACCGACGAGATCAAGAGTGGCGCGCTCGTCCGCGTGCTGCCCGAGTGGCAGACCCGCCCGACGGACGTGCACGCGGTCTACCCGGCGCGCCAGAACGTGCCGCCGCGGCTGACTTTGTTCCTCGAACATCTCGCGAAGCAGCTGAACCCGCCCCCGTGGGCGCGTTGACCCTACCCGTGCCCGTGCCCCTGCCCGTCAGGAGTACGAATGGCGGCGCGGTCGACGCGACCCGCGTGTGACGCAACGGCCGCGGCAACGCTCGCATCGAGCGGTTCATAAGCTTTGGCGGTGAGGTTCGATCCGGCGAGACGTGCTTCGCGGGCTCTCCGATCGTCGGCGAGACGTTCTTCGGAGCGCGCGGAACCGGCGCCCCGCGTCGCTTGAACAACGTCGCCAGATCAGATCGGGCAGGGGCAGGGGCGCGGGCAGGGGCAGGGGGCCTCGCGGTGCTCGGCGCTCTGGGCTAAGAACGCGGCATGAACATCACCTGGGCTGATTTCGAAGCGTTCGCCGAGGCGCACCTGGTCCCGCTCGGGCTTCGCATCCTCGTCGCAGCCATCATCTTCATCGCGGGTCGCCAGATCTCTCGCATCATCCTGCGCGCGCTCGATCGCTTCATGGAGCGCAGCCGTGTGGACGTGTCACTGCGCAAGTTCATCGGCGACCTCGCGTACGCGGTGCTGCTTGTCTCGGTGATCATCGCTGCGCTCGATACGCTCGGCGTCAAGACCACCGCGGTGATCGCGGTGCTCGGCGCGGCCGGCCTCGCGATCGGTCTCGCGTTACAAGGCTCGCTGTCGAACTTCGCTGCCGGCGTGATGCTGATCGTGCTGCGGCCGTACAAGGTCGGCGACCTCGTGCTGATCGATAAACACCTGGGACGCGTCGAGGCGATCAAAGTGTTCCACACCGTGGTGGTCACGGCGGACCACCGCGAGGTAACGATTCCAAACGGCCTGATCATCGCGAAGCCGATCGAGAACCTGACCGTGCTCGGCCGCCGCCGCGTCGATCTTGTCGTCAGCGTGGCGCAGTCGTCGGATCTGCACCGCGTGCGGCAACTGCTCGAGGGCGTCGTGCTCGCCGACCAGCGCATCCAGCAGGCGCCGGCACCGACGATCGACATCGCCGAGATCACCGACGCGAGCGTCAAGCTGTACCTGCGACCGTGGACGTCGGTCGAGAACTATATGAAGGTCGCGACCGACACGATGGAGCGCATCAAGCAAACGATGGAGGCGGCCGAGCTCAAGTACTCGGTCGCGCTGCAACCAGTATGAACAAGCTGCTCGTCGCCGCCGGCGCGATCAACGCGGGCGTCGCGGTCGCCGCCGGCGCATTCGCCGCCCATGGCTTGCGCGAACGGCTCGAGGCGCGCGCGCTCGAGGTGTTCGAGACCGCTGCGCGCTATCACATGTATCACGCGCTCGCGATGATCCTCGCCGCGCTCGTCGCGACACCCCGTGTCACCGATACGGCGGGCCCGCGCGTCGCGGGGCCGGCGTCGGCGCGCACCGCGGGTTGGATCTTCCAGGCCGGCATCGTGGTGTTCTCGGGCAGCCTGTACGCACTCGCGCTCAGCGATGTGAAGATCCTCGGCGCGATCACGCCGCTCGGCGGCCTCGCATTCCTCGTCGGTTGGGCGTGGCTCGCGATCAGCGCGTTGCGCTGATCACTCACAGCGTCGAGAATTCGCCGGCCGTGATCGTTTGATTGCCGCCTGCTTCGATCGCGAGCACTTCGAAGTCGTAGGCAGTCCCAGGTTGGAGGAACTCGTGCGGCACGCGCATCGACGTGACCGACGCCGGGATGCGGACGTCGATCGTCTCGGCTCCGAAGCCGGGGTGGTCCGGCTGATCGGCTTTCTCGACGATCAGCTGGTAGTGCGTGATCGTGACGTCGTCGCCGCATTGCGAGGTGTCGGAAGGGTTCCACGTGATCGTCAGATCAAGATCCGCGCTGACCACCGCTCCGGCGGCCGGCGCTGTGATCTCCGGCGCCTCGGGAATCGTGTGCGACAGCGTTGCGACGCCTTGCGCGACGAGCCCATCGATCGTCTTCGCCGTGAATTCGTAGTCGCCGGCCGGCATGAGCGCGAGCAGCTCCTCGATCGGCACCTCAGCGTTCTCGGGCTCGTTCGTCTCGAAGAACAGCTCGGTGAGGCCGAGTGTCCTAAGATTTCCTTTTGTCGCGGTCGATAGCTGGAGCTTACCGTTGGAGTCCCGAAGCTCGAGTGACTTCCAGGCCTCGCCGTCGACGAAGCCTTGAAAGCCGGTGTCCTCGTCGGTCGCGTTGTGCTCGATGATCAGCTTGGCCTCGGCAAGCTCGATCGTCTCACCTGTCTGGCGCCCGAGCGGCGGTGCTTCTCGCGACGTCGTGGGCTCCACGGAACAAGCCGCGAGCAGAGGGCAGAAGAGTCTTGCGATGTGTTGCATACGCGTTCCTTTCCAGGCTGACCGCGCTGCAACCGCTATTCCCTGAATACAAGATGAACGGAACGTGAAGCCTCGATGAACCGTGCCGCCAAGTGTTCGCCATCGCGCGCATCGGTAGCGGATAGCGCGTCACCTCGTCGCACGCGCGCTCTGCGGCAAGTCCGCACGCAGGCCCTTTTTCGCCATGCGTTAGAAGAACTGACAACCGTTGTCGGGCGGCAACGTGTACGCGGGGTCGAGCTGCACGGAGGTCTCGGTCGCAAACACGGCATCGCCGCGATCGGTACGCAACCCGGTGCTGAACACGACGTCGACGATCGATCCGGGATCGCTCAGAATCTCCACCCACACGACGCGGTCCGGAGCGTCGAGGTAGGTCGCGTCGGAAGCGATCGCCGCGCCGCCCTGGCGAACGGTGACCGACGTCTTGACGCTCGCGGCATCGAGACGCTGCGTGAACGACACGAACACGCGGTTCTCGATCGCGCGGTACGTACGAATCGCCGGCGCATTGCGGGTCGAGTAGCGCGCGGGCAAATCGGTTTCGACCAGCGCGCCTTCCACGACGCCAGCATCGACCATCCGCAACAGCATGTCGGTATCCGGTGGCAGCGGCATGACCGGCTGGAGCAACAGCTCGCCGAATTCGCCGACTGACGTGGTCATCGGGATCGTCTCAGCATCACCGCCGAGCGCGAGCTCGAGCACGAACTGCGGCGGGTCGGTCTGGAGCTTGGCCGTCGGAAAATTGCTCTCGAACAGGAACGTCTGATCTGCGGACAAGCCGGTCTCGCACGGGTGCGGCGTCACACGGCGCAGCGCCTCGGGTTCGGGGCCTTCGATGGGGATGCATCCCGCGACGGGACCGACGAGCGACAACGCGAGGGTGATGCGAACGAAAGGCCTCATCGGTCACGCACATGCAGCAACGTTCGTGCCGCGGCGCACGTCGCCGAAACCATGCACACACGCGCGCCGTGACCGTGACATCGATGGTGGCTCACACCGCGCGCGCTGCGCGTTGCTTGCGCACCGACGAAGAATCGTCGCGATCACGGATAGGAGCTGATAGCTCGTGCCGAAACGGATTTGCTCAGCCGACGATCACATCGACGGCGTCGCCGACCGGCTCGACGCGGATCGGTACGTCGAGGAACAACCGGATCGTGTCGATATTCGTGGTCGCGTGGAGCGACAGCGGACCGGCCGCGCGAAACCGCCCGCCACCGGCGATCGCCATCGGCAACAGCAGCTGATCCGCGAGGTGCTCGCCGACCGGTGCATCGGCGTCGAGGTAGCGCTGCATCTCGTCGCATGCGCGCTCGGCAACCAGCTCGGCACGCAGACCCTTCTCGCCATGCCCGGTGACCACCTCGCGTGAGCCGGCGCGCTCGATCTCGATCATCAGCACGTTCGCCGGTCCGCCGTTCACGTCGATGGTTTCACAGTCATCCGGCGAGACCTTGAATCGCTCGCGCACGACCGCGAGCTCGCGATCGGCGACGTGCGTCGGAAGCCGCGCCACGATCACCTTCGCGCGCTTGCCGGTGATCGGTCCGCCCTCGAGCACCGCGATCTCGCGCAGCTTGCTCGCCGGCCTCACGTCGATCGACACGCGGCCGCCGCCGTTCGGCATCACGCCGTGGCGGTCGAGCGTGAGCGTCACGTGCGCACCCATCGCCCGCAGGTGCGGCAGGAACACGCGATCGAGAAACTCGAATGGTGGCGCGAGCGGGTTGTGGGTGCCGCCGGTCACCGTCGCCTTCAGGGCACGACCCGACACGATCGCCGGCACGAGCACCGTCTGCACGACGAGTGTTGTCGAACCGGCGGTGCCGATGTCGAGCGTCAGGTGCTCGCTGTAATCCGCGCCCGGCGTGAACTCGAGCTCCTGCGAGTGCGGCTCGGCGCCCTTGACGTGCGCGTGACACAGCTGCGCCGCTGCTTCGACGCACGCGAGGTGCTGGCGCTGCAGGCCGGGCTTCTTGCGACCGGCGCGAATCCGCCGCATCACGAGCGGCCGCCGCGTGATCATCGACAGCGCGAGTGACGTGCGCAGGATCTGCCCGCCACCTTCGCCGCGCGAACCGTCGATTTCGATCAGGCCGTCAGCCACCGCCCGAGCCTACCCCTTAACGCAGACGACCTGGCGCAGCTGGTGCACGACCTCGACGAGATCCGACTGCGCCTCCATCACCTTGTCGATGTCCTTGTAGGCCATCGGCGTCTCGTCGATCACACTCGCGTCCTTCTTGCACTCGATGCCTTCGGTCGCCTTGACGTGATCCTCGACGGAGAACCGCCGCTTTGCCTCGCCACGAGACATCACGCGGCCGGCGCCATGGCTGCACGACATGTACGAGTCCGGGTTGCCCTTGCCGCGCACGATGAAGCTGCGCGCACCCATCGAGCCCGGAATGATGCCGAGGTCGCCCTGCCGCGCACGCACCGCGCCCTTGCGCGTGACGAACACGTCCTTGCCGAAGTGGTGCTCGCGCTCGACATAATTGTGATGGCAATTGACGGCGAGCTCGCCGAGCTGAAACGGCGGCAGCTCCGCGTGTGCAGCCTTGATCACCGCGTCCATCATCAGCTTGCGATTCGTCATCGCGAACTTCTGCGCCCAGCTCACCGCTTCGACGTAATCCGCGAAGTGAACCGTGCCCTCGCGCAGATACGCGAGGTCGCTATCCGGCAGGTTCTTGACGTGCCGGCGCATGTCCTCCTTCGCGAGCGCGATGAAGTAGCTGCCGATGCGGTTGCCGACGCCCCGCGAGCCCGAGTGCAGCATGAACCAAACCTTGTCGCGCTCGTCGAGACACACTTCGACGAAGTGGTTGCCGCCGCCGAGCGTGCCGAGGTGGTTGATGTCGTTGCCCTGACCGATGCGCGGATGCTTCGCGATGATCGTTTTGTAGTCGTCGCTCAGCGTCTTCCACGCCGCCGTGGTCTGGTTCGGCGTGTTGTGCCATGCGCCGCGATCGCCGCGGCCGCCATTCGCGGTACGGCCGTGCGGCACCGCCTTCTCGATCGCGCTGCGCAGCGACTTGAGCGAATCCGGCAATAGCTTCGCGTCGAGATCGGTCTCGACTGCCGAAACACCGCAGCCAATATCCACCCCGACAGCTGCCGGAATGATCGCACCGTGCGTCGGCACGACGCTTCCGACGGTCGCTCCAATGCCGTAATGCACGTCCGGCATCACTGCGACGTGATGAAACACGATCGGCAACCGCGCGACGTTCTCGAGCTGCCGGCGCGCAGCGTCCTCGACGCCGACGCCGCGCGTCCACGCCTTGATCGGCACTCCACTCGTCTCGATGAGCTCGTAATTCGACATGGCTCTACCAGGGGCTGCCTTCCACAGCCTACGTCGCAAACGAACTTCCGGCTCGCGACGCGAGGCCGATTACTTACGCGAACCCGAAAATCGCTGCAAGTCGAATCCGCGAAGTCGCGGAATCGAACCGTGTTATGCGAGCGGCATGTGGCTCCTCTTTCATCGCAAGGAAGGCACCAAGACCGTCGCTGATGGCGACAGCTTCGTGGAGGAGTGCCCGACCTGTGAGAAGCGCACGCGCTTTGTCGAGGTCGAGATCAGCGAGAAGTACGGAGTGTGGTTTGTCGACGTGGTCAAGGACGTCGAGCGCGCGTATCGCTGCACGAAGTGCGGTGACGTGTTCGATCTGCGCGATCAACTGCCGTCATCTGCGTCGATGGACCGCACGCTGCCGGCCGCACCGGCCGCGTCGACCGGCATGGATCGCGTCGAACAGCTCGCGGCCGAGCAGCGCAAGCGCGAAGAAGCGCGTGCAGCGATCGAGACCAAGCTCGACGACGAGCTCGCCGAGCTCAAGCGCCGCATGGGCCGCTAGCTCGGTCGCTCAACAACCGCCGATGCTCGGCGCGCCTTCGACTTCTGCGACGCCGTCGGCGTCGAGCGGGAACCATGTCAGCCGCTCGGTCTCGATAGCGAGCGCGTCGCTGCAGGCCTTCGTCGTGAAGTAGAGCGGCGCTCCGAAGCTGATCGAGCTCGCACGGAGCTCTACCGTTGGTGTTTCCAGTCAACCAAACGCGTGGCCCGATCCGTCGCGCCAGGTGATGCCGGGACCGGTCAGCGCGATCGAGGTTGCGCCGCGCTCGAGCAGGTAGCCGTGCGCGCGCGTGCCTTTCACGCCGTCCTCGCGCACGACCTCGACCTCGAGGCTGCCCTCGAGGACATCGCGCGTGCTGTCGCGGGAAGAAGGTTGCACGCGGACCCGCTTGCAGCGCTGGCCGCCGGGACCGTCGGCGATCGCGAACATCGTGCCACCGCGCGCGAGCACGTTCTCGAGCTTGCTGCGGCTCGCGGCCTGCACCGAAGCGGCAACGGGTTCGACGACCTTGCAGTCGAGATCGGTCGCCACGCGCTCGTGGTGGGCGATCGCGTCGTTGCAGCCTTCGAACGTGCGGAACCAGATCGAATCGCCGATGACGAGACCGCGCCCGGTCTCGCGAACCTCGAATTGCGATCCGCAGGTCTCGAAGCCGACCTGATCGTTCGGATAATAGTCGCGACGGATCGCCATCAGCGAGAGCTGGTTCGCGTGAATGCGAAACTCCATCGTGTCGGTGGCGGCGTTGCCTGCGACGAGGAGTTGCCTTGTCATCGTGTTGTATTCGGGCTCGACCAGCCACTGCTGGCAGTGCGCGACCTTGCCGTCGGCGATCAGCAGATAGAGCGTGTTTGGTTGCGTCAGCATCGCGATGCGCGTCGGCAATGCGCCTGCGCTCGACGCGGTGGCCGGGCTCGGCGATGCGGACGCGGCGGTGCTCGGCGAGGCGGCGGTGCTCGGTGATATCGAGTGCGTGCACGCAGCGAGCGCAGGCCCGAGTAGGTACGCGATCACCGCGAGGCGCATGATCTCGTGACAACGCGGTGGCCACCGCGGTTTCAGGTTCGTGCTCGCGCAGGACTTCGGTTGGGCCGCGGCTACTTGCGGCAGACCTGACCGGGACCGTCGGCGATCGTGATGCACTTGTGGCCAGCGGGGCAGCCGCCGTCACCTTTGCACTGGACCTCGCAGCTCTTGAACTGACCGCCGCGCGGGCCGGCGATGCCGTAGTAGGCCACGCACGCGAGGCCCTTCGCGCACGCGTCGTTCGGGCCGCAGGTCTCGCCGATGCCGGGCGGTGTCTTCGGCCAGTTCGGTGCGGGCTCTGCCGTCGAGCCCGAGCCGGGCGGCGTTTGCGCAGGTGGCGTTTGCGCAGGTGGCGTCTGCGCGGGTGGCGTCTGCGCGGGCGGCGTCTGTGCGGGTGGCGTTTGCGCGGCTGGCGTTTGTGCGGGTGGCGTTTGTGCGGGTGGCGTCTGTGAGCCGCCGGTCTCGGTGCCGGGTTTCTGCGGGCAGCCGCATGCGGCGGTGATCAAGACAATTAGCAGGAGCGCTCTCATCGGTACCCCTGGGCTTGCAGATTGAACAGCGTCGCGTAACGACCGCCTTTGGCGACGAGCTCGTTGTGCGAGCCGCGCTCGATGATCTTGCCACGATCGAGCACGATGATCTGGTCGGCCATGCGCACGGTGGAGAACCGGTGCGAGATCACGATCGCGATCTTGTCATCCGTCAGCTCGCGAAACCGCTCGAAGATCTTGACCTCGGCCTCGGCGTCCATCGATGCGGTGGGCTCGTCGAGCACCAGGATCTCGGCGTCGCGGCGCATGAACGATCGCGCGAGCGCGACCTTCTGCCACTGACCGAGCGAGAGCTCGCGGCCCCTGCGAAACCACTTGCCGAGCTGCGTGTCGTAGCGATCCGGCAGCGTCTCGATCAGCGGCTTGGCGAGGCCGCGCTCGGCCGCGTCGTCCCAGCGCGCGCGATCGTCGTACGCCCGATCGTCGCCGGCCCCGATGTTCTCGCCGACCGTCAGCTGGTAGCGCACGAAGTCCTGGAAGATCACGCCGATCCGGCGGTGGAGCGCGGGGACGCTCCACTCGCGCAGGTCGCGGCCGTCGAGCGTGATCCGGCCTTGGGTCGGCTCGTAGAGCCGGGTAAGCAGCTTGATCAGCGTGGTCTTGCCGGAGCCGTTCTCGCCCACGATCGCGAGCTTGCTGCCGGGCGGGATGTGCAGCGTGACGCCGTCGAGCGCGATCTCGTGCGAGCCGGGATACGTGAACGATACGTTCTCGAACCGCACGCCATCGCCGGGCTTGGGTCCCGCGGTCTCCGAGCCGCTGCGCGACAGGGTCGGCGTGTCGAGGAACTCGTACAGGTTCGAGAGGTAGAGGTTGTCCTCGTACATCCCGCCGATGTCGCCGAGCGCGCTGGACATCGCGGACTGCGCGCCCTTGAACACGCCCGAGTACATGATCATCGCAGCGATGTCGATCACGCCGCGCATGGTCTCGATGGCGATCCACAAATACATGCCGTAGAACGCGATCGAGGCGACGGTATTGAGCGCGATCGCCCAGATCGCGCGCCGGATCGCGAGCGCGCGATCGGTCGCGTACACGCGCTCGAAGATCCGCTTGTAGCGGGCGAGGAATCGCGGCCCGAGCCCGTACAGCTTGACCTCCTTCGCGTAGCTGTCGTTCGCGAGGACCGCCTCGACGTAGAGCTGCTCGCGGGTCTCGGGCGTACGCCAGCGCGACAACCGGAAGGCGTCGCCGGAGAACTTGAGCTCGGCGACGAACGGCGGGATCGCCGCGGCCATCAGCACGGCGAGCGCGATCGGCGAAAACGTCGCTAACAGAATGCCGAGGCTGACGATCGTCAGCAGGTTCTGAAGCAGCTCGAACGTCTGCGACACCAACGACAGCGGCCGCGACGAGGCCTCGCGCCGGGCGCGCGTCAGGCTGTCGTAGAGCTCCGAGTCTTCGAACTGCGTGAGCTCGAGGGTCAGTGCCTTCTCGAGGATCTGAACGTTGATCTTGTTGCCGAGCTGCTGGCGCAGCAGGCTGCGCACCATGCCGAGCAGCCGCATGACCACCGCGAGGCCGACCACGAGGCCGAGCTCGATGGCAAGCCAGCCGAGCGCGGTGTCACGAGTCGCGACCGAGTAGGCGTCCGACGCAGCTTCGATCGACCTGATCAGGTGACGCCCCACCCAGGCGATCCCCATCGGTAACAGGCCCGCCACGAGGCTGCCGGCCGCGAGCCCGATCGCGATCGCGCGGTTGGTCGCCCACACGAGGCGGATCGCGCGCCCGCTGTACTTGAAGACGCCGAGGTAGCTGCGCCAGTGCACCGGCTCCGACGGTGGGGGCTGGTTGAGTGCCTTGTGCGGATCGGCGACACCCTGTTTCTGGCCTGCGCCGGCGCCACCCCCACCACCTTGGCCCGCGCCTCCGCCCGCGCCTCCGCCGCCTCCTCCGCCCCCACCACCACCGCCGCTCATGTCGGCTCTTTATCGGTGCTGCGGGTGACTGCCATGATCATGACTCTACTGTGTCGGCTCGCGTCGAGACCTAACCGCGCGCTGGCTTTTCGGTCAGGTCTTGCTCGGCAGGTAGGCGCGCGGTAGCGCATCGGCGAGGAACTGGCGGCGCCTGCGCTGCTTGCCCCAGCTGCGCAGGCCGAGAAACGTGGTGAACCCGATCAGCACGCCTGCGATACCGATGATCGGTGCGAGCCCGAGTAGTGGGAGGCCAAGCCCGATCACCATCGCTACGATCGCACCGGTTCCGGTTTGCCAGATGATGTCGGCTGCGTGCTGGCGCACCCAGCTGTAGTACTGGGTTTCGCACGCGCGACACCATGGACCACCTGGCTGGTCCATTTCGGCGGCGCACCGTGGGCACTGCATCCACGCAGCATAGCGCGCTGGCTTTTGCGAGGTTCTCGCGTTAACGCACGGGCGATGGCCGATCACATTCGCCGCGTCCAGCGCGCGTATCCGCAGCTGTACCTCGCGTGTCACGTCGAGCACACCACGCGTCGCCGTGGCCACGGCCTGTCCGATCGAGACTCGTCGGTGCTCGCCCACCTCGACGAGCTTGCGCCGGTGAGTGCTGGTGAGCTCGCGAAGCACCTCGGCATCGGACCATCGACGATGACCGAAGCGATCGATCACCTCGAGTCGCTCGGGCTCGTCGAGCGCCGGCGCGTCGGTCGCAAGGTGCAGCTGCGGATCACGAAGGCCGGGGTCGAGCAGATGCAGTCGACCTCGGTGCTCGATGCCGATCGCGTCGACGCGCTGCTCGCTCGGCTGCCGGCAGGCAAACGCGAAGTCGCAGTGCGCGGCATCGAGCTGCTCGCCGAAGCGGCGCGCCGGCTCATGGGCTCGAAACGACGGGCGTAGATTGTTCGTTTTGACGAACTATCGCGGCACGCGCTAACAGGCACCCATGATCTGGATCCTCTACATCGTCGGCAGTCTGGCCGCTCTCGTCGTCATCATGGCCATCATCGGCGCCACGTTGCCGCGCGAGCATGTCGCCGCGCGGCGCGCGAAGCTCGCGAAGCCCGCCAGCGACGTGTGGCTTGCGCTCTCCGATCTCGACGGCCAGACGAGCTGGCGCAAAGGGTTACGCAAGGTCGAGCATCTCGACGCGCGCGACGGCAAGCCTTGCTTTCGCGAGATCACGGCGCAGGGCGTGATCACCTACGTGATCGACGAAGATCGCGCGCCGACTTCGAGCGCACCGGGCATTCGCATCACGCGCATCGCCGACGAGCGGTTGCCGTTCGGTGGCCGCTGGATCTACGAGCTGGCTAGCAGCGACGGCACCGCGCCAGACAGCACGCTGACGATCACCGAGGACGGCTTCGTGAAGAACCCGGTGTTCCGCTTCTTGTCGAAGACCGTGTTTTCGCAGAGCGCGACCCTCGAGCACTTCCTGCGCAATCTCGGCACCCACCTCGGCGTCGAGGCTCGGCCCGAGCCCGCGGAACCAAGCGCGCTCGCCCGACGCTGATCGCTATACAATGAGGTGTGCGCATCGCCGCAAGCTTCGCGCTGTTAGCCGGCTGCGGAATCCTGTTGGGCGGCTGCGATGTGCTGTTCCAATTACAGGACGTCAAGCCGCAGGCGATCGACGCGCCCGCGATCGACGCCGCACTTCCCGACACGCCGCCAATCCCACCGATGCACTGCACGCTGCCGGCGGCCTGGGATCCATCGATGATCGGCGCGGGCACGTTCTACACCGTCGATGCGTCCCTGACGTCGGCGGTGTTCGAGGACAACGGCCGGATCTATTACACGCCTGCGGGCACGACGCAGAAGACCGTCGAGCTGTTCGCGAGCATCAGCGGGCTGCGCGCCCCGCGGCTCGCGCCGAGTGGCAACGAGCTGCTCCTGGCCTGGAACCAGCCGGTGTGCTGCAGCATCGTGTCGTCGACGCGCGATGGTGCAGGCACGTGGTCGACGCCGGCGCCGATCACGGTGCAGAACATCGTGATCGACAGCTACGAGGTCCCGGGTGTGCCGTCGGCCGGCAACGGCGCGAAGCGTCGCATGGTCGTGACGAACGCGACCAACGACGAGTTCTTCGAGCTGCGCGAAGACGAAGCCGGCTGGACGCTGGTGTTCAACTACCGCGCCATCACGCTCGGCATGAGCGCGATCACCGACGCCAACCTGTCGCCCGATGGCTACCGCATGTACTTCGGCGGCGTGCGGATGGGCCAAACCAGTCAACGCGTTTTCATGATCGACCGCACCGATCTGACGAAAGCGTTCGACCGCGCGAACGTCATCCAGGTTCGCGACACCGCTCAATCCGTACAGAACGTGCGCACGCCGTACGTCTCCGACGACTGCGCGTCGCTGTGGTACAGCCTCGGCTCGAGCACGACGGCTACGGTTTACAAAGCTGTCCCGCAGTGAGCGGTCGCGCTAGCGGCGGCGGCGAGAAACGGCCTGCACCTTGCGGCGGCGCAATCGCGTCGCTTCCTTGAGGCGGCGCTCGGTACGCTCGATCATCTGCTGCTGGGTGTGCTTCGCGTTGAGGCCGCTGCGCTGCACGTAGCTGCCGTCGGGCAGCATGTCCCATGCGCCGCGTTGATCCGAAAGCTGGGTGTCGATGATGAACCGCAGCTCGGATTGCAGGCGCGGATCCTCGACGGGAACCAGCACCTCGACGCGTTTCTCGAGGTTGCGTTGCATCGCATCGGCGGAGCCGAGGTAGTACTCGGCGCGCCCGCCGTTGTGAAAGTAATAGATGCGCGCGTGCTCGAGGAAGCGGCCGATCACGCTGACGACCTTGATCGAGCTCGACACGCCGTCGAGGCCGGGCCGCAACCGGCAGGTGTCGCGCACGATCAAGTCGATCGTCACACCGCGCTGCGCCGCACGGTAGAGCGCGCGCACGATGTCGACGTCTTCGATCGCGTTGAGCTTCCACTGGATGTGGCCGCGCTCGCCCTGGCCGACCAGCGCAATCTCGCGCTCGATCTTCTCGAGCAATGCAGCCTTGAGCTGCTTCGGCGCGACGAGTAGCTTTTGATACTTGCGGCGCGGCTTGTAGCCGGTCGTCAGATAATTGAACAGCTCCGTGCAATCGCGGCCAATGCCTTCGTCGCACGTGAACAGACCGAGGTCGGTGTAGAGGCGCGCGGTGCCGGCGTGATAGTTGCCGGTCGCGAGGTGCGCGTAGCGGCGCAGGCCGTCGTAGTCGTGGCGCACGACGAGTGTGATCTTTGTATGCGTCTTGAGTCCGACGACGCCGTACGTGACGTGGATGCCGGCGCGCTCCATCCGCGAAGCCCACTTGATGTTCGCTTCCTCGTCGAACCGCGCTTTGAGCTCGAGCACGACGGCGACCTGCTTGCCGTTCTGTGCGGCGCGCACGAGGTGCTTGATCACCGCGCTGTCACGCGACGTGCGGTAGAGCGTGGTCTTGATCGCGCGCACCTTCGGGTCGTCGGCGGCTTCGCGGAAGAACCGCTCGACGCTCTCCTGAAACGACTCGTACGGGTGATGCACCATCAGGTGCTTCTGGTCGCGGATCGCGTGGAAGATGTTGCCGTCGGAGATGAAGTCGACCGGCTGCGCGGGCGCATGCGGTGGGTCGCGCAGCTCGGGGATGTCGAGCGTCGCGATCTCCATCAGGTCGCGCTGGCCGAGCATACCGTCGGCTTCGAACACGTCCTGGCCTTCGTCGAGGCCGAGCTCGGCGGCAATCCGGCCGCGCAGGTGCGGCTCCATGAACTTGTCGACCTGCAGGCGCACCACCGGTGCGAACTTGCGCTTGCGTAGCTCGATCTCGATCATCTCGAGCAAGTCGTCGGCTTCTTCCTCGTCGCGCTCTGCAATTGCGTTACGAGTAACCCGGAACATCGCGCAGCCCTCGACCTCCATGCCCGGGAACAACAGGTCGAGGTTGTTCGCCATCACGTCGGTGAGATCGACGAACGTTCGCGACGTGCCGACGCGCACGAAGCGCGACATGCCGCCGCCGGTCGGAATCTTGACGCGCGCGAGCAGCGGCTCGGCGTCGTGCTCGTAGCGCAGCGACACCAGCAAGTTCAGCGACAGGTTCGACACGAACGGGAACGGGTGCGCCGGGTCCATCGCCTGCGGCGTGACGAGCGGGAAGATGTTGCGCAGGTAGTGCTCGCGCACCCACGCCTGCTGCTGCGGATCGAGCTCCTTGTACGGCGCGACCCATACGCCGACGCCCTTGAGCTCGGTCTTCACCTTGTCGAGGATCTGGATCTTGCGCGCTTCGAGCTTGGTGATCAGATCGAGGCCGTCGGCGATCTGCTGCGCGGGCGTGCGGCCGTCGTGCGTGACCGAGTGCAGCTGCGCGCCGACCTGCTGCTTGAGACCGCCGATGCGCTTCTGGAAGAACTCGTCGATGTTCGAGCTGACGATCGCGATGAACTTGACGCGCTCGAGTAGCGGCAGTCGATCGTCCTCGGCCTCGTGCAGCACGCGCCAACAGAAGTTGAGGTACGTGAGCTCGCGATTGAGATAGAGCTCGGGCGCACTGAGATCGGTCGGCACGATCTCGCCGATGCCCGGCGCGGGCGGCGTGCGACCAGGCATCTCGAACGACCGCAGCGAGGGTCGCTCCTTCGGCTCCTCGGTCACGAGCTCGAGTCGATGAACGCCCGAGGTCGCGGGATCGGGAGCCACGATCGGTCGTTCCAGAGGCATTCAACGAAAGTATACCCTGCAGGTGACGGGACCGTTACAGACGGTCCGTGACGATTCCGCTGTTACTCCCGCGGGTTGGACGGCCGAACGGGGGTGTCCTCGCGTCCGGTCGCCGCGTCGAACCAGCGCCGCGTGTCTCCCTGCTCGAGCCACACCTTCCCGGCCTCGGCCCCGCCCGCGCGAATCGGGGTTGCTCCGAGCACCGCGCGCCAGACTCCTTCGCCCGATGCGAGATCGATCGCGATCAGCTCGTTCCAGCCCGCGCCGCCTATCAGCTCGTACGAGCGCACGTGATCGGTGAGCGTGATCGGACCTTCGCGATGGATGCGGATCGGTTCGTGCGCTTGCGCGAGTCGCAGCGCACCGAGCTTCGATGAGGTCGAGCGCGAGAACGCGAACACCTCGGCACGCCCACTCTCGCGATCGACGCGCACGGTGATCGCGCGATCGCTCCACGCGACGGCACGCCGACCCGCGGCGCCCGCATACGGCGGAATCAACGCCTGCCACTTCAGCTTGCCGTGCTCGTGCAGCTCGACGAACGAACGGTTGCCGCCGCGCTCGGCGCGAATCACGAGCTTCGCGTTCGCGTCGAGCGTGATCGTGTCGATCACGTCGCCCGCTTCGGGTCGCGCGCGGACCATGTACCAAGTGCCGGCGGCAGCGACGAGTGCACCGACGATCACGAGGATCGGGCCGAGCAGACCGAGTCGTCGCGGTCGAGCCATCGCGTCGATCAGGTTTCGCCGACGGGTTTGCCGCCGGCGGGGTTCGAATGATCGAACGGCTTGGGCCGCGTCAGACCACTGCCGCTCGCGCCTTCTTTCGATTGCACGAGCACGCGACGTCCCGTCGCGAAGAACATGGTGACCTTGCCGGGCTCTGATACCTCGACGACGCCTTGCCCGAAGCTGGGGTGCTCGACGCGCTCGCCGACCTCGTACTTGAGGTTCGCGGCGTAGGTCCGCACGGGCTTCGTCAGATCCGCCGCGACCGCTGGTTTCTCGAACCGCTCGACGGGAGCTTTCGGTGCGCGCTCGGCGCGCGGTGCAAACGGGTTCGGCTGTCGCTTCTCTTTCGGCGCGCCGTGCGGCGACTTGTAGCGGTGATAACCACCGCACTGCTTGCACTGAACCTTGACGATTTGCGCACCAACTTTGGCGACGACCACATGCCAGACGTCACCGCACTTCGAACAGAGAGCCTCGACGTCTGCACCAACAGCCGCAGTCATGCGCCGTGTCATAGCACACCCCCGCGCCGGGAAATGTCGTGCTACTCCCACTCGGCATGAGCCAGGCCGCAGCAGACACGCTGGTTCGCGAAGGCGACGAGCTGTTTCGCGCAGAGCGTTTCGGAGAAGCCGCCGCTCGCTTCGAACGGGCCGTCGCGGTGTATCCCCATCATCCACTTGGCTGGCGTGGTCTCGGTCACGCGCTACTCTGTATGGGCAAGCCACACGAAGCCGCGCGCGCGTTCGATCAAGCGATCGGTCTGCGTCCGGATAGCGCGACTGCGCTGTGGGGTGGCGCCCTCGCACACGCCGAAATCGGCAACAAGGTGATCGCGCGCGATTACCTCAAGCGCACGATCTCGATCCAGCCGTCGTGGGCCGAGATGGCGCTCGCAACGCCGCAGCTCGCGGTGTTCTTGCACGTGTCGACGCGCGCGGCCGAGCGCCTGCACGGATTGTTCGGTGCGTTCGGCACGCAGCGCTATCACCATGCGAATCATCCCGAGCGCTACGTCGACATCGGCCGGATCCCGAACGTGCCCGCGCGCGGCGCGACCACGTTCGTCACGCTCGGCCTGTCCAACGCCGAGTGGCACGAAGCCGAGCGGCCGCGTGTCGAGCTCGTGCTCGCGTCGAGCGTCGATGTCGATGCATGCGCGCAGATCCTCGCGAACCTGACGTTCCATTTGTCGGAGACGCGCTTCTTCCCCGAGCCCGGCACGATGGTGCGCGACGTCGTCGCAGCGCTCAAAGCCGGTGACCTGTCTGAGCGTCTGCCGCACATCTACGTGCAGTCGCCGAAAGCGTGGGGCATCGCGCTACCGCTCGACGAGGGTCCGCCGGCGATCACGCTCGCTCAGGTGTTGCCAATCAGCGAGCGCGAGTATCAGACGTGGCGCGCTCTCGGCGCGCAGCGCTTCGAGCAGCAGCTGATCGATCGCGCGATCGACGTGACCGATCTGGACCGCGCGGGTAACTAGGCGGCGCGCTTCTTCGCCGATGTGCGCCGCTTGCGAGGCGGCGGGCCGCCGTCGAATCCAAGATGCTTCTCGACGCCAACCAGGCGACGATCCACTCGGTCAACCGTTTGCTCGAGTTTGTCGGACTTGAGCTCGAGTGATCCGACGCGCAACTCGAGCGCGCCGACCCGCATCTCAGGGCGCCGACCCGTATCTCGAGCTTGTCGACTTTGACCTCAAGAATCATGAGTCGATTCTCGATCCGATCGAGTCGGTCGACGATCGCACTTTGCCCCTCCGCAATTACTCTGACGTTCGCCTCGATGCGTTCGAGCAGCACTTCGAAGCGAGCACGATCCTCGGATGTCATCGCGAGTCTCCAATCTGTTCGAGTTACGTCCGGAGCACAATCCCGAACGACACTCGGCGGAGACTGCAACGCAAAGACCACGTAGCGCCGTCGACGTTCCGCGGCGTGGCGTCGCGTCCGCATGCTGGACGCCGGCAGCGCGACTCGCCGGGTCAGCGATACTCGGCGTCGACCACCACGCCGCTGTCCGTCACCGAGCTATCGGAGACGAACCGGAGGTAGTGATACTGGCCGGGAAACTCGTCGGTGAGCGCGGGACCCGTGGTGCCGCTGTACGTCTTGATCTTCGCCCACGCGCCGTTCTTCCACGTCCACACTTCGAGCTTGTCGTAGTTCGCTTCGGTGCGGAATCGCGACGAGCGCAGCCGCATGATCTGCGCGCCGCTCGGTAAGTAGATCTCTTTCCACACCGACGTGTTGTTCGCGTACGGGTTCGTCGTCTGGAACCGGCCGTTCGCGAGCGTCTGCCATGCAGGACCCGCGTGCCACGCACACGCGTTCGTGTTGCACGCCCATGCACCGGGGACCGCGATGTGCGGCAGACCGTTGCAGTCGAGCGGTGCATCGCAGTAGTTGTGCGCGACGCACGTGCCGCTCGCGTCGGGGTGCGGCGCGGTGAACGTAGACTCGCCGTAGCGGCAGCGGTTGTCGTCGAGGCACGGCCGGCCCATCAGCCCGCCGCACATGTCGCCGGGAATGCCGCACTCGCCGCTGTGCGCGACGCCGATGTTGGCGCAGCCTGCGTTGCACGCGTTCGAGTACGTCACGCCGTTCGTGCCGCACACCGGATCATACTGCGTGGTGCACACGCACGATTGATCTTCGATGCACGAGCCTTGCTCGCACGAGTAATCCGAGCCGCAGCTGAGACCGCCGCCACTGCCGCACGTGAACAACGCCTCGAAGTCGTTGATCAGCTGCTGGACCTGCGCGGTCTGCGAGCCCTGGCCCGCAATGAACGAGACCTCGTATTGTCCGGCCTTGATCGTG
>DATDCH010000150.1:0-9523 GCA_036524455.1 Kofleriaceae bacterium | reverse complement strand
CCCACGCGTCGTCGGCGAGCACGTTCGGGTTCTCCTGGCGCATCAGCTTCTCGGCCTCCGCCATCGCGACGCGCGCGCGCTCCCAGTACGTCGCGTCGTCGTCGTACTTCGCGTCGAGCGATTCCTCGATCAGCGCCTCCTCGTGCTCGCGCCAGCGCTGGGCGAGTCGCTGCGCGGTGAATGCGCGGTAACCGAGCATGCGCAGCGCCATGATGCCGGTCTCGTACGAGGCGGCGAACGTCTCGCGGAACACGTGCTTGATGCCGAGCTGGCGCAGGTCCCAGTACTGCGTGCGGCTGCGGCAGCGCGCGATGACCGGCAAGTGCGGGAAGTTGTGCCGCACGTGCTCGGCGATCTTCTTTGTCTCCTCGGGATCGTCGACGGCGATCACGAACAGCTTGGCTCTCTCGCAACCGGCGGCGTGGAGCAAGTCGAGACGCGAAGCGTCGCCGTAGTAGGTCTTGACCCCGAGGTTCGACAGCATGTCGATGATCGCCGGATCGAGATCGAGGATGGTGGCTTTGAAGCCGGCGGCGCGCAGGATGCGGCCGACGATCTGACCGAACCGGCCGTATCCCGCGATGATGACCGGTGCGTCGGCGTCCTTGATCTCGTCTTGCGGACGCTCGCTGCCGCGCTCGGTCACGCGTGGCAACACCCAGCGCTCGAGCGCGATGAAGAGCGGCGGCGTCAGCGCCATCGAGATCGCGACGACCGCGACGAGCGGTCTCGCGAAGGCGTCGGAGAACACGCGTTCGTCGACACCGAGCTTGAGCAGCACGAACGCGAACTCACCGACCTGCGCGAGCGCGAAAGCGAGGAGCCAACGCGCCGGGCGATCGAGCCCGAACAGCTTGCCGAGCACACGCAGGATAACGAGCTTGAGCGCGATCACACCGACGACGAGCCCGGCGATATTCAGCGGCTCGTTCGCGATCAGGCCGAAGTCGAGCTGAGCGCCGACGGTGATGAAGAACAGGCCGAGGAGCAGGCCTTTGAACGGCTCGATGTCGGTCTCGAGCTCGTGGCGGTATTCGCTGTCGGCGAGCAGAACGCCGGCGAGGAACGTGCCGAGCGCGGGCGACAGGCCGGCAGTCTGCATGAGCAACGCGATGCCGATGACGATCAGCAGAGCCGCGGCGGTGAACGATTCGCGCAGTCTGGCTCGTGCGAGGAAGTGAAACAGCGGACGCACGAGGTAGCGGCCGATCACGAACACCCCGACGACCGCGCCGATCGACAGCAACGCCGATTGCCACGCCGGTCTGCTCGCTTCGCCCGCGGCGCCGATCGCCGCGATGCCGAGGACCGGGAACACCGCGAGGATCGGAATCACCGAGATGTCTTGAAACAGCAGTACAGAGAAGCTCGCCTGCCCGCCGCTGGTCTTGAGCAAGCCGCGCTCGGCGAGCGTCGACAACACGATCGCCGTCGATGACATCGCGAACGTGAGGCCGACCGCGACCGCCGGCTTCCAATCGACACCAAACAGCATCGCGCCTCCGGCGATCGCCGCCGCGCAGGCCACCACTTGTGCCGTGCCGAGCCCGAAGATCGGCCGCCGCATTTGCCACAACAGCGATGGCCGCAGCTCGAGCCCGACGACGAACAGCATCATGACGACGCCGAACTCGGAGAAGTGCTGCACCGAGTGGCGCTCGTCACCGACGAACCCGAACACCCACGGACCGATCACGACGCCGGCGACTAGGTAGCCGAGCACCGCACCGAGGCCGAGCCGCTTCGCGATCGGCACGAAGATCACGGCTGCGCACAAATAGACAAACGCTTGCGCGAGAACCGATTCGGTCATGCGACCTCCCGAGGTGCGAGCACGCGGTCGAGCTCGAGTGCAAGATTCTGCGCGGCCGCTGCTGCGTCGAGATCGATGCGCTCGTCGCGCAGCGCCTCGATCAACCTGCGATATGCGGCGCGGTATGGCGCGACATCAGCATCGCCGCTCACCTTGAGCGCAGCGTGCACCGCGAATGGTGCGAGGAACCGCATCCCGCACAGGTGCGCCGTTTGGTCCCACGGCGCGAGCAGCTCGCGAATACTGAATCGGTTGTAGCCGCCGCGCTGATACGCCGCCTCCGGACCGCCGGTCGTGATCGCGTTCAGCGTCAGCTTGCCGCGCAGGTGCGTACCGCCCGCACCGTAGGCCCAACCGTGCTCGAGCACGAGGTCCTGCCACTCCTTGAGCAGCGCGGGAGACGAGTACCAATAGAACGGGTGCTGGAACACGATCACGTCGTGGGCGAGCAGGTCAGCCTGCTCGCGCTGCACGTTGATATGCAGCGTCGGGTAGTCCTCGTAGAGATCGCGAATCGTCACACCCTCGAGGTCGCGAATGCCGTCGAGCAACCTCCGGTTCACACGCGATCGTTCGAGCACGGGGTGCGCGAACAGGACCAACACTCGGCGCATGGCTGATTTGCGTACTTGCGACCAAGCGTGTCAACTGACTGACCAGCCAGGGAAACAATGGCGTGCACGTTCTATGCAGCACCTCTCGCCATGCAGGCTTCAATCGCTGAACGATTCGCATACGGTCGCCCGTATGATCCGGTCGCCGATGACACAGTGGCGCCGGTGGTACCGCGCAACGGCACAGCCCTCCTCGGCCGTCTTCTGATCGCCGCGATCTTCGTGACGAGCGGCTTCGCGAAGCTGACCGACACCGCGGGCACGGTCGCTTACATGGAGAGCGCCGGGATCTCCAACGCCGGGACGCTCGCGATCATCGCAGGCATCGCCGAGATCGCTGGTGGCCTCTCGCTCGCGTTCGGGCTGCTCACCCGCATCGGTGCGCTCGGCCTGGTCGCGTTCCTCGTGCTGACGAACTTCATGATGCACAACTTCTGGACCATGGCCGAGCCCGCGGCGAAGACAAACATGGTGCAGTTCATGAAGAACCTGGCCATCATGGGCGGTCTATTCATGATCGTCGCGATGGGTCCGGGTCGGTTCAGCCTCGACGCGCGACTGCGCAAACCCAAAGCGGCCTAGGGCATGGTTTCGATCACGATGAAGTAGTCGAGTCGTATGTCGGCGTTCGCGACGTAGACCTCGAGGCGCGGGGCCGCGACCAGTGCCGGCGCCTGCGCCGTGCTGCCCTGATACGGGCCGTAGGCGATGCCGCCGAGCTTCGCTTCGAAGCCCATACGTTGCGAGGAGACCGATTGATCGACGCGCATCGACCATGCACCGAGCGGCAACGTGCCGCTATACGACGTTCCGCCGAGGTTCGTGTACGTGCCGTTGTTCGCCTTCGTGATCGAGATTTCGCCGTCGCTGCCACCGGAGTCGTAGAACTCCGTGTAGTGGTAGATGTTGCCGGTCTGGTTCTTGCCGATGATGAGCGAGAGCTGGTGCTCGCCCGCCGGGCTCATGATCGCAGCGATCGTGCCCGCCATCGCGATGCGTGCCTCGCCGGTGGTGAGCATCAAGTAGCTCGACAAGTCGGCGCCCGAGATGCGTAGCGTCTCGCCGACGCGCCCGGCCCCGCTCTCGTGCATCCAGCCCGTCATGTCGGTCGTGAACGGATCGAAGAACCGGATCATTTGCTTGGCGATCGTCGGCTGTGGATCGCAGGCGTCGCCGACGCCATCGCCATCGCCATCGATCGCGCCGCCGGTCAAGTGCGGGCACGGATCGCAGACATCGCCCGGCGCGTCGCTGTCTTCGTTGTGCTGATCGGCGTTCGCCCTCTCCGGGCAGTTGTCGAGCGCATTGTCGACGCCGTCGCCGTCTGCATCGCCAGGTGCGGCGTCGGGCGCATCGATGGTCACGTCGCCGTCGCCGTCTTGCATCGGCATGCCGCCGTCGGGATCCGGCACGTAGCCTGGCTCGCGACACACGCGATCGATGCACACCAGATCACCTGGGCAGTCGGTCTCGCAGGGTGTACCCGGGCCGAACGCAGGGCTATAGCAACCCACGCACAGCGCGACGGCAATCACCCCGCGTAGCACGGCTCCAGGATACCGGATGCGCAGCGCGGTTTTGGGGTTCGTTTTTGGCGGCAGTTAGCCGCGTAGGGCGGCCAACGCTTTGAATACAGCCTCGCGCGTGCGCGCAAAGCCACCGGTGCGCGCGCCCTCGAGCTTCTTTTTCCCCGCGGTCCCGGCTCGCTTCTCGCCGAGCATGCCGATGCCCATCGCCGCGTTGACCTGAACGTTCTCCGCCGGGCTCTCGAATGCGTCGCAGAGGATCTCGCACGCATCGGGCAGCGCGTTGATCAGCTCGAGGATGCGGCGCGCCTGCGGCTCGTCGTCGGTCTCGAGGCCTTTGAGCAGCGCGCCGAGCACCTTCGCCTTGCGCGCGCCGAGTACCTTCGCAACCGTCTTGCCGACCTCGGCATCACCACGCAGCGCGCCGACCAAAAACGGCGCGGCTTCGCGCACCGCATCATCGCCGAGCTTGTCGATCGCGTTGGCCGCCGCGATGCGCACGCGCATGTCGTCGTCGCGCATCAGCACCGCGAGCCCGCTCAGCGCACCCATCGCGGCTGCGCCGACCGCCCCTAGCCCGGTCGCTGCGTTCGCGCGCACGACCGGCCGGCCATCGATGAGATTCGCCGCCAGATCGTCAACGCGCAGCTTCGCCGGGTCGGCGAACGCGGCCGGCTCGAGGATGCGGTCCTCGAAGCCTTCGATCGTGATCTCGTCGGGTCCCGTCTTGCGCGGCCCGTCGAGCGTGTCGAGCGCTTTGCGCACGGCCTCGCGCGTGCGCTCCCAGCCACCTGTGCGTGCGCCTTCGAGCTTCTTACGCCCCTTGCCGACTTTGTCGGGACCGAGCAACCCGAGACCGACCGCCGCGTTGACCTGAACGTTGACCGCCGGGCTCTCGAACGCGTCGCACAGGATCTCCGACGCGTCGGGCAGCACGTTGATCACCTCGACGATGCGCTTGCCGTGGCGCGGATCGTCAGTCTCGAGGCCCTTCACGAGCGCGCTGATCATTCGCGTCTTGCGCGCGCGCAGTACACCGGCGACGGTCTCCGCGACCTTTTCGTCGGCATCGCGCAGCGCACCGACGAGATAATCCGCGGTCTCGAGCACCGCCGCGTCGCCGATCCGATCGATCGCCTGCGCGGCTGCGAGGCGAGTCTTCGGCGCATCGTCGCGGAGCAGCACGCCGAGCGGCAGTGCCGAGCCCTGCGATGCCGCACCGAGCACGCCGAGACCGAGCGCGGCATTCGCGCGCACGACGTCGCGGCCGTCGGTCAGATACGCGGTCAGGTCCGCCACGCCGAGCTTCTCGACCTCGGCTTTTGCCTTGTCGAGCTCGGCGAGCGTCATGAATCGATCCTCGAACCCAGCGATACTGAGCGCCTTCGGGCCGGTGTCGCCGCGTGCCTCGATGATGTCGAGCGCGGCACGCACCGCAGCGCGCGTTCGCACGTCGCCGCCCGTGCGCGCGCCGTGCAGTGCCTGCAATCCCGCCGGGCTGATGTTCTTGCCGAGCATGCCGAGGCCTGCGGCCGAGTTGACCTGCACGTTGACCGCTGGGCTCTTGAACGCTTCGGTCAGCACGTCGGCCGAGCGCGGCAGCTTCGTGATCAGCGCGGCGACACGGCGGCCGTGTGCCTCGCCGCCCGCCTCGAGACCTTTGATGAGCGCCTCGAGCGCGCTCGCGCCCATGCCTTCGAGCGTATCCGACGCGGTCTCCGCGACCTCGCTATCGCTATCACCGAGCGCACCGACGAGATCCGGCGCTGCGGCGACGGCTTCGACGCCGAGCTTGCCCATTGCCTTCGCGGTCTCGCGGCGCACCGACGGCACGCTGTCGCGCATGAGCAGACCCATCGCGGTCGCGGCACGTCCCGCCTTCGCGCCTTTGACGGCAAGCGCGCGCGCCGCGTTGACGCGCACGTGATCGCGGCCGTCTTGCAGCGCGAACATCATCTGATCGATGTCGATGCCGTCGGCGTACTCCGACAGCTCGCTGTTGGTCAGCTTGCGCACTTCGAAGTCCGGAATGTTCTTGGGCAGCCCGTCGACGACGGCCGTCTTCTCGCGCGCGACGACGGCGAGCATCGCGTGCTTCGCGGCCGTGCGAACGTCGGGAACCGGGTCGCTCGCCTCGATCTGCGTCAGACATGCCATCGCGGTATCGGCGTCGGTCTTGCCGAGCTTGCCGAGACCGGCGATCGCGTTGACGCGAATCCGGCTGCGCTCGTGACGCGTCGCGCGCGTCAGAAACGCGACGCCGGCCTTGCCCGCCAGCTTGCACGCGGCGATCACGCTCTTCATCGCGGTGTCTTGCGGCACGTCGAGCGCGAGCGTCATTTCTTCGTCGGCTTTGCCGATCAGCTCGGCGAGCGCCGCGACGATCGCGTCGGTGACCTCGGGCTTCGCACCGCCGGCGGCTTGCGCAACACCGGGCACGAGCGGCTTCGCGAGCGGGCCCAAGCGAGAGATCGCTTCGGCCGCGGCGAGCCCGACGCTGACTTCGCTGTCGCGCAGCAGCGTGACCAGCTCGCTGGTTGGATGATTTGCCGCCGCGAGCGCGAGCGCCGTGTTCGCACGCACGATCGCGCGGCCATCGGAGACCATGCCGATCAGCTCGCCCGGCGAGAACGAGCTGCCGAACGGGATCAGCTCGGCGTATTTGAGCTTGCGCTCGTCGAACGCCGGCGGCGACGCGTCGGCGGGCTTGGCTTTCTTGTCGCCCTTGTCCACCTTGTCGGTCTTGACCTCTGCCTTGGTCTCCGGCTTGGCAGACTTGTCTTCCGGCTTCCCCTTGTCCGTTTCGTTGCTCACGGGGGCATCCTAGCCCTGATTGGGAGATCAACCGTAGTGGTAGGCGGACAACCGCAAGCCAGCGAACGTGCCGTTGTAGGCGACCGTTCCGACGTCGTCGCCCGCCGCACCGGCGATCACCATCAGCGGGATCAGGTGTTCTTCGCGCGGGTGCGCTTCGCGCGCGGCCGGTGCGATCGCCCAGTTCGCGAGCGCACGATCGCGTTCGGCAGCGGGCTTCGTCGCGGCGTCGCGTAACCACGCGTCGAACGTCTCGGCGATCGGGCGCGACCGCGGATCGCGGAACGCGCGCAGGTTGTGAAACGTCATGCCGCTGCCGATGATGAACACGCCTTCGTCGCGCAGCGGTGCGAGCGCGCGACCTATCGCGAGGTGCTCCTCGGGATCGAGGCCCGCCTTGAGCGAGAGCTGCACGGCCGGGATGTTGGCGTCGGGGTACGTCAGCTTGAGCGGAATGAACGTGCCGTGATCGAAACCGCGAGCGCTATCGGTCGCGCTCGGGAAGCCGGCCTTGCCGAGCAATTCCTGGACGCGCGCCGCGATCGCGGGCTCGCCCGGCGCGGGCCATTGGATCTGGTACGACGCCTCGGGGAATCCGTAATAGTCGTAGAGCATCGGCGGCCGCGGCGACGTCATCACCGTCGGCACGCGTTCTTCCCAGTGCGCCGAGATCACGAGCAGCGCTTTCGGCGGCGTCTTCGGCAACGCGGCGACGTCGCGCAAGTACGTCTTGAGCGAGTCCGCGTCTTTCAGATCCCAGCCGATATCGACGAACGCCCACGGTCCGCCGCCGTGCGGCAGGAACGCGACCGGCATTCTGTTCTTGGTGGCAGTCATGGTCTGTTTGCCTTTCTCGCACGCACCGAGCATCGCGACGCCGGCGATTCCGGCGGCGCCACCGATGACCTGTCTGCGTGTGAGGTCCTTACTCATGGGCCTCTTGCATGGTGGTGACCAACGGCACGTCGCGCAACGCTTAGGGTCCAAGAAGGACTGTCTCAGCGTGCGCCGGCGGCAGGCACACCGGTGTTACCAGTGCGCCGTCGCGTAATTGCCATGGTGACGTCGGCCTTGAGTGCGAGCGCGTCGCGGATCTTCGCCACCCGCCCGGGCGAGTGATGAAAGAAATTGCGATCGATCGCAGGGTCGGTCGCGTACGCGCGCCGGATCTCGGCTTCGTCCCAGCTCGTCGGGAATACCGGATACGCGAGTGGCGCCTCGCGGATCCACCAGCCGGTAAACCCGAACCGCTCGTGGTTCTGCTCGTAAATCTGCGTGCCCGGATACGGCACGACGACACCGCGCGCATTGAAGCCGCCGGCGAGCGACGCCGCGCGATCGAGAAATCCGATCGTCGCGTCGAGCTCGGCGTCGGTCTCGTCGGGCCAGCCGAACATCAAGTTCACGACCGTGTGGATGTCGAGGTCGCGGCACCACGCGAGCACCTCGAGCACGCGCTCGACCGTGACGCCCTTGCCGATGCGCACGAGCATGCCCGGGTCGGCGCTCTCCATGCCGATGTCGACACCCGAGCAGCCCGCGCGCTTCATGTCGGCGAGCACGTCGCGATCGAGGTGCGCCGGGTGCGCCGTGCACGTCCACCACACTGGCGCGCCGATCGACGTGATCGCATCGCAGAGCTCGCGCACGCGGCGGCGGCCGACCGCGAACGAGTCATCGAAGAACGAGAACCCGAGCAGGCCGTGCCGCTCGCGCAGCAGCGCGACTTCGTCGGCAACCGACTGCGCGCTGCGGTAGCGAAACTTACGACCGGTGACGTCGTTCGAGCAGAACGTGCACGCGGCGGGGCAACCGCGGCTCGATAGCACGCCGGCCGGCGCGAGTGTGGTGCCGGGCAGCGCTACGTACCAGCTCGGATCGAACAGATCGAGCGCCGACAACGGTGGGGCGAGCCGATCGAGGTCGGTGAGAAACGGTCGCGCTGGATTGTGCCGCGCCATGCCTCGTCCCACCCACGACAGCCCCGCGATGTCGGCGAGCGACCGCAGCTCGCGCCCGGTCGTGCGGCGCTGCATGGCGTCGATCGCATCGGCGAGCTCGACGAGTGCCTCCTCGCCCTCGCCGCGGATCGCGTAGCGAAAGCCACGCGCGAGTGGTTCGTCGGGAACGATCGTCGCGTGCGGTCCACCGGCAACGAGCGTGAACTTGCGGAGCCGGTCGGCGAGCGCGTACGCCGGCTGCACGTGCAGCGTCTTGAGATGAAGGCCGACGAGATCGGGCGCGAATGCGGCGACGCGCAGCTCGATCTCGTCGTGATCTTGCGGTGCGTTCGGCGCCGACGCATCGAGCAGTCCGACGACGTGACCCGCCTCGCGCAACGACGCTGCGAGGTGACAGAACGACAAGAGCGGCGTGCGCACCGGCTCCGGCGATGGCGGATTCACCAGGAACACGCGCGCCATAGACGTCTAGGCTATCACCAGCGCGAAGCCATCACGCTCGCAGTTTCGCGCCGCGCTGCAAATGGCACGTGCAGCCTCGGGAATCGCGCGAACGTCGGCGAGCCGGACCGTGTAGCGCATGATGCCGGCCGCGGTCATGCGCGCGGCCACCGCCGGGGGCAACCAGTACGACGGTGGTTGCAGATCGATCGCGCTCTTGTGCGGCGTAGTCACGCTGCACGCGCGGGCATCGACCTCGATCGGCGCATCGGGCAGCCGCGTGCGCGTGCGGAACGAGCCGGCGAGCTGCACGTTCTCGAGACACATCGCGCGGAGCCCATCCTCGACGATCGC
>DATDCH010000149.1:0-5388 GCA_036524455.1 Kofleriaceae bacterium | reverse complement strand
GTGCTGCCGTCCAGGTAGAGGAACGAGATGCCTGCCGCTTCGAGCTCCTCGCGCACGAGCCCGAGATGGGATGTGAACTGGCTGAACACGAGCGCGCGATGGCCCTCGTCGCGGAGCTCGTCGAGGAGCTCGAGGAGGCGCTGCATCTTCGATGACGCGAGCGCGGACGCCGAGTCATAGAGCCGAGGATGCGAAGCGAGCAGGCGCAGGCGGGTCAGCGCGGCGAGCACCTGGAAGCGCCGGCGCTCGTCGCGCGTCTGCTTCGTCGCACGCGTGAGCTGCGCGACAGCTGCGAGGCGAGCGTCTTCGTACAGCGCTGCTTCTTCACTCGACAGCGCGATCGGCAGCTGGATCTCGGTGCGCGCGGGTAGCTCGCGTGCGACTTCCTGCTTCGTGCGGCGCAGCAGGAACGGCGTGATCACGCGCGCCAGTGCGGCACGCGCATCGGCGCTGTTGTTGCGCTCGATCGGCACTGCGAACCGATCGCGAAATTGCTCCCAGCTGCCGAGCAGATTCGGGAACACGACTGAAAACAGGCTCCATAGCTCGCCGAGATGATTCTCGAGCGGCGTGCCGGTCAGCGCGACGCGGAAATCGGCGGCGAGTGCGCGCGCTGCTTTCGCACGCTGGGTCGACGGGTTCTTGAGCGCCTGTGCTTCATCGACCACGAGCGTCGCGAACGAGCGCGACGACAGCTCGACTGCGTCGCGCACGAGCAAGCCGTAGCTGACGATCAGCACGTCTCGCTTGCCCAAGCGTGCGATGCAGTCGCTGCGATCTGGCTGGTCGCCGTAGATCACCGGACACAGCGTCGGGCCGAAGCGGCGGAGCTCGTCGATCCAATTGAGGGTCACGGATGTCGGCGCGAGCACGATCGCCGGTCCGAGCTTCGCGCGATCGAGTAGCAGCGCGATCGCCTGGATCGTCTTGCCGAGGCCCATGTCATCCGCGAGGCAGCCGCCCGCGCCCCATGCGGCGAGGCGACTGAGCCACGCGTGACCTTGGACCTGATAAGGCCGTAGCGTGGCGGCGAGCGAGGCCGGCGGCTTCGGTCGCAGCTTCGTCGATGCGGCGAGTCTCTCGCCGAGTAGCCGCCATGCCGGCGGGGTCTCTACGCGTGCCCCGGCTTCGAGCAGAGCGCGAATCGCCGGTACGGCACCGGGCGAGAGCTCCAGCTTGTTTCGCGTCGAAAACGTACGGTCGGCGACACCGACCAGATGCTGGCGCAGCGTTTCCGAGAGCTCGATCCAGCGTCGATCGTCGAGCCGGACGAACCGCTGTTGCCGGCGCACCGCATCGAGCAGCATCGCAAGCTCGAGTCGTCCTTGCTCGACGACGAGCTCGCCGCCGATACCGAACCAGTCGCGGTTGGCATCGATGTGGACGCGTAACTGCGCCGGCCCACCCGAGCTCACGATCGTCGGGCGCGCATCGATCCATTCGGCCTCGATCCCGGGCGGTGGTTCTTGGATGCACGCGACGAGCGCGAGTGCTGCGTCGAGGTCGTCGATCGCGAAGCACAGCGGCGGACCTTCGATGGCCGCATCGAGTGGCAGACGCGCGAGTGCCGCACGGACGCGGACGTGCTCGTCGCCGATATCGCGCCGCACATAACCGCGCACTCCTTCGCGTTGCACCATCACATCGCGTGGCCCGACGCTGGGCGGAAACAGCGGCGCACCGGGCGCGGGCCTGATGAAGACCTCGACCTCGAGCGTGGCGTCGCCCACGAGGCGCATGCGGAGCACCGTCGTGAGCTCGGCCGGCAGCCGCGCGCCTTTGAGCGATTGCGGCACATCGAGCGGCAATCGTCCTTCGAGCCTCGCGAGCCGATCGAGCAGCGCGGCGTGACTCTCCCGCGGAAATGCATCGCCATGCTTCGTCAGGACCGACCACAGATGGCGCGCATCGGCGCCCACATCGATCAGCACGCAGCGGCCGGCGTCTTGCTCGATCACGAGCAGCGGCTCATTCGCCTCGAACGCCGCGAGCAGCGCTGCGAGCAGCCGGGGACTGAACCGCGCACCATCGACGCTCGGCTCGAGCCTGATCTGCTCGCCCGCATCGACGGCGTTGAAGCCGAGCGCCACACGCTTGACGACGATCGGCGTGTCGAGCGCGTCCTCGAGCACGACGCGGGTATGGCCGACGAGCGCGGTGAACGCACGCGCCGGATACGTGCTCGTGCGCGACGGCAGCCAGCTCGTGAGCGCTTCTGCGATACGCAGGTCCTGATCGCCGAGGTTGGCGCCGTGGTCGTCGAGCAACCGCTCCGGCGAAACGCGCTGGCCAGGGCTGACACCGCCCTTCTTGCGCTGCTTCTTGACGATCGGGGTCAGCGTCGCCGAGCCGAGCTCGTCCTCGAGCTGCCACCAGACCTCGACGGCCGCAGCGGGCGAGCGCATCTCGTCGCGTGCTGCGAGCTCGGCGAGGGCGCGCTGCCACGGTGGCCGCAGCAGCTCGTCGGCGAGCTGGCGTGCGCGCGCGACCTGTGCCGGATCGGCAAGCAAATCGAGTGCGGCATCGCAGAGAGCAATCGCGTGCGTGCAACCAGCGAGCGTGCACGTACACGTCAGCGTCGACTGCGGAGACAGTGTGACCCGGGTCTGCACCGTGGGAGTCGTCCACGTCGAGTGCCGAAGCGAGACCTTCGTCGGCTCCTTCCAGATGACCGCGCCCGTTGCAGCTTCGAGCTCGAGCGTGCCGGCTGCACGGCTCGCTCGCGAACGCGGTGCACTGGTCTGGCGCAACTTCGCGCGCAGCTCGACCAAGCGCGACGCGAGCGTCACGACGGTGGGCTCGGTCGCAATGACGCTGCGCGCTTCGTTCTCCTCGTCGAGCGCCGCGCGCACATCATCGGCGGCGCGTGCCAAGCGGCGTACGGCCGCTTCAGCGATCGGCCGCTGCAGCGCGCGTATACCGATGAACTGGCCGACGCCTTCCAGCGATCCGACATCGCGCAACGAGAGACTGCGCAGCACGAACGTCAGGTTCGGATGGGCGTGTCGGCGCGACACGTCGTCGAACAGGACGTCCGCCGCCACCGGCAGCTCGTGCATCACCTGGCGTTCCGTGCACCAGCGCTCGAGCTCCTGACGCGTCGCGAACGCGGTGTCTGCAGCGGCGGTCTCCACGTCGACCGGCGCCTCGAGAAACTGCAGCGCCAGCGCGACCGCGTGTTTGCACAACTGCTCGCCGCCCCCGACGGGACAGGTACACTGCGAAGCGAGCGTGCGCCCATGCGCGAACACGCGGACCGCGTACTCCGCGCCGCCAACGACGACGCCAGCGACGCCATCGCCTTGCTGCACGTACGCTTGCACGCGACCTTCGCGCCAGTAGCGCTCGCCGCGCTCGTAGCTGTAACCGGCCAGGGCGCGCAGGCGCGTATGCGTGAGTAGCGACGGAAACATCGTCTAGAACGATGCTCCTTCGACGAGCTCGGGGGCACACATCTCGGGCACGCTAACAACTCACGGCTTCTTGCGCACTAACTGATCGACGGAGACGAGACCGTCCTTCTTCGGAGACAGCGCGACGGGGTCGAGGTCGGTCGTGCCGCACAGAAAGCATGCGCCGTTGAGGATGACCTCGTGCAGGCAGTGACCGCACGCAACGCACACGCCCTCGCGGCGCTCGTCGTGCGAGCAGCTCTGATCGCCGGTGCCGGGCTGCGCCACGTCAGCTCCGCTTGACGTAGCTCTCGAGGAGCGGAATCCGATCGTTGCCCCAGAATAGCGCTTCGCCGACGAACAGCGCGGGCGCGCCAAACGCACCGCGCTTCACAGCCTCGTCGGTGGTGGCGCGCAGCTGGTCTTTGGTTTCTTGCGCGTCGATCGCGGCGAGGATCGCCGCGGCATCGAGCTGCGCGGCGGTTGCGGCCGCGCTGATCACCTCGTCCGTCGTGATGTCTTGACTATCGCACCAGTACGCGCGGAACAAGAAGCCGGCGAATTCCGGGATCGCGCGGGGACCAACCAGGCGCTCGGCCGCGGCGAGTGCGCGTTGAGTGCGCAACGTGATCAGCGGGAACTTGGTCGGCATGCGGAACGGGATCGCGTAGTGGTGCGCCCACAGCGTCATGTCGTGCAGCATCCACTTCGCCTTCGCGGGAAGCTTCGCCGGCATGTCGTTGCCGGTTGCTTTGAACACGGCACCGAGCAGGAACGGGCGCCAGCGGACCGGTACGCCGGTGCGCTCGGTGATGCCGGCCATCTGGGTGGAGGCGAGGTAGCTGTACGAAGAGCCGATGTCGAAGAAGAACTCGATCTCGCGATCCGCCATGCGCGGACTCTAGCGCGGATTATTGATCCGCAGCCGCTTCGCCAGGCCCGAGTGGCGGAGCGCGACGCGCTTGCCGGCGGTGGTGAGCGCGGCGCGCGTGCCGCATAGGACCGCGGAGGTGCGGGCGCGGGTGATGCCGGTGTAGAGCAGCTCGCGCGTGAGGAGGGGGAGATCCTCGTCGGGGAGGATGAGCGCGAGCGCGTCGAGCTCGCTGCCTTGGCTCTTGTGCACGGTGAGCGCCCACGCGAGCTCGAGGCGATCGCGAAGCGCTTCGATCGCGAACGGCACGAGCTGACCGCCGACGCGGAACACGGCGCGGAACCGATGCTGGGCGCCACCTTCGTCGGCGCGCACCACGATGCCTTGGTCGCCGTTGAACAGTCCGCGCTGGTAGTCGTTCGCCGTGATCATCACCGGCTCACCGGGCACGAAATCGGGGCGGCCCGTGACGGTCATCCGGTCGAGCGCGAGATCGTGGACGTACGCGTTGAGCGCGAGCGCGCCGGTTGGCAGGCCGCGCGTGACCGTGAGGATGCGAGCGCGCGTGAGCAAGTTCCACAGGTCTTCGAGCTGGCGGTGCTGCTCGGCGGCGACGCGGCCGTTCTCGAAGTGAAAGACGGTTTCGTTCGCGATGCGGTGCGCGCGCGGACCCTCGAAGTGGTGCCACAGCGCGGCGGCGACGGCATGGGCAGTGTCGAGCGGACGCGTGCCCGGATCGACCCACTCGCAGCCACTCCACAGCAGCGTGCCGGGCGTGCGTGCGGCGGCGAGGCCATTCTTGTCGGTGAGCTTCTGCGCTTCGCCGGCGTGAACCGCGCGCGCGGCTTCGAACACGGCGCGGCCGCGCGGATCGGCGGCGTCCATACGGAAGCTGTGCTCGAGCAGGCCGACGCGCGCGCCCGTCGATGGTTCGGCGAGGTCGGCGAGGATCTGGCCGGCATCGATCGCGGGCAGCTGGTGCGCGTCGCCGACGAGCACGAGCGGCACGTGTGCCGGCAGCGCGTCGAGCAGCGCGTCCATCAGCTCGAGGTCGACCATCGATGCTTCGTCGACGATCAGTGCGCCGATCGGCAGCGGCGACTTCGCGTGATGCGAGAAGCCATC
>DATDCH010000148.1:0-2728 GCA_036524455.1 Kofleriaceae bacterium | reverse complement strand
GACACGGCGATTCCGCTGCCGAGCCGCGCCTGCGTGAAGTCGAGGAGGTCCGCGATCAGCTGGGTCGCGGTCGTGGTCGCCCGATTCAGCCGATCGATGACCCCTTGCTGCTGGGCATCCTCGGCCAGCTCTTCGAGCAAGGCAGCGCACATCTGCACCGTCCCGAGCGGGTTGCGCAGGTCGTGGCTGACGATCCCGATCATCTGCTCGGCGAACAGCGCGCGATCCTTGGCTGCGGCGTGCAGCTCCTCGAGGCGGCGACGCGACTGCATGAGCTCGCGTTCGTAGCGGTCGCGATCGCGCGCGACGTACGCAGCAAGGTCGTGCACGACCGCACCGCCCTCGTTGCGGCGAATCGCGTTGACGACGATCGGAAACACCGAGCCATCGCGGTGCGTGACATCCACCTTGACCTCGGACACCGAGCCTTGCATCCGCAGGAGCGGCGCCCAGTGTGTCTGATGAAAGATCCGGGCGCCGACCGTGAACAGGTCCTGAACCCGCCGGTGCCCGACGAGCTCGTCGGCGGCATAGCCGCTCCAGCGGCAGAACGTCTCGTTGACGATCTGGATCGTGCCGTCCTCCGCCGTGCGCAGGAGCCCGCATGCCGCGGTCTGCCAGAGCAGCGTCAGGTCGGCTGTCATCGAACCTAGAGCCGCTCGGCGGCGAGAAATTCATTCATCGCGGCGGCGCTCGCACTCGGCGCACTGAGATGCGGACAGTGTCCGATGTTCTGGATCAGCGACAGCGTGCTTCGCGGCAGCATGCGGTGCATGTACTCGCCCACGGCGACCGGCGCGATCAGATCGTCGTGGCACTGGAGGATGAGCGTCGGCACATCCAGCTTCGCCAGCTCGGCGCGGTAGTCCGAGAGAAACGTGACGTGCGCGAACTGCTTCGCGATCTCCGGATCGGTCCGGCAGAAGCTGTTCGTCAGCTCCTCCGCGAGGACCGGCTGATCGGGCGCCCCCATGATCGCCGGCGCCATGTTGCTCGACCAGCCGAGATAGTTGCTATCGAGCGTATCCAGCAGGCCGTCGATGTCACCGCGCGAGAAGCCGCCGACGTAGTCCCCTTCGTTGATGTAGCAGGGAGACGGCCCGACCATGATCTGGGCCGCGAACCGATCCGGGGCCTTGATGTTCGCGAGCATGCCGATCATCGCGCTCACCGAATGGCCGACGAACACGCTCTTGCCGTGCGCGAATTCCGCCACGAGCTCCAGCACGTCATCGGCGTAGCCCTGGAGCGAGCTGTACTTCGTCCGGTCGTACGCCGACAGGTCCGAGCCACCGCTGCCCACGAGATCGAAGAGCACGATCCGGTAGCGCTCCTCGAATGCAGGGACCAGCAAGCGCCACATGTTCTGATCGCACCCGAAGCCGTGCGCGAAGAACATCGTCGACGAGCCGCGACCGAACACGTTGACGTTGTTGCGCTGCTTGAGGCTCATGACCGGGCGAGCATACGCACGCCGCGAGCGTCTGGATACTAGCGATCACGGCGGTCAGTGCGATCGCGGGTCCGGTCGCTCGAGGCCCTCGAACACGGCCATCACGCTCGGCCGCTCGAGCGCGCGTGCGAAGTATGCCGATGCGTGCTTGTAGCGATCGAACGGGTGAAGGTCGCGCGCGTAGCGCAACGACGGGATCAGCGAGCAGTCGGCCATCGTGAACGAGTCGCCCATCAGCCAGGTGCGCTTGCCGAGGTGCTGGTCGAGGCCGGCGAGCATCGCGTCGATGCGCGCGTGAGCAGCCTCGACGTCACCGCGCTTGAACAGCAGCGTCATCAGCGGCTCGGTGACGTAGAGGTCGGCGATCCGGTCGTGGAACCGGGTCTGGCGCGCCTGGTCGCGATCCTCGGGGATCAGCCGCGTTCCGGTCGAGAAGTGACCCTCGAGGTACTCGATGATGATCGTCGACTCCGGGATCTTCCAGCCGTCGTCGAGCACGAGCAGTGGAACCTTCCTGATCGGCGTCAGCTTCGCGAACGCTTCGTCATCGGGCTTGACCTTGACGGCCTCGAACGCGACGCGCTTCTCGGCGAGCGCGATCATGACCTTGTGGGAGTACGGTGATTGCGGGTGGTAGTAGAGCTTCATGCTCTCGAAGACGATCGCCGCCCCCGAAACTCATCGCATGATCGGAGGCACGCCCCAGCGCTCGACGAGCCCGTGGTTGAAGAACGCGTGAAGCTCGCGGACGAGCCCGTCCTCCCACAGCGTCACCTCGATCGCGCGTGCCGTGTACTCGCCGCCACCGTCGCTGCCATAGAGCGCGAACGCGACCTCGTCGGCGCCATCGACCAGAACCAGGCGCTTCGCCCCCGCGGCGATCCGCGGCCCGAGGAATGCCACGACCGCGTCGCGCCCGCGGAACCACGCCGGAACCGGCGGCATGCTGACCACCACGTCCTCGTGCAGCAGGGCCGCGAATGCCGTGACATCGCCGCGCTCCCACGCCTGCATGTAACGCTCGAGCAGCGCGCGATCCACCGGCTTGCCGCGCCGCTTGCGTCCGTCGAGCGTGGCGCGTGCGCGTTGCAGCGCGCTGTTCACCGCGGCGGGCGTGATCTCGAGCAGCGTCGCGATCTCGGCGACCGGCCAGTCGAGCACGTCTGCGAGCAACACCGCCGCCCGCTGCGTTGCCGGCAGCTGCTGCAGCGCCGTCACGAACGCCAGCTGCACGGTCTCGCGGCTCGCCAGGCTTGCCTCCGGCCCTACGAGCGA
>DATDCH010000147.1:0-6105 GCA_036524455.1 Kofleriaceae bacterium | reverse complement strand
CCCGCGACAACATGCGCGGGGAGACCGCCCGCGACAACACGCGCCCGGCTCCTGACCGCGACAACACCCGCCCGGCTCCTGACCGCGACAACACCCGCCCGGCTCCTGACCGCGACAACACGCGCCCGGCTCCTGACCGCGACGACATGAGCGGGGAGACTGCCCGCGACAAGGTGCTCGACGACGAGGTCGCATTGTTTCGCTATCTGCCGCGGCTCGCCGCACAGGTACCTTGGGCGCGCATGGGCGACTGGCCCACGCCACTCGACGAAACGCGCATCGACGGCCGCCCGATCTGGATCAAGCGCGAGGGCGACTCCAACGCGCACTACGGCGGCAACAAGGTCCGCACGCTCGAGGCGTGGCTCGGTCACGTGCGCGGTGTTGGCGCCGAGCGCATCTGGGCGATCGGCGCGTACGGATCGAATCACGCGATCGCGACCGTGATCCACGCGCGTGCACTCGGCCTCGACGCCGGCGCGATCGTATTTCCGCAACCCGCGAGCGAATGGGCGATCGAGAACGCGGGCGCGCTGATCGGATCCGGTTGCAAGATCGTACGGCTGCGCAACGTGATCGAGGTGCCGTTCGCCGGACTCGCACTCGCGGCGTGGGATCGCTGGGCGCAACTCGCGCAGCGACTCGGTCGCCGACTCGGGCCGCGTTCGATCGTGATGCCGCCCGGCGGCGCGACGCCGATCGGTACGCTCGGCGCGCTATCCGCCGCGTTCGAGCTCGCGGAGCAAGTCGCTGCCGGGCTCGCGCCGGCGCCGCGTCGTATCGTGCTTCCGGTCGGCAGCACGTGCACGACGGCTGGCCTCGTCTGCGGGCTCGCACTCGCGCACGCGCTCGGCGTGTGGCGGTGGCCGGTGCCGGTCGTGCACGCGGTGCGCGTGACACCGTGGCCGGTGACATCGCGCGTGATGATCACGCAGCTCGCCGCGTACACGCTCGCGCGGATCGCACAGCTCGGCGGGCCACGCGTCGAGCTCGGTGCCGCGCGACTCGTGATCGATCGGCGCGAGCTCGGCCCCGGATACGGCCGGATCACACCGCGTGCACATACGGCGATGTCCGAGCTCGATGACGAGCGGTTTCCGCGCCTCGACGGCGTGTACTCCGGCAAAGCCGCCGCCGCATTGCTGCGTCTGCATCGCGAGCACGCCGGCCCGCTGCTGTTCTGGTCGACGAAATCGACGACACGGCTCGCGCCGCCATCGCAGCAGGCAGTCGACCGCGCACCGCCGGCACTCGCGCGCTGGCTCGCGAGCTGACCGCGCATTCGAGCGCACGAGCACTCGCGCGCTGGCTCGCGAGCTGACCGGATCCGCCGGCGAGTAGCCGCGGTGCCGCTCCGATGCGCGCGCTGCGATTACTTCGTCGACTCGGCCGCGGGCTCGTCGGCGTTGACGCGCTTCTGCGAGCGTGCCTTGCCACTACGCTCCGCCTCGGCGTCACGCGCTTCGGCGATGTACCGCTGGCACTTCTTGAGCGCGATGTCAGTCGAAACATTCTGCGAGAAATACTCGGGCGCACGATTCGAGATGTTCACCGCAATCTTCGCTGCCGCAATGCAGTCGCCCTTGGCAACGAGCGAACGCGTTCGGTTGTGTTCACCCTTCGCCCACGCGATCAGATTCGAATCCTTCGCCGGCGCGGCATCCGCGGGCTTGGCTTCCGTCTTCTCGGCTTCCTTCGTGACGCTCTGCTTCGACGTCGGAGACGTCGGCTTCGCGGGCGCTTGCGCGACCGGCGCGGTTGGCGTTGCAGCGGGCGGAGGCGGCGCGGTGGTTACGCGCGGAGGCGTCGACGGTGCGGGACCAGCGGTACCCGGCGCGCGTCCCGACGACGCCGCACCAGCACCACCACCACCACTCGGCGCCGCGGAGAACGTGCCAGTGGTAGTTGCACCACCGACGACTGGATCGCTCTTGAAGTCGAAGTCGGCGGACGAGTCGCCCTTCGCACCGGCCTTCGACGGCAGCTCTTTGGGCTGCGGGCGCGGCGTGTCGACGCGGATCGAACCGCTGGCGGTCTTCTTCTTCGTATCTTCGCGGCGGTACGCGTCTTGACGCTCGAGCGCGTTCTTCTGCTCTTTCAGGTTGTCGACCGAGCGATCGCGCGTCGAGGGCGCGGCCTTGGCCAAATCGTTCTCCTGATCGTCTGCCTTGTCGTGCAGACCAACCGCGAAGCTCGAGCCACGCGAACCTTCGGCGAGCCCACCTTGATCAGCACCAATCGTTTCTGTGGTCGTGTTCGGCGCGATCGCAGGGTCGGCCGGCGGCGGCGCTTCGTTCTTGGTCGTGGGCGCCTCGACTTGCTCGACGAACGCGTCCTCGCCCTTCTTCACGTAGAGCATGCTCGCAACACCGACGACGAGCACCAGCATCGCTGCCGCTGCCATCGCCGGGTGCGCCATGAACGTGCGCGTGAAGCGGTAGAACCAGCTCTCCTTCTCCTCTTCGCGAACGACCACGCGCTTGGGCGCGCGGCGATGCGCTTCTTGGAGGAGCAGCGCAGACACGGCCTGCGGCGGATCGAGCTGGAGCTCGAAAATCCGGCTCTCGCGCACGGCCTGGCGCGCGCTCTTGAGATCGTCGAGCGCGCCCCGGTCGGTCGGGTGCGAGTCGAGATGCGCTGACAGTCGCGCCTCGTCAGCGGGCGTGAGCTCGCCGTAGAGGGCGCCAATCAGCAGCGCATCAATGTCGTGACGATCCATGACCTTGTGTCCTTATACTACGTGTGTCCAAATCGGGCGACGGACGAGGCTTTCCGAGCACTTGGCAGTTACTACGTGCCGTCTCGGACCACCGTTTCGTCGCTCGCTGATTACAAACGTAGCAGACGGTCTCTGGATCTAACGTGGTGCTGAAAATGCACTACGCCGCAGGTCGCAGGGGCAACCGTGCGGAAACTCTTCATTCCTTGCTGGGCTCGCAACCCCACTGCACGGACTCGATCGTCCAAGCCTCATCGCCACAGACTGCGGCAGAGGCCTCAGCGGTTTGCTCGGTTCCTTCGAGCAGGGTGAACTTCGATGCCTTCGCGTGAACGGCGCGGCGCTTCTTCGACTCGGGCGCGCAGACCACTTTCCAAGAGATCGAGCACTCGACCTGCGCCTTACAGCTGTTCGACACGCTCATCTCGAACGCGTCGTCGCCCTTCTCCTTTTGCGAGAACGACGTGCAGTCGCCGAGCGACTTCTTGGCCTTCTTACCGGCGAACGCAGGCATGCAGATAGAAATGGCGAGGGCACACGTAGCCCATCGCGCCCAGGTCGAACGCATATGACCTCCGAAATGCAGGCAGGGCCTGCGGGTCTCGCGGCGCGCTAGAGAAGCAGCGCCGTCGTCGAAGCAGTAGACAACCGACCGTGCACGCGGTTTCGGATTTTTCCGGGCGCGGGCAAGATGCGCGAATGCAAAGCCCTCTCGATGTCTTTCGCGATGGTGTGCTTGCCGGTCACGTGGCGCTCGTCACCGGCGGTGGCACCGGGATCTGCCGCGGTATCGCACAGGCGTTCGCGCGGTTTGGCGCCGACGTGTGCATCGTTAGCCGCAAGCAAGACGTGCTCGACAAGACCGCCGTCGAGCTGCGCGAAGCGACCGGCCGCGAGGTGCTCGGCATCGCCGCCGACGTGCGCCAGCCCGAGGAAGTCGCCCGCGCCGTCGCGCAGACCGTCGAGCGGTTCGGCAAGCTCGACACGCTCGTCAACGGCGCGGCCGGCAACTTTCTCGCGCCCGCGGCGGGACTGTCGCCCAATGGCTTTCGCACCGTGATCGACATCGATCTCGTCGGCACGTTCAACACGTCGCGCGCTGCATTCGAGCAGCTACGCGCGAGTGGTCGCGGCCTCGTGCTCAACATCAGCGCGACGCTCCACTACCACGGCACACCGCTGCAGATTCACGCGTCGGCGGCGAAGGCCGGCGTCGATGCAGTGACGAAGAACCTCGCCGTCGAGTGGGGACAATTCGGCATTCGCTCGTGCGGCATCGCGCCCGGCCCGATCGGCGACACCGAAGGCATGAAGCGACTCGCGCCCGGCGACGCCGCCAAGAAAGCGATCGGGCTCATCCCGGCAGGTCGCTGGGGCACGATCGACGAGATCGCCGCGGCCGCGGTGTACCTGCGCTCGCCGGCTGCCGCGTACATCACCGGTCACGTCATGGTCGTCGACGGCGGCCACTGCGTCGCGACGCCATCATTGATGGGAGTTTGATGACGACGATCGCGCCGCGCACGCTACGCCGAACCGAGTCTGTGCTCGATGTCGTCGCGCCTGCACGGCCGGTCTCGCTCGAGCTCGTGTCGGGTCGCGGTCACTACGAGCGCGTGCTCGCCGCCGTGCTCGACGCAAAGGTCAGCGTGTGGATCGCGACCGCGAACGTCAAAGAGCTGATGGTCGAAGATCATCGCGCGCGTCCCGGCCGCCGGCGTTCGCTGCGCAAAGCGAATTACGTCAGCGTGCTCTCGCAGCTCGACGAGCTTGCCGCGCGCGGCGTCGAGCTCCGCTTGCTTCACGCCGAGCTGCCGTCGCGGCCATTTCGCGCCGAGCTCGCGCAGCATCCGCGGCTCGTCGCCGGCGGGCTCGCGCTGCGTCGCTGTCCGCGCGTACATCTCAAAGCCGTGATCGTCGACGGCGAGCTGCTCTACCTCGGCAGCGCGAACTGGACCGGCGCTGGCCTTGGCGCGAAGGGAAGTGGCCGGCGCAACTTCGAGGTCGGCATCGTCACCGACGACGGCCCGCTACTCGATCACATCCAGGCGCTCTACGAACAGATCTGGAGCGGCGGCGAGTGCAGCACGTGCCGGGTCCACGACGAATGCCCCGGTCCGCTCGCCGATCTCGCGGCTGATCTCACGGCCGGCTCGCCCGCTCCCGTCGCCGCGCCGCTCGTTCAGATCAAGCGCCGCAAAAGCCGCAGGAAAACGCGGCGTTCGAGGCGCGTGTAACCGGGCCCGCCGGCCGGTGCACGATATAAGCGGTGACCGTGGCTGCGGCGTACGTGGAAGACGTCCTGCTCGTCGACCGGTGTTTGACCGGCGAGCCGGCGGCGACTCGCGAGCTGTTTCGGCGGCACCGCGCCCGCGTGCACGCGTGTTTGTTCCGCGTGCTCGGCAGCAACCGCGATATGGACGATCTACTGCAAGAGGCTTTCATTCAGGTGTTCCAGTCGCTGCGCGGCTGGCGCGCCGAAGCGAGCCTCGCGACGTGGGTCGATCGCGTGTCGGTACGCGTCGCGTATCGCTACCTGTCGCAGCGCGGTCGTCGCATCCAGACCGATCCGCTCGTCGACGAGGACATGGTTCCCGGCGGTGAAGAGCCGGGCGCGCGCCGCCAGCTCGCACGCGATGGCGTCAAACGCCTCTATGAAGTGCTCGACGAGCTCGGTGCCGCATCGCGCCTCGCCTTCACGCTGCACGAGATCGACGGCCGCCCGCTCGCAGAAGTCGCCGAGCTCGTCGGCTCGTCGGTGACGGCGACGAAGCTGCGCGTCTGGCGCGCGCGCAAGAAGGTGCAAGAGGCAGCGACGCTCGATCCGGTGCTCAGCGAGTTCATCGATCCCGGGGCCCGGAATGAATCCGGGCCCCTCCAAGGTGGGCCTGGCTCTGCGATCAAGGAGAGCGCATGAAGCTCGTCGGCAAAGTTCCTGTCGAGCCGCTCGACGACGAACGGCTCACCAACATCGAGCGCAGCCTCGTCGTGCAGGTCTCCGAGATGGCGCAGCGCCCGCGCGGCATGCGCGCACCGTGGCGCCTGCTCGCATTCGCCGGGATGGCGATGGCCGTGCTCGTCGCGGGCTTCGTCGGTTGGCGCATGCGTGGCGAAGGCACGCCGATCGTTGCGCCGCCGCGACCCGATCACGTCGCGATGAAGGCCGGCGCGCTCGATCTCGGCGACGCGCAGATCACCGGCAACGACTTCACGGTGATGCGCAGCGCGGGTCGCACCGACATCGAGATGGTGCGGCCCGGCAAGCTCGACCTGCATGTCGACCACAAGCCGGAGCGACTGTTCGTCGTACGCGCCGGCGGCGTCGAGATCGAGGACGTCGGCACGCGGTTCACCGTCGACTTCGACGGCAAGAACGTCGACGTCCG
>DATDCH010000146.1:0-3024 GCA_036524455.1 Kofleriaceae bacterium | reverse complement strand
TTTGGACGTGGGACGCACGCTGCCCGACGGCTGGGGGCTTGGCTATTACCCTGCCGGCGAGCCGTCGGCTGCGATCCTGAAGGAACCGGCACCGCCGCAGGGTTCGATCCGCAGCCAGCTCGCGCTCGCGTGGGAGCAGGTCGCGTCGTCGCTGTTCGTGCTGCACATTCGCCACGCGACGTGGGGCGCGCTGTCGGACGCGAACACGCAACCGTTCGCGCGCGCGTGGGGACGCCGCGATTGGCTGATGGCGCACGCAGGCAGCCTCGACAAGAAGCTGCCCGAGCTCGCCGGCCCGTTCGAGCCGATCGGCTCGACGGATACCGAGCAGCTGTTCTGTCAGCTGCTCAATAAATGTGTCGAGCGCAACTGGCGCAGCCTCGGTGAAGTCGACATGGAGGTCATGGTCGGCTGGATCGGTGAGCTCAACGAGATCGGCGGCATGACGATGTGCCTGACCGACGGCAAGGATCTGCTCGTGCACGCCGATCGCCGTGGCGATCCGCTGTGGATGGGGCAGCTATCGCCGCCATACGAGCGCATCGCGTTCGGCGACGATGATCTCGAGATCGATCTGACGAAGCGCGGCGCGAAGGCGCGCAAGGGCGTGGTGGTGTCGACCGAGCCGCAACATCCGCGCGACGGCGACGCCGAGAAGGCGCTGGTGTGGCAGCAGCTCGAGCCCGGTCGCTTGCTACTCGTGCGCGAAGGCGCGGTGATCGCAGAGCACTCGACGGGCCAATCGCTCGCGACGCCGCGCAGGATGCGACTGCCGGCGAAGGCCGAGAGAAAGACGTTCGACATCACGCACCGCACCGTTTATCGCTACGACCAACCGATCGAGCGCTCGCAGCATGTGCTGCGCCTGACGCCGGTGCAGGACCGGTTGCAGAGCTTGCTCTCGCACGAGCTCACGGTGTCGGTGCCGGCGGGCACGCGCGAGTACGAGGACGTGTTCGGCAATCGCGTGCGGCGGCTCACCGTCGAGAGCGCGTTCACCGAGATGGTGATCGAGGCGAGGAGCGTCGTCGAGGTGCTCGATGTCGATCCGCTCGGATTCGGACCACTCAAGGTCAGCTCGACGATTCCGCTCGTGTGGATGCCGTGGCAGCGCCAGGCGCTCGATCCGTTCCTGTTGCCGCCCGAGCTGCCCGAGACCGAGCTCGCCGAGCTCGCGGAGTACGCGATGAGCTTCGTCAAGCGCAACGACTACGACTTGCTCGACACGCTGCTCGACATCAATCACACGATCTTTCAGGAGTACGCGTATACGCAGGGCACGACGACGGTGTTCACCACGCCGTTCGAGGTCTACGTCAATCGCCGCGGCGTGTGCCAGGACTTCACGAATCTGATGATCTGCCTCGCACGCTTGCTTGGCGTGCCGGCGCGGTACGTGTGCGGCTACATCTATACGGGACCCAAGGCGGTCAACCAGGCGCAGAGTGAGGCGTCTCACGCATGGGTGCAGCTGTATCTGCCGCTGACCGGATGGAAGGGTTTCGATCCGACGAACGGGATCCTCACGCAAACCGAGCACGTGCGCGTCGCGGTCGGTCGCAACTATCTCGATGCTACGCCGACCAGCGGCACCATCTTCGTCGGTGGCGGCGGCGAGACGCTGGCCGTCGACGTCAAAGTCGAGCCGCATCAATCTTGAACGGACTATGATCCGCTGTTCGAGAACTCGGTGATCTGGTCGAGGTACTTCGAGGTGCGCGCTGACGTGGTAAGGAATCGGCGTGGAGCCACTCAACCTGCGTGACTTCGAAGCGCTCGCGCGCGCGCGGCTGCCACAGATGGCGTGGGACTACTACGCGAGCGGCGCCGATGACGAATCGTGCGTGCGCCGCAACGTCGAGGCGTTCGACAAGATCGCGCTGCACTATCGCGTGATGGTCGACGTGTCGCAGCGCGATGCTTCGACCACGGTGCTCGGCCAGCGCGTCGCGATGCCGATCCTCGTCGCGCCGACTGCGTTTCACCGGCTCGCGCACAAGGACGGCGAGCTCGCGAGCGTGCGCGGCGCCGGCGACGCCGGCACGATCTTTATCCTGTCGACGCTGTCGAACACCGCCGTCGAACAGGTCGTCGCGGCGGCAACCGGGCCGGTGTGGTTCCAGCTCTACGTCTATAAAGATCGCGGCGCGACCGAGGCGCTCGTGCGGCGAGTCGAGGCTGCGGGCTGCCGCGCGCTCGTGCTCACCGTCGATGCGCCGCTGCTCGGTCGCCGCGAGCGCGACGTCAAGAATCGGTTCGCGTTGCCCGCGGGACTCGCGATCGAGAACTTGCACGCCGCTGGCTACGCGGAGCTGCCGCGCGCAAGTGCCGACTCCGGGCTCGCCGCGTACGTCGCCGACTTGCTCGATCCGGCGCTGACCTGGCGTGCGATCGAGTGGCTGCGCTCGATCACCAGCTTGCCGGTGCTCGTCAAAGGCATCGTGCGCGCCGACGACGCGAGCCGCGCCGTCGAGGCCGGCGCCGCAGGTGTCGTGGTGTCGAATCACGGCGGTCGCCAGCTCGACGCGTCGCCCGCGACGATCGACGTGCTCGCGCGCGTTGTCGATGCGGTTGCCGGGCGCGGCGAAGTCCTGCTCGACGGCGGTGTGCGCCGAGGCGCCGACGTGATCAAAGCGGTCGCACTCGGTGCACGCGCCGTGCTCGTCGGCCGCCCCGTGTTGTGGGGCCTCGCCGCCGGTGGGCGCGATGGCGTCGCGGCTGCGCTCGGGTTGCTCCGCCGCGAGCTCGATCTCGCGATGGCGCTGTGCGGCTGTCCCGACGTCGCCAGCATGACGCGCGATCTGGTGACGCCGTGATCGTTGCGACGATCATCGGCACGATCGCGATCGTGCTGATCACGATCGCGGTCGGCCTGCTCGTCGATCGCAAGGTCGGCTTGCTCCCGAAACCAAAGGCGCTCGCCGACGACAAGCCGCCGCCTCCCCAGCACGCCGCCGGCGACGCACCCGCCACCGCGATCCGCGCCAAGGGCGGGCAGCTCGAGAAGCTGCGTGTCCAGCGCTG
>DATDCH010000145.1:0-2388 GCA_036524455.1 Kofleriaceae bacterium | reverse complement strand
GCCAGGACCGTACGTGCTCGAAGGCGCGCTCGATCTCGCGACCGCACGGCTCGAACCGTCGATCGACGTCGCGATCGCGGCCGTCGCTCGGGTGCGCGCCTCGCGCGAGCTCGCCCGCGGCAAGGCTGAAGCGAGTGGCGAGCTGCGCTACTACGTCGACGAGCTCGAGCAACGGCTCACCGCACTCGAGCAACTGTTTGGCGTCGCGCCGGGCGACACCGAACGCGATCGCGACGACGACGACGAGCACGAGGGCGTCTACGAGCGCCGCCTCGTGCGCGACGCCGCCGGCGATCGCAAAGAGATCCGCACGCGCAAGCGGGGCCCCGGCAAGCAAGCGCGTCCCCCCGCTGCGCGCGACGCCGTCGTTGCCGGCATCGCCGAAGTGATGCTGATCGAGCGCGCGCTGCCACAGCTGCTCGATCCCGACGCGCACGCAGCGACCGTGCTGATGTCGCGAATCGGCGCCGCGAACGGCGATGGCCTCGTCGCGGTCACCCAGGTGTTCGCGCATCAGAAGGGCTGGTTCGAGGCCGGCGCGATCGCCGGCGACGACGGCGAAATCGGCACGCTGTCGACGGGCAGGAGCACGAACACGTGGGACGTATGGCAACGCTACTGGCGCACGCGCCGCGACGTCGTGATCGTCGAGCGTGGCCTGTTCGTGCGCGAAGCACTCGCCACCGATCACGGCACCTGGATGCTGCGCGCCGCAGCCGCGGAGCCCGACATCGTGCGCGTCGAGGTTCGTGGCGGCGCCGCGAGGCCGCCCACCGACGTCCTCAAGGATCACCTCGCCGCGCGCAAGGAGCTCGAGCGCGTGCTCGAGCACGGTGGCTCGTTGCCACCGAATCCCGACGTGCTGCTCCCCGTCGCCCGCACGATCACATCGCACGCCGCGTTGCTGTTCTCGGCTCGTCCGTTCGCGATCGAGATCGAAGACTTCGCGACCGGCTGGAGCGATCGCCAGACGCTGCCTGATGTTGTCAGCGCGATCCGCCGCTGCTGGCACCTGGCGTGGAGCCGCAAGGGCAAGTCATGACGCGCCCGTCGTTCCGCGTGTTCGTCACGAAGCACCACGGTGGGTTGACCTCCGCCGTCCTGCTGCGCCGCTATCGCGTCATGTTCGAGCCGCCGCCGCCCGCCGCGATGGCCGAAGATCAAGAGACCGCACTGACGCGACTCGCACCGCAAGCCGCGCTGATCGCCGAGAACGCGAGCAACGCCGAGCGCTACATGTGGACCGAGCAGCTCGAGCTGCGCCGCATCGAGGTCGACATCCATCCCGGCCGACCCGATCCACGCGGCTATGTGATCGCGGGCGCGACCGTACCGATCAAGCTCGGCTACGCCGCCGCGAAGCTCGACAAAGCTCCGCTATACCGCGTGCTCGTGCCGCGCTTCGACTGGTCGTTCGTCGCCGAAGACCTCGACGCCGTACCCGACACCGTGCGCGCGCTCGTGTTCTCCGCGCTGATCGGCGACGACGCCGCATCGCTCTACGATCTGCGCCGAGAAATCGACGAACAGATCGTCGAGTGGAGCCCGATCGAGGCCGCCGCCCGCGTGCGCGGCAAAGCAGCACAAGAAGGTGACCCCGCACCGACGCTCGAAGCCGTCGCCGAGGACTGGGTCGGCATGGCGCGCGCAGGACGGCTGCCGCACGTCGTCGGCGTCGACCCGATCTTCGACACCATCTCGTCTCTCCTCGACGAGAAGCAGATGCCGAGCATGATCTTCGTCGGCCCGCGCGGCTCCGGCAAATCAGCGCTCGTGCGCCGCATCGCACGCGGCCTCATGGATCGCAGCCGCGGCAAGGGTGCGGTCAAGCGTCGCCTGTGGGCCACGAGCGCCGACCGCATCGTCGCCGGCATGGTCTATCTCGGCATGTGGCAGCAGCGCTGCTTGTCGATCGTCAAGGAGCTCGAAGGCGGCAGTGACGTCCTGTTCATCGATCGACTCGCCGATGCGATGGCACCGATGTCCGATGGCGCATCGATCACCGACCTCCTCACGCCCGCCGTGATCGCCGGCGAGCTCTCGATCTTCGCCGAGTGCGACGAAGCCGAGCTCGTTCGCGCGCGCCAGCGCAACCCTGCCCTGCTCGACGCACTGCGCGTCGTGCGCGTGCCCGAAGCTACGCCCGCGCAAGTGATCGCACTGCTCGAGCCCTACGGCCAGCGCCTCGATCCGCCGGTCGCGCTCTCGCACGACGCGTCGCGCCGGCTCGTCGAGTTGCTCGCCGCATTCCGCCGCGACACCGCCTTCCCCGGCAAGGCCGTGCAGTTCGTCGACTACTGCTCGCTGCAAAAGCTGTCCTCGCTCTCGCTCACCGAGCTCACCACAACGTTCGGCGCGTGGTCCGGTCTACCGGTCGACCTGCTCGCG
>DATDCH010000144.1:0-4541 GCA_036524455.1 Kofleriaceae bacterium | reverse complement strand
CGGGTGCCGAAGCGCTCGCGAATCACGCCCGCCGACACGCGATCGCCCTCCGGATCCGTAAACGCCAGCTTTGCATCGTGGCAGTCGGCACACGCTTGCCCCGGCGGCTCCGACAACCGTGGATCGGCAAACAACTGCTCGCCGAGCTGTTCCTTCGTCACCGGCTTCGGCTCCGGCGCGCTACAGCCGAGCAGACTGACGACGAGGAGCCAGGACCGCATGCGGCCTCCGTGGGCTAGAGCGCGTTGCGTATGATGAGCACGTTGCGATCAGCGTGATTGACGACCTTCGCGGCTGTCGTACCGAGCAAGCGGTCGAGGCCGCCGTAGCCATGCGAGCCGATCACGATGAGATCAGCGTCGAGCTTGCGGCTTGCACGCACGATCGCGTCCCAGGCGATGCCGACTTCGATCTCGATGGACTCGAGAACTGCCGGCGGCAGCGTCGCTGCGAACCGGTCGAGCGCTTCCCGCGCTCCCCCACGCAGCGCGCCTTCGAGATCGGCCGGTGCCATGGTCAGCATGTCCAGTGGCAGATCGGGTGGCACGTTGATCGCGCGGAACAGCACGAGCTTGGCGCCCGCGAGCTGCGCGAGCTGCGCGGCGGCCGCGAGCACGCCGGGTGCGCGCGGCGAGCCATCGACGGCGACGAGGATACGCTTCATTTCTTGCCTCGCACGGTGAGGACTGGAATCGGCGAGGTGCGCACGATCATCTCGGCGACGCTGCCGAGCAACGCGCGCGAGATCCCGCGCCGGCCGTGGGTGCCCATCACGATCAAATCGGCTTTGAGCTCTTCCGCGGTCTGCAGGATCACGTCGCGCGCGTCGCCGGCGCGAACCAAGGCTTGGGTGCCGAGCTTGCGGTCCGTCGTGAGCTTGTCGAGCGCGGCCTGGTTGTCGCTGATCAGGCTATCGATCATCGGCGCGGTGACGCTGATGCCGAGCTCGGGCATGCCGTACGAGGGAATGCCGATCACTGTCAGCACATGAACGCGCGCGTCGAGCTTGGCCGCGAGCTCGACCGCGTACTCGATGGCCTGCTCGGAGCATGCACTGAAGTCGGTGGGCACGAGGATGTTCGAGATCTTCATGGTTGCTCCTCCACTGTTCGACGCAACACGTCGCCAAACGCACGCAGGACATCGCTGACGGTGAAAATGCCTGCGACGCCCTTCGAACCCATCACGACAACGGAGCTGCACTTGCGGCGCTCCATCAAGTCGAGGACTTCGTCGATCGGCGTCTCGGGCCGCACGCGCGCGACGTCTTCGGTCATCAGCTCGCCGACCGTGATGTCGTGCAGGGGATGGACGGGATGCAGATCGCGGTCGCTAATGATACCGACGAGCTCGTCACGCTCCAGCACGGGCAGGTGGTGGATATCGCACGTTGCCATCAGGTGACGCGCCGACGAGAGTTTCTCGCGAGGCTCGATCGCGACGATCTGCGTCGTCATGTAGCGAGAAACCGGCGGCATCAGCATGCATCCTAGAAGTGCAGCGCGCGTGCCCGCACAAGTGCGCAGGCTCGCGCCCGCACGCCAGCAGAAGCTGCGTGTGTCTCTCAGCACCACGCACTGGCTGCGCGCGACTGACTGCGTGTTCGCGGGGATCGCCGGGAACGACTCTTGCTCCATTTGTGAGCATGCACTCGCTGCTCGCGTTGGCCGCGCTGCCCTGGTTGCAGGGATTTTTCGCGCCGCAGGGCGTGACGGAGCAGGGTTCGCGCGACGTGCTCGCCGAGCTCGCCGAGTATCGCGAGCCGGTCGAGGACTGCGTTGCTGCCGCGTACGGCGGGCTGTCGCTGCGCGCCAATGTCAGTGCGAGCGAAGGTGACGAGCGCGTGCTCGCGTCTTACACGCAAGGCGTGTTCGTATTCGATGGCGATCGCCACTTGCTCGCGCACGCGCAGCCGATCGAGTGTGAGGGTTCGGCCGACGAGCTGGTGGCGATGGCGGCGGGCGATGCCGCGATCGGCGTGCCCGTGCTCGCGCTCGCCGCGACCTCCGGAGGCCGTGCAGAGAACGCCACGGTGCTGACGCTGTATCGCGTCGCGAACGATGGCGTGCTGCAACCGATCTTCGTTGGCGAGGTCGAGCGCCACGAAGGAGAGACCACACGGACCGGAATCGTCACCCTGGTGCCAGGCGGTCTGGTGTATCGCGATCCGCGCGGCTCCGTCGGCATGTGGCTCTACGACGCAGAGCTAGGGCGCTACGTCGAGCTGTTCACGTCGCAGCCGAATGTGTGAGCTTGGGCGCTCACCCAGCTTTACGGAGCGGTGCGTGAATCTTCGCGCCGATCTCGACGGGCGCACGTAGCGCGTTCGAGATCATGCAGTGCTGCTTCGTCTCCTCGAGAACCGCACGGGCGCGCTCGACATCGCTCACTTCCATATCGATGTCGACGGTGAATTTCGTGAACCGCAGGCCGATCTCGTCGCGATCGACCATGCCACCGACGCGCGCCTCCCACGCCAGCAGGTCCACCCGCGCACGGGCGGCGAACGCCTCGAACGTCGTGAGCACGCACATCCCGAGCGATGACAGCAGCAGCTGCTCGGAGGACCACGCCGTCGCGTCACCGTCGAATTCCGGCGCTGGCGCCGCGGAGATGAGCGGTCGGGGAGGGGCCTCGACCCGCGCCCGCGAGCTCAGCGTCCTCACGAGCCAGGCCTGGTAGTGATGAGGAAACGGAACGGGCATGTCCGCGGTGTGGAGCAGATTCCGTTCCAGTGCGGATTGTGCGTCCATGTCACGTGTGCGGATGTCCTCGTGGCACGACGCTTGAAACCGCAATGCGTTATGGCTTCCCCTCACTCGACCGCCGAAACGCTGCCCGCAGCTCCGCGACGCCGGTCGTGGTGGACATGGAATCTCGGGCGTATCGCCGGGATTCCGATCCGCATGCACCTGACGCTGCTTATCTTGCTCGTCTGGGTCGCGAGCACGTACGTGCTGGCAGGCGCGGGCGTCAGTGCAACCGTGTTCGGCGTCGCGCTCGTCATCACGATCTTCGCAACGATCGTCGTGCACGAGCTCGGGCATGCGCTCGTCGCACGCCATTACGGCATCGCGACGCGCGACATCATGCTGTTGCCGATCGGCGGCATCGCGAGTCTCGAGCGCATGCCCGACAAGCCGCAGCACGAGCTCGCGGTCGCAATCGTCGGGCCTGTGATCAATCTCGCGATCGCCGCCGTGCTCTATCCATTCGACGGCGTGTTCGTGAACCAGCTGATGTGGATCAACGTCGCGCTCGCGCTATTCAACCTGATCCCGGCGTTCCCGATGGACGGTGGCCGCGTGCTGCGCGCGCTGCTCGCGATGCGCATGGGGCACGAACGCGCGACCGACATCGCCGCGAGCCTCGGCAAATTCTTCGCGGTCGCGATCGGTGTGCTCGGGTTGTTCTACAACCCGCTGATGCTGCTGATCGCGTTCGTCGTGTGGATGGGCGCTTCGCAAGAGCGCGCGCTCGTGCAGCTCAAGAGTGTGATCAGTGGCGTGCCGGTCAGCGCAGCGATGCTCCGTCGCGTCGAGAGCGTGTCGCCCGAGCAGCCGCTCGAGGATGCCGCGGCGATGCTATTGCGCGGCGGGCTCAACCAGCTGCCCGTGATCGATCACGGCCAACCCGTCGGCGTGATCACGCGCAGCGACGTCGCGACGGCGCTCTCGCACGCCGGTCCCGAGGCGACGGTCGGGAACGCGCCGAAGCACGAGATCGTGATGGTATCGCCAGGGGACTCGCTCGATCTCGTGCTCGACAAGCTGCGCCAGCATCCCGATTCGGTCGCGCTCGTCGTCGATCACGGCACGCCCGTCGGCGTGCTCACCGCCGAGCATCTCGCCGCATACGTCGCGCTGCACGGCCAGCGTCGCGCGGCGTAACTAACGGTCGGTCGGCGCGGGCGAGATCGTGCCGCCCAGCGACTGTCCCGACAGCACGCGGATGTAGCCGACGCCACCGCCACCACCACCACCACCAGCGCCGGTCGCGTCGTTGCCGCCGGCCTGCGCTGCGGTCGGGCCGAAGGCGCCGTTGCCGCCGCAACCAGGTCCGATGCCACACGCAACGCCACCCCCCGCCGCGCCACCCCGCGCCACCATGTTCGCCGCCATCGGATCCTCGCCGAGCCCGCCGAGTCCGAAGTTGTCGGTGCCGCCGCCGCCACCGCCGCCGTTCGCGAACAGCGAGCCGTTCACCGTGATCGACGGCGCATGCAGCGCGATCAGCCCGCCGCTGCCGCCGCCGCTGCCGCCGCCTTTCGACGCGGTGCCGTTGCCGCCGCCGGCGCCCGACGCGTTGACCAAACCGCCGACGGTGATGTTCGCGCCCGCGAGCAGGTACACCGCGCCGCCGCCGCCGCCCGGCTCTAGGCTCGCATTCGTTCCGGCGCCGCCGTTGCTGCCGGCACAACCGCCGCGCAGCACGGTCAGCGAAACCGCGCCGTCGTTCGCCGCCGCACCTGCGCTCATGCCCATCGCACCGGTGCCGCCTCTGCCGCCGAGCGAGCCGAAGCTGCCACCGGCACCACCGCC
>DATDCH010000143.1:0-2493 GCA_036524455.1 Kofleriaceae bacterium | reverse complement strand
GCAGAGCGGGTGGCGGTGAGCACGTTGACGTCTCCCGACAACAACCTCGGCGCCGTGTTCGAATATCTCACCGGTGAGGGAGGACGCCGTCATGACTAAGGACGTGCCGAGCTCGGCGGCCGCACTCGTCACGATCGCCGGCGTGACCTGGCGCAGGCTCCTGCGCGGCCGCGCATTGTGGGTCGCGTTCGTGATCGCTGCGTTGCCGCTGATCCTCGCCTCGCTGACTCGCGATCTCGATCCGGTCGCGGTCGTCCAGACGCTCGTCATGTGCCTGTTGCCACCGGTGTTCGTCGCGTCGGCGGTTGGCGAGGAGATCGAGGAGCGTACGAGCACGTATCTGTGGTCGCGACCGCTTGCGCGCTGGACGCTGCTCGTCGGCAAGTTGATCGCGCTCGCGCCAGTCGCCGTTGCGCTGATCTGCATCGGCTGGTTCCTCGCAACCAAGACGATTGGCGCGGACGTGTCGAGTCGCAGCATGCTCGCGTTCGCGGCGGGTGGATTCGCGATCTCGACGGTCTCGGCCGGGATCGGAACGCTCGTGCCACGGCACGGCATGGCGCTGTCGATCGTGTATTTCGTCGTGCTCGACCTGATCGTCGGCGCGATTCCCGCGTCGGTTCAGAACATCAGCGTCACGCGGCAGGTGCGCCTGCTGAGCGGGCTCGACGATCCGAGCGCGATCACGGAGCCCGCGATCACGATGGCGGTGATCGCCGCGGTGTGGCTCGCGATCGGCCTGTGGCGGATCCGTAAGCTCGAGGCGTAGCGACGCCCTGGCGCTGCAACCCGAGCGCGTGCTCGAGCTGGACCTGCAACCACCAGCAATCAGCGCGCCCGAGCAGCGACATCAATTCGACCGTGCCACCGTCGGTGGTCCGAATGCACACGTAGTGCGTGCGCGCCTCGTGGGTCTCGATCGCGGCGATGCGCTGCCGCTGGACGACCAACGTGCGCCGCGGACCTCGCAGCGACAGCTTGTCGGCGTCGATCACGACATGCGTGCGCGCCACCAACGCAAACCCACCGAGCGGCACGAGCACGATCGCCGTCCCCGCGAGCGCGGCAAGCCAGCCGAAGCCGAGACTCACCGCGAGCTCGTGTGCGGAGAGCAGGATCACCGCCAACAGCACGAGCGCAAACGGCACCGACCCCAATCCGTGACCGCGCGTGATCGTCATCCGTTCGCGCGCAGGTGCGCCGCTCACCTTGAATCCATCGGGTCGCCGGAACGACGTGACAAGTTGCGGGCGACGGACCGTGACCACCACCGCCTCGCGCTGCACGAACGATTGCCCGAGTCGCCCCATCGCGACGCGAACCATACGCGGCTCGCGCGCGCAGATGACGACAATGTCGCGCCAGATCACGTCACGCTATTGGCCACAGCGCAGCTTCTTGCGCGACGCGAGCAAGTCGTCGCGCGATTGCGAGAGCGACCACCCGAGCTCACCCGCGAGCGCCGCGATATCGGCCATGCGCGGCAGATCGATCTTGTCCGCGGTATCGCAAGCCTCGTGATAGCAGCTCGCGTCGGGAGTCCAGAAGAACACGTACGGGATGCCCTGCTTGCAGAACGGCGTGTGATCGCTGCGTGCCGCACGCCCGCCGAGACCGACGTTGAGCTTCGGGTAGCCCTTCTTGATCTTGTCGAGGATCTTGCGCGCGGGCTGCTTCGCGAAGCTGCCCATCGCAGCGACGAAGCCCTTCGACTTGTGGCTGCCGACCATGTCGAGGTTGATGAACTGCACGACCTTGTCCATCGGCAGCGCGCCCGGCGGATTCGCCGCGAAGTACTGCGACCCGACCATGCCCTGCTCTTCCGCACCGAACGTGACGAACGCGATCGTGCGCCTGGGCGCGTGTTCCTGTTGCTTGAACCACTGCGCGACGCCGAGCAGCGCGACCACGCCCGACGCGTTGTCGTTCGCGCCGAGCAGCTTGCCGCCGATGTGATCGTGATGCGCGCCGATCAGAATGATCTCCGAGCCGACTTCCTTGTCGCTGCCTTTGATGAAGCCGACCACGTTCGCGGTGGTCTGCTTCTCGGCGGTGGTGAACGCCTGCTGAAAGCCGCTGTCGTCCCCCGCGGGCGAGAGGCCGAGGCATGCGAATTTGTCGGCGATGAACGCACGCGCCGCAATGTCGCCATCGCTGCCGGGCACGCGGCCGCCGAGATCCTTCGCGGCCAGGAACGTGACGCGATCGCCGAGCGTCTTCTGCTCGTAGGGCTTGCCGTCGTCGACGCAGCTCTTCGGTTCCGTGCTCGGTGCCGCATAGCTCGCGGCGCAGCCGGTCAGCAGCAGGGGCAGCAGGCGCACACTAACTAGACGCAGCGAGACGTTCGAAGTTTCAGGCCAAGAATGCACGCGAGCCGGTGTCGTGACATGAATGTCCGTGGTTCGCCGCTTCTGTCGCAGACTTCTGACGGTCGGTCCGTGCGGCTTGTTGAATAGGCACGGTTTCGATTGGCTCGTGCGATGCACGACGCGC
>DATDCH010000142.1:0-16577 GCA_036524455.1 Kofleriaceae bacterium | reverse complement strand
CAGCTGCTGCGCATGGGCTCGGGCGCGACGAAGAAGATGGTCACCGAGATCGAGCGCATCCGGCAGCTTCACGAGGAACAGAAGAAGCAGGACAAGGACCTGTCGCTCGATCGCTTCCTCGCGCAGCACTACATCCGGCTTCACACCGTGCCGCTCGGCCAGTGGATGTCGATGGACTTCGCGAACCTCGCGAACCTGTGGAACGAGGCACCTGTCGAGAAGCTCGTCGCCGAGCTCAAAGAAAAGGGCCCGCGGCTCGGCCCGCAGAACGCGCAGATCGTCGAGCAGGTCGTTGCCGCACTCGCGCGCGCGAAACAAGATCAGCCGATCGCGAAGCAAACGGGTGACCGCGGCCTGTTCGAGGCCATCGCGCAGATCATCGCGCTACGCCGCGCAACCGCGCCGGTCGCGATCGACATTCTCGAGCGCGTCGTGATGCCGGCGATGCACGTCGGGCTGCCCGAGAAGTTCCCGCCGCTCGACGAGGACGACTTCGCGAACCTGCGCAAGAACGTCGAGCTGTTCGCGTTCTTCGTCGAGACCGTGCCGCACAAGTATCAGGCCGACGACGAAGGCTTCCTCGGCACGATCCCGCACGAGCAGCTCACCACGCCGTACGCCGATCGCAACGTGCTCGAGATCGGCAAGGGCGACTGGGTCGTCGTCAACCCGGCGCACTTCGTGCCGATGCTGCAGGAGTTCGAGCCGCAGAAGCTGCTCGACAAGTACGACGAGTTCGTCACCTACGTGCGGTCGTTGCCCGAGGCGCCGAACCGCCGCGACGACGGCCGCATGCTCGCCGAGACCGCGATCCGTGCGCTCGCCGACCTCAAGGCGTGCGTCGCGACCGCGGCCCAGAACAAAGACGCACTGCTGTTCCGGTTGCTGCCGCCGCCGGGCTGAGCAGAGGACATCGCGCTACGTACCGCCGCCGGCCCGAGCCGGAGCGCAGAGCTACTTGCCGTAGCTTTGGAATCGCTTCATCTGCCGCGCGAACTTGTCCGCGAGCGGGTTGCCCGCGTTGAGCGCATCGATGTGACGCTCGGCCGCGATGTCGCCGGCACGCTGTGCGAGGCCGGCGGACAACCCCCCGGTGGTGGTCTCGAGCGACTCGGGGGCGATCGTAGCGAGCTCTCCTGCTTGGCGTTCCTTGGTCATGCGCTCACCATCAGCACGTGCGATGCCAGGCCTAACCCGCGAGAACGATTGCCAACCGTCAGCGGGATTGAGTCCCGGCGTCGGCAACGTCGCGCCCGCCAGACGTCGGATCACGCCATCGATGCTTCGGGACCGCGCAGCGGCAGCGTGATCACGAAGCGAGCGCCGCCGGTCGGCGCCTTGCCGGGCGCGAGTGACAGCTCCCCGCCGTGCTCGATCGCGATCTTGCGCGCGATCGCGAGCCCGAGGCCGGTGCCGGTTGCCTTCGTGGTCACGTACGGCTCGAAGATCTTGTCGCGGCTGTCGTCGGGGACGCCCTTGCCGTGATCGTCGACGGTGAGCTGCACGGTGTCGCGCTCGGCGCGCCAGGTGACGACGACCTTGCCTTCGTTGCCCGCTTCCTCGCCGGCGTGCACCGCGTTCTCGACGAGGTTTGCAAGCACGCGCTTGAGGAGCAGCTTGTCGGCGCGCACCGTGACCGGCTCGTGGGGCGCGCGCAGCTCGAGCTTTGTCGCGAACGCCGGATCGAGCCGGAGCTCCTCGACGAGCTCCTCGAGCGCGATCGGCGCCTTTTCGACTTTCGGCAGCTGGCCGAGTGTGCGGAACGTGTCGACGAGCCGGCGCAGCCCGGCGATCTCCTCTTCCACGATCTCGCGGGTGTCTTGCAGCTGCTGCCTGAAGCGCGGGTCTTCGCCCTTGTACATCGACACCGTCTGCTGGACGGCGAGCTGGATCGGTGTGAGCGGATTCTTGATCTCGTGCGCGAGCTTGCGCGCGACGTCCTGCCACACGCCCATGCGTTGCAGATATTCGAGCTGACCGCGCGCGTGCTCGAGGTCGTCGAGCATCGTGTTGAACGCGCTGCCGAGCTCGGCCATCTCGTCTCTGCCACGCAGCTCGACGCGCGCGTCGTGGTGACCTTCGGAGACGCGGCGCGCAGTGGTGACGAGCGCCTCGATGCGCCGCGTGACGAACGAGCCCGCGAACACGCCGAACGCGATCGCGGCGAGGGCGGCGAGCGCCATCACGACGAGGAATGCGGTCTCCAAGCCGCCGCCGAACGCGGACCGCTCTTGTGCGAACTGCTTGACCGCGTCGAGCTTGGTCTTGAGGTATTGCAGCTCGTTCGACGTATCGATCACGCGAAATGTCAGGCGGAGACTGCCGCCGGCGGGGAACTGATGATCGACAACCGCGTCGCGCCACTTCGATTCGTCGGAGCCGGTCGGCTTCGCGGCCTCGTCGATCACGGTGCCATCGGGCCGCAGCACGGCGATCGCGCGCAAGTTCGCTTCTTCGTCGAGGATCTTGTCGAGCGTGATCTCCGGGACCGGGTTCATGATGTCGGGCCGCGCGGCGATGCGCTGCGCGACCTCGGCCTGCAGCGCCTTCGTCGTCTGCACGAGATCGCGATAGACGCGGCTGACTTGCTCGATCATCGCAGCGCGCTCGCGTGATTCGGTCGCGCCGAAGTTGGCAGCGACTTTACCGATCGAGTCGATCAGCACGGCCGACGCGACGAGCGGCAGCAGCACGATCAGCACGAGCGCGACCGTGAGCTTCCATTGCAAGCCGAGATGACGCGCGCGGTTCATGGTTTGGGCCTGTAGAACGGTTGCGAACGGATGCGCAGCACACGATCTGCGTCGGCGATCTTGGGGTTGACGAACACGGACACGAAGCTGCCGAAGAACACACCGCCGCGGTCGAGTCCACCACCGGTGCCCTGCGAGATCCAGCGCCGGACCTCTGCGAGTGTCTCTTTCGACACCGGATTGAGCTGCACGGTGAGCGTCAGATAGAACACGTCTTCGAGCGGAATGTCGGCGAGCCGCGCGATCGGAAAGTCGTCGATCGCGGTCAGTAGCTTGAGCGCCTCGGCGCGGTACTTGACCCTGCGCGTGCGCTTGCCGCCCGGACCGTCGATCCGGATCACGTACTGCTCGTCCCACAGATCGTAGACGACGCTGCGTTCTTCGATCTGGAACGCGACTGCACTGGTGCCGTTGCGCGGATACACGGCGCTGCCGATGCGAATCGTCGACGGAAACCCCGAATTCATCGCTTCGTAAGCCGCCTGGTCGAACAGCTTCGCGATGTTGCCGGTCGCGGTCAGGCTCTGGCCGCGCTCGATGAAACGCATGCGTTGCGTCTCGGGCTTGTCGTCGTCGCCATGCGCCGGCAGCGCGAGCAGCACGACAACGAGGGCGAGTACCACCCTCATCGCAGCCGTCCTAACGCGTTCGCGACCGTCAGCTCGAAGATGCCGAAGTCGGTGTCGACGCGTACGCCGGCATCGATATACAGGTCGATCGGCAGCGCGCCCCACACGCCGCTGTCGCGCAGCTGTACGTCGGAGAGCTCGGCGAGGCCCCATACGCCGGCGCCGACGAACAGATCGCCACCGTAGACCCGCCGTCTGCCCGAGCCGCGAAACAGCCGGACTGCATACTCGATGCTTGCCGAGCCGCCGAGCTCGCCGTAGATCGGCTTGTCGTCGCGCGTGGTCAGGATATCGAGCGGCGATGCACTCGACAGTACGAGCCCGAGCGCGCGCGGCGTCAACATGCGGTTGACGTCGGAAATGTGAATGCGATCGAAGCGCGGTGCGTTGCCGATCACGGCACCACCGGCGAGCCGCATGCCGAGTGCGTGGCGCTCGCTGCGCAACGGCCACCAGTGCTCGAAGCGCGCGAAGATCGTCGCAAAGTCGTAGTCGCTCGCGAGCGCCGACGTGCCGACCTCGACGGCAGCGGCGATCCGGGTGCCGCTGTGCGGTAGGATCGGATCGCTGCGCGTGTCGCGATCGATTCCGAGGCCGGCGGTGACGACGCGGCTATTACCGGGCTCGACGTGGAGATCGACGTTGACGATGCGGCCGTCGGGCAGCACGCGCGTCGGCGCGCTCGGCGGCTCGGCGGCGATCGACTCGATGCGCGACGCGATCGACAGTCGCGTTAGCGCGCTGATGTCGTACGTCGCGGCGAACCGGCCACCGAACCGGCGATACGGGAAGCCTCGAAAATTTGCGTTGTCGTCGTCGTCGGGGTTGCCGGCGGCGCGATAGAAGTCGCTGCCGCGCACGAGCGTGAGCGAGCCGTTCGCGCCCCACCGCGTGCCGCGCAGCGAGCCGTCGGCGAGCCGAAGCTCGCCCGCCCATTGATCGCGCGTGCCGTCGATCGAACCGCGTGCGGCATAGATGAAGCCGCCGCCGACTGCGATGCCGAGCCCGAACAGGTTGCGCTCGCCGACGTCGGTGCCGAACCAATACGGCGATGCGTCGGTGGTGCCGAACCACAGCCGGTTGAGCACGAACGTGCCGCGCTCGGCAACGACGATCTCGATGATCACGTTGCCGCGCTGGGTGCCCTTGTGCATCGCGAGCGTGACTTCGCGGAAGAAGCCGAGCGCGAGCACCTTGAAGCGTGCGTTGCGCAGCCGTTGATCGCTCGCGTGCAAGATGTCGCCGGGTGCGATCGGCAGCGCGCGGCGAATGATGTCGTCTTGCGTTGCCGTGTTGCCGGTGATGTCGATGCGCTCGATCAATAAGACCGGGCCGTACTCGTCGTCGGGTTTCAGATTGCCGGCTGCATCGACCGCGGGCGCGCCGGCGGGCACGTCGCGTCCTTCGGGCTCGCCGGGAACGACCTCCTCCGCGTGCGCGCTCGTGACGAGCAGCGCGAGGACGAAAGCCGCCAAACCCCGCATCTTCCGCCAGCGTAGCGCACCGATCCCAGCGGGTGCTACCTTCGGGCTGTGCGCGCCGCCACGTTGACGCTCGCGAAGATCGTCGTCTTTGGCGTCGTCGTTGGCGTCGGCACCGTGGCGTGCAACGACCTGCGCGACTTTGCCGGCCCGTGGGCTGGTAATCGCGTCGGCGATGCGCCTGCGTTGCGCATCGGCGATGGCACGTCCGCCGAGCTCGCGATCGACAATATCGACAAGCACGGGCTGCGCGGCCAGCTCACGGTGATCGGCGCGCCGATCGACGCCGCGGCGTTCGTGTCGATCGAAGGTGCCGAGGCAGACGCGCTCGCGACGATGACGTTCTCGGGCGCGCCGATGCGCGTGTACATGGCGTTCGTGCCGGCGACCGATGGCGCGGGAGACGTGCTCGCGATCATCGCGCTCTACGACTCGCGGCGCATCGAGCTGCGGCTGCTGCGCGGCGCACCGTCGCCGATCTACGCCATCTACGCACTGACCGAGAGCTCTTGAGCTATTCTCGATGCGCTCGTGACTTGTCCGCACTGCCACACGACGCTCGTTTCTGACGCAAGGTTCTGTCCTGCGTGCGGCAAGGCGACGTCGCCGACCGAGTCGGGGGCGAGCTGGCCCGCCGCGCAAGGAAGCGCGCCTGATCTCGTCGGCCGGGAAATCGCCGGTCGTTATCGCATCGTCAAGAAGCTCGGCGAAGGCGGCATGGGCGCGGTCTATCGCGGCGAACAGATTTCGCTCAAGCGCGCGGTCGCGGTGAAGGTGCTCAAGCCCGAGCTCGGCTCGAACCAGATGGTGTTGCGTCGGTTCAACGCCGAGGCCGAAGCGGTCGCCAAGCTCAGCCACCCGAACACGGTCAACATCTACGACTTCGGCCAGGACGCTGACGGCTCGCTGTTCATCGCGATGGAGTACATCGAGGGTCGGTCGCTGCGCGAGGCGCTCCAAAAGGAAGGGCCGTTCACGCCGACGCGTGCGGTCGCGATCGGCATTCAGGTTGCGGCGTCGCTGACCGACGCCCACTCGCATTCGATCGTGCATCGCGATCTCAAGCCCGACAACGTCATGCTGCAGGATCGCGGTCGCCACAAGGATGTCGTGCGCGTGCTCGACTTCGGCATCGCGAAGCTGCGCGACGACAACCGCGCGACGCAGCAGGCGGCGATGACACAAGCGGGCGACATGCTCGGCACGCCGCAATACATGGCGCCCGAGCAGATCCGCGGTGAGGCGATCGACGGCCGCTGCGACATCTACGCGCTCGGCTGCATGCTCTACGAGATGGTCACCGGGCGGATGCCTTACGAGGCACCGACGGTGATGGCGATGCTGTCGAAGCACCTGCTCGAGCACGCGCCACCGCCGTCGCAGCGGCGGCCCGATCTCGCGATTCCCCCGTCGATCGATCAGCTCGTGCTACGTGCGATGGCGAAGGATCCCGCCGCGCGGCCCGCGACGATGGATCAGTTCGGCGAGATGCTGCAGGCGATGCTCGCGACGCTGCCGGCCGATCCAAACCGCAGCGCCGGCATGTCGGTGCAGCAGGGCCTTGCGACGCCGTCGTCGTTCCAGGCGCCGCTCGTGCCGTCGCCGTATCCGCCGCCACCGGGGACGTTCCCTCCGCCGAGCACACCACCGCCGCCGGGGACGTTCCCGCCGCCGACCACGCCGCCACCGCCGGGAGGATTCGGTCAGCCGAGCGGCCCGGCGACCACGCCGTCGCCGCACGCATTCGCGCCGTCGAGCGGTGTGCCGGTGATGCCGGCGGTGCCGGTGACGCCGTCGAAGAGCCGCATGCCGATCTGGATCGTGCTCGGCGTGATCGCGCTCGGTGGTGCAGGGGTCGGCGTGTGGTTCGCGACGCGCGATTCAGGCAAGACGAACGGCGACCCCACCGAGGAGAACGACAAGGATCCGTGGGCCGACCCGACGAAGGAGCCGAGCGAGGAGCAAGAGCAGAACGAGGAGCCGAACGAACCGAGCGAGCCGAGCGAGCCGAGTGAGCCTACGCCGCCCGCCGAGGATCCGTGGGGACCCAAGGGCGGCACGCCGAGCGCCGCGAAGGATCCGGTGCGCGCGCCCAAATCGACGAAGTCGGTCACGACGGCAAAGCTGCCGATTCCGGACGGCGCGAAGCTCAAGGTCGGCGCCGGCTTCACGTCGAGCATCAGCGACGAGGCACATATTCACCTCGATGCGAATCGCGCCATCTTGATCGCGCTGGCGCCACTCGACGCCGGCACGAACGATCCAGACAAGCTCGGTCAGAAGTGGTCGTCGCAGACTGGCGTGACCTCGACCGGCCGCATGAAAGTCCTGAGCGCGGGCAAACAACGCCCTGCGCTCGGCTTCATGGGCCAAGTCGACGGTGTGGCGGTGAACCAGGTCATCGTGCTCTACATCGAGCCCGACTATCGGGTCGGCGTGCTCTATCAGGCGCCCAGCACACAGTTCACCGACACCGCGTTCCAGCGCGAGGTGATGGGCTTCTTTGCGCGCAAGGTCGTGTTGCCGTAGCTCGCGCGCTTATCCGCCGGGATTCGTCGGCCGGGGTTCGCGCGGCGGCGCAACGGTCGCGCGCGGCATCGTCTTTTCGATCTCGCGGTGGACGCGGCGCTCGGCACGCGCACGCTTGCGAGCGTGGCGCTGGCGACGGTCGCGGCGCTCTGCGCCCGCGCTGCGATCACGAATCACGGCGACGACGAGCCCGATCATCGCGAGCGCGAAGCACAGGATGAGCATGTACGCGGGATCGCCGTCGGCCACGCCTCGATCTAGCACTCGCGAGGCGCCGCTGCATGGGCATCGCGGCCGGCGCGGGTTACGCTGCGCGGATGACACCTGAAGCCAAAGCAGCCATTCGCCTGACGCAATTCGCGCGCGGCGGTGGTTGAGCCGCCAAGCTCCGGCTCGGCGAGCTGGCACATGTACTCGACCACCTCGCACAACGAGGTGCAGCCGAGGTGCGCTCGGACGTCATCGTGGATCACGAGTACTCCGACGACGCGGCGATCGTGCGCCTTGCGACCGGCCGCGATCTGGTGCTCACCGCCGATGTGATCGCGCCGCTCGTCGATGACCCCGATGCGTTCGGTGCGATCGCGGCCGCGAACTCGCTCTCCGACGTCTGGGCGATGGGCGGCGAGCCGCGCTTCGCGCTCAACCTCGTCTTCTTCCCCGACGATCAGCTCGACCTCTCGGTGCTCGATGCGATCCTCGCGGGTGGCGCGCGCGTGTGCTCCGAGGCAGGCGTCGCCGTCGTCGGCGGTCACACCGTGCGTGACGCCGAAGTGAAGTTCGGTCTGTCGGTTACCGGCGATGTCGCGCCCGGCGAAGACTGGTCCAATCGCAAGGCGCAGGCCGGTCAGGCGCTGGTGCTGACGAAGGCGCTCGGCACCGGTGTGATCGGCCAAGCGATCAAGAAGGGCGTCGCGAGCGAAGCGGCGATCACCGCGGCGATTCGCTCGATGACCACGCTCAACCAGTCCGCAGCAAAGATCGGCCGCGCGTTCGGAACCACCGCCGCGACCGACGTCACCGGCTTCGGCTTGCTCGGCCACCTACGCAACATCGTACGCGGCAGCGACGTCACCGCGACGATCGAGCTCGCCACGCTGCCGCTGTTGCCCGACGCGATCGAGCACATGCGCGCAAAGGTCTGTCCCGCGGGCAGCAAAGCGAACCGCGCGCACGTCGCGACCGATACCGCGTGGCACGATGGCAAAGCGCTCGCCGCCGAGGGTGACGACAGCGAGCGCGAGCTCATCGCATCGCTCGCGTGCGACGCGCAGACCAGCGGCGGCTTGCTGCTGTGCTTACCCGCAGGTCGCGCCGACGCGTGCGTGACCGAGCTGCGCTCGGTCGGTTTGCCGGCGGCGCGCATCGGCGCGCTGACGCCCGCTAGTGATGGACCGCGCATCGTGCTCGCGTGAGCTCTGTTAGCGTCGGCTCTATGGCGAGCTGGAGGTTGGTGATCGCGGGCGCGACGCTCGTCGCGTGCGGCGGCCCGGATCCGTTCGACGCGATGCCGCTCGAGCGGCAAGGGTTGGCGCTCTGCACGCTCTGCACGAGCGACACCGACTGCACGACGGGCGTGTGCCGCATGTACGGCGACGGCTATCGCAAGTGCTCGCACACGTGCTCGGCTGGCAGCGCCGCACCGGAATGCCCGCCACCGCAGTCGACCGGCGCGTGCAACCTGATGGGCTACTGCATGTGCGCGCCGTATCAGCCGCCGATGGATGCGTGCGCGGGCTATTGCGACGCCCCGATGGCTCCCATCGACGCCGCGATGGTTCCCCTCGACGCCCCGATGGCTCCGATCGACGTTCCCAGCGATTAGCCCAGGAACGGTTCGTGACAGCACGCCTCGACGTTGTGCCCGTCGGGGTCAAGGACGAAACCGCCGTAGTAGTGCTCGTGATAGTGCGGGCGCACGCCCGGCGGTCCGTTGTCTTTGCCGCCTGCGGCCAACGCCGCAGTGTAGAACGTGCGGACCAGCTCGCGGCCGGTCGCGCGGAACGCGACGTGGACGTGCTGCTTCACTTCACCGGTCGCCATCCAGAAGTCGGGCTTGCCGCCGACGCCGAAGCCGGCGACGGTGCCGCCGCTCGGGATCGGAAACTTGGCGATGAGCGCGTAGCCCAATGGTGCGAGCGCCTTCGTATAGAACGCGACACTCTTTTCCATATCGCTGACCGCAATGCCGATGTGATCGATCATGCCGCGCACCATAGCAAACGATGGAGTAAGGTCGCCTCGTGCGTGGTGGACTCGTTCTGTTGACCGCGGTGCTCGTGGCCGCTCCCGGTTCGGCGCATGCGGGCCGCACCTTCTACGGTTGGCTCTACGGCAGCGAGGTCATGCCCGAACGCGGCGTCGAGTTGCAGTCATGGATCACCGAGCACAACTTCGTCGGTCGCTCGGAAGACAGCTGGCTGTTCGGTGCGCAGGTCGGCGTCACCGATCAGCTCGAGATCGGCTTTCCGTTCGAGATCGATTGGTTCGCGCAGTCGACGGCGACGCCACCTGCAGGTACGCGGTTCGCGAGGTTTGGCGTCGAGGCGCGCTACCGATTCGTCACGCAGGATCCGGTCGAGGCGCCGGCCCTCGTGCCGCTGCTCCGCGTCGCCGTGAAGCGCGACGTCGCCGACCGCCACGGCGCGCAACCGGAGGCCGATCTCGTGGTGTCGTACGAGTCGGGCATCGTGCAGGTTCTCGTCGACATTGGCTTCGTCGCCGCGATCTCTCCGGACCGGCCGAACACCTACGCGCTCCGCCCGGGCGCCGGCGTCAGCGTGCTCGCGATCGAGGATCTGCGCTTCGGTGCCGAATTCATCTCCGAGATCGGTAACAACGGACCGGACTGGTTCGTCGTCGGCCCGAACATCTCCTGGACGCACGGCCGGTTTTGGCTCTCCGGCTCGCTCGGCGCCGGCCTCAACCAAGACGTGATCAACTCGGCCGCGCGGGCGCAATGGGGCATCGCGTTCTAACTGCGCTTGCAACCGTGCTCGGCCTCGCGAGCACGGCGCACGCCGGTGGCCGCGTCGTCGGTAAGGTCACCGTGACCGACGCCGATGGCAAGCCGGCGACCGCGGACGTGATCGTCTACGTCGTCGGCTATGACGAGCCGGCGAGTGCCAACACGCCAGCCGCAACGATCACCCAGAAGGGCCGCAAGTTCGTGCCCGACCTCGTATCGATCACCGTAGGTCAGAGCGTGAGCTTTCCGAACGGCGACTCGTTCCTGCACAACGTGTTCTCGCAGTCACCGGTGCGTAAATTCGACCTCGGCTCGTTCAAGAAAGGCGAGACGAAAGAAAAGTCGTTCCCGAACGCGGGCGTCGTCGACGTCTACTGCAACATCCACCCCGAAATGGCGGCGACGATCCTCGTGTTGCCGAACTCACGCCACACGCGTGCGCGCCCCGACGGCAGCTTCGCGATCGATGGCGTGAAGCCCGGTAGCTGGAAGGTGTTCGCGTACTCGCGGCGCGCGACGAAGCCGGTCGCCGCGAGCGTCACGGTCGTCGAGGGCCAAGACGCGACCGTCAACCTCGCGCTCGTGCGTGGCGCCGAGCCGCCGCACGTCAACAAGTACGGCGAGAAGTACAAGCACCCGTCGACGACGTACAAGTGAGGCCAAGGGATAGCCGCGCCGTCCGAGTCCGCGAGGATGGCGCGCACCTTGGGCCGAACGCGTCCTGTGGACAACTAGCGAACGCTATTTGCGCTCGCGCAGGTACCGGATCACGCTCGCGTCGAGCTTGCTCTGCACGAGGCGGATCACGTCGTCGATCTGTTCGACCGGTAGCTTGAGCCGCGCGGCGAGGCGCTTGTGGGTTGCACTGACGAGCGCTCCCTTCGCGCGCGTCAGCCAGCGGGCTGCCGTTGCGCGGTGCACGCCGAACGCGGCGCCGATCGCATCGATCGACATGTCGTCGACGATCGCTTGGCGCAGCAGCGTGCGGTCTTCGGGCGTGAGGTCCTCGATCGCCTCGTTGAGCGCGAGCGCGAACTCGGTGCGGTACTCCGCCTTGAGTGCTTCGAGCCCCGGATCGACGCCGCTCGTCAGGTACTTCTCGAGGCTCTGACTGAACGACACCTCGCGCCTGCGCTTCTTCTTGTGGCGGATGAGCTCGCGCGTCGCGGTGATGCGCACCCAGCCGCGCAGCGGGCCGCGACCGCGATAGCCGGCGATGCCGGGCGGCTTGCCCTCGCGCGCGACGAGCAGCTGCACGCGCAGCAGCTGCTTGACCTCTTCGATTTGATCGCGCTCCGCGCCGGTCGCGATGCCGGCGGCATCGACTTCGGTCAGCACGGTGTCGAATGCGGTGTGCGCGGTGGGTTCTTGCGCCACGCACGCGCCCGCGATCACGAGGTCGGCCGCCGGTGCAGCGGCGAGCGCGGCGACCAGCTCGGTGCCGGAGAGCCGTTCGCCGATGAACGTGGCGAGCTGATCCTCGTCGAGCTTGACGCGCGGCCAGCTCGAGCGCGCGGTCGCGAGCAGCGATTCCCACGCGGTGAGCGCGGCCGCTTTCGACGACGCGGTGAGCCCGCTGGCCGCCGAGAGCTGTTGGACGCGGTCCGCCGTCACGGCCCGTATCCTCTCATGTCACAATGCCCGCGCGGGATGGAGTGCCTCGACGCCAACGTCGTTCAGGACCTGATGTCAGGTGCCCTCGACACGGGCCAGCGCGAGGGCGTGCTCGGCCACCTCGACACCTGTGAGGACTGCCGCGAGCTGCTCGGCATCACCGCGCGGGATACGCTGCGCGATCAGCTCAAGGCGAACCCTTATCCCGAAGAGATCGCGGCCGATGCGCGGCGCGTGCTCGACGCGGCGACGACGCTGCCGAGTGGCAACAACGGCGATGTCGGCTTGCTCGCGACCGCGATGCTCGGCACGGCCGAGGTCGAGCTCGCCGCGACGATGGCGCCGGATCTGCTCGCGACGCCGGTGATCGGCGCGCATGCCGGCGACCCGCCGACGCAGGGCCGCAGGCTCGGCCGCTATACGTTGATCGAGCGGCTCGGTGCGGGCGCGATGGGCGTGGTGTGGCGCGCCGAGGATCCGACGTTGAGCCGGCAGGTCGCGGTCAAGCTGTTGCGCCGCCAGGACGAGTCGCTGACCGAGCGGCTCGTGCGCGAGGCGCAGTCGATGGCGCAGGTCAATCATCCAAACGTCGTCACCGTGTACGAAGTCGGGCAGGGCGTCGACGGCTCGACGTTCATCGCGATGGAGCTCGTCACCGGCGTGAGTCTGCGCAAGTGGCAGACGCAAACGCGGCATACGATCCCCGAGCTCGTGCAGGCATACATCGCGGCAGCACGCGGGCTCGCCGCGGCGCATGCGGCCGGCATCATTCACCGCGACTTCAAGCCCGACAACGTGCTTGTCGGAGAAGACGGTCGCGTACGCGTCACCGACTTTGGCCTCGCCGCGGCGAAGCCGAGCTCGAGCTCGAGTGGCGCCTTGCCGCGCCAGCACATCGGTGACGTCAACCTGACCACGTCGGGCTCGGTGATGGGCACGCCCGCTTATATGGCGCCCGAGCAGTTCGTCGGCGGCAACGTCGATCCGCGCACCGATCAGTTCAACTTCTGCGTCGCTCTCTACGAAGCGCTCTACGGCGAACGCCCGTTCGACGGCGCGACGTATCCCGAGCTCGCGGACAACGTTTGCGACGGCAAGCTGAGGCCCGAGCCCGCAGGCACGAACGTGTCGCGTGCGCTGCGCGCGATCGTGTTGCGTGGCCTGTCGGTCAAGCCGGGCGATCGGTTCGCGACGATGGACGACCTGACCCGCGAGCTCGGCCGCGATCGCGCGAAGCCGTGGCGTCGCACCGCGATCGCGTCGGCGGCCGTCGCCGCTGCGCTCGGTCTCGGCCTTGTCTCTGATTGGCTCGTGCGCGATCGCGTGTCGAGCGAGATCCGCCACTCGTTCGAGCTCACGCGCGAGCAGCAGAAACGCGTCGTCACGCGGCTGATCGAATCGTTCAAGGTCACGTCGGAGGTCGCGTATCGCGAGCAAGCGCTGCGCGAGGTCGCTGGCCACCACGACCAAGCCGACTTCGGCCTCGGCGATCCTGCCACCGATCGCGCAGAGCTCGAGAAGCTACACAACACGCTCGTGTCGACGGACTGGGTGAAGCACGGCAACACGCACCTCGCGATCGCCGATTACAAGGGCCGCCTCTTGTTCACGTCGGCATCGCCCGACGTCTGGGGCGGCGATCTCAAAACACTCGCACCGGTGAAGCGCGCGATCGATGCCGGCAAAGGCGACAGCGTCACGGTGCTGCCGTATGCGGATCCGGGCCTCGCGACGACGGGCGTGCTCGGCGCGAAACCGCCGACGCACGGCCTGGCCGTGTTGTTCGAGCGCACGCTCGCGCTCGGCGACAAAGCGAGCGAAGGCAGCGAAGCGCGCGGCTTCTACTTGCAGCTGCAAGACGGCAAGCAATTGCTCGACGAGATCGCGCTCGACAAACAAACGTTGCTCGCGCTCGTCGCGCTCGACGGCACTGCGATCGGCGAGCTTCCTCCCGCGTTGATCAAGGCTGCGCCCGCCGACGACGAAAGCGCAGAGGTCCGCGTCGACGGCCGCACGTATCAAGTGCAGTCGCTACCGATGACGGGCCTCGCAGGGCAAGGCACGATCGCGCACGTCGTGATGGCGCGTCCGCTCGACGGTGTGCTGTCGCTGTTTCCGGGTGCGAGGCTCGTCTTCGCGCTGACCGCTATCGGTGCACTCCTACTCGCGGCGACAACGTACGCAAATGCCCGCAAACTAACGAGCGCGCGCATCTAATGTAGTGCGGATTGCGTTCATGACATGGCGTGATTGCGGCGATCCGAAACGAGCTTGAGATTCGCTACTTGATCGCGTGAATCGTTGGGGCACAAACAATTCTTACTGCTTGAAGCTTACATCTGCGCGCGTCGACGGTGGTTCGTATGAGGGGCATAAAATTCGTCGTACTTGCGCTCGCCGTCGCCACACCAGGCTGCACCGGCGAAGAAATCACCGACACAGACCAAGCGCTTTCACCGCAGCTGAAGCACGGCCGCGATCTCTGGTTCAACGAGACATTCGGCGGCGAAAAATTCTTCAGCGGGATCGTGCAGGCGCCACCGTTCAACCTGCACATCGCGCTCGACCTCGCGTTGACGTCGCCGCGCGCGACGCGGTTCAACGAATGGGGTCTTCTCAACGACCCGGACTGCGTACAAGGCGACGCGACGACCGGCTTCCTCGACCGCTGTGAGGATCCACAGTCGGCAGGCGTCATCGGCGTCCGCAAGAAAATCGTGGTGACCCCGACGGGCCCGCGCGTGATGATCGGCGTGTCGTGCGCGAGCTGCCACGCAGGCCTCTCGCCGACGAATCCGCCCGCAAACCCGAACGCACCGCAGTGGGAGAACATCCATCCCACCGTCGGCAACCAGTACATCAACATCGCGCGCATCTTCTCGGCTCACCTCTCGCCGAACGATCCGCGCTACCAGGTGTTCAACTCGTGGGCGCCCGGCACCGTCGACACGACGGCGATCGAGTCCGACCACATCAACAACCCGGGCATCATCACCCAGTTCTTCCAGGTGCCGGATCGTCCGTTCTTCGAGTTGCATGACGAAGGCGACCCGATCTACGTGCACCGCGGCGGCCAGGGCGGCGAAGACGACGCTGGCTGCGAGAAGGCGGCGCTGCGCGTCTACTTCAACATCGGTATGTGCGCGGCCGAGTGCATGGTCGGCCACCTCGCGAACGGCCCCGGCGGCACGCAGACCGAAATCGACGACGCCGAGTGCACCGCGGCTTGCCCCGAGTACGTGCGTGCGAAGTCGGAAGTCGGCGCGATGTGCGCGTTCATGGGCACGACGAAGACGCCGCGACTCGCCGACGCGCCCGGTGGCGAGAACGAAATCGACACCTCGGTCCTCGATCGCGGCAAGCATGTCTTCGCCGCCGCATGCGCTAGCTGCCACTCGAATGGTCAGCCCGGCAAGCACAACGTGCTGTCGAACGACCTCGTCGCGCCGTGGCCGGTGGTCGGTACGAACCGCTGCCGCTCGATGACCACGAACTGGATGGAAGGCGAGATCTGGGGCCAGTTCTCGTCGGACGAGTACAAGGCGCGCCCGGGTGGTGGCCCCGGCTTCTACCGCAACGTGCCGCTGCTCGGCATCTGGGCAACCGCGCCGTTCTTCCACAACAACCGCCTCGGTGGCTACAACGGCGACCCGACGGTGGCCGGCCGCGTGGCTGCGTATGAGGACGCGATGGACCAGCTGCTCAACCCGACGCACCGCATAGCGGGCGGCATGCAGGTCCTGCGTACCAATGCGCCGGTGTTCATCCCGAACGGTATGGGCGGCTTCCAGGTGCTACCGACGGGCACGCCGATCAACGCGTTCGCGAGCGCGGGCTACTGTGCCAACCCGCTGATGGGCGACTTCTTCGAGAACATGGGCCACAACTTCGGCGTCGGCCTGTCGCCATCGGACAAGTACGCGCTCACCGAGTTCTTGAAGACGAAGTAGCGTTCGTCGGCCCCTCGACGTAACGACTCGACGCGCGGTGGTGAAAGCCATCGCGCGTTGTTCGTTTCGGAGAACCCCAAGCGCGGTGGTGGAAGCCATCGCGCGAGCTCGTTCCGGATAAACCTGACACGCGTTCCGTGTACGCGCTTGCGGTTTCTCGCGGGCGTGAAGCTATACGGCCACACATGGCGTGAACACTTCTTCTCGTCGCACGTCGAACCATACGTATCGACGAGAGGCACATGACTTGCGTGCGAAATCGCTAGTGACGCTCGAGCCGGGAACGCTGTTCGCGGATCGCTACGAGATCCTCGCGCAGGCAGGACGTGGCGGCATGGGCTTTGTCTACCGCGCGCGGCACTTGGGGCTCGCCAAGGACGTCGCCCTCAAGATCCTCGCTCCACCGAGCGGTGGCTCCTCGCGGGGCGCGCGCGACCGTACCGGCGACTACGCAGTGCGGTTTGCCCGCGAGGCACGTGCGGTCGCTCGCCTCGACCATCCAGGCTGCGTGCGCGTGCTCGACCACGGCCGCGCCGATGACGACACGCCGTACATCGCGCTCGAGCTCGTCGAGGGCGAGACGCTGGGCACCGCGTTGCAGGCCGGACGCTTCGACCTCGACCGGGCCGTCGACATCGCGCGGCAGCTGCTGT
>DATDCH010000141.1:0-10804 GCA_036524455.1 Kofleriaceae bacterium | reverse complement strand
TACGACGTAATCCTGTGCGATCTGATGATGCCCGGCGTCACCGGCCGCGATGTCTACGAGCGCGTTCGCACGCAATCGCCGGCGGTCGCCGCTCGGATGGTCTTCGTCACCGGTGGTGCGTTTATCCCAGCGCTCGCTAGCTTTCTCGACTCGGTAGACAACCTGAAGCTACGTAAGCCGTTCACGCGCGAACAGGCGCTCGCGATCGTCCAGCAGGCTTATCGACGCGCATAGCGGCGTCAGAGGTTGCCGCCGAACACGACGCCCACGCCGTCGGGACCGACCGAGGGCGTCAGGTAGCGCGACGTCTGCTGTTCCGCGCCCGACGGCGCCGGTCCCTTTGGTGCGAGGAAGTACAGCGCCGCGCCGCCGCCGGCGAGCGCGACACCGATGATGAACACGACGGTCGCTTTGTTCGCGGTGCTGCGCGCATCGCGCGTGATCTCGAGACCGGTCATGTCGCAGGCGTCCTTCATGCCGCCGCAGTACATGTCGAGCGCGTCGTTGTAATTGCCGCGCGCCGACAGCGTCATGTAGCTCGAGATGCCGATCGCGAGGACGCCCGCCGCGCCCATCGCGATGCCGCCGAGCCGCATGTTGCGACCGGGCGGTGTCGGCTCGGGCGGCTCGGCGCTGCCGGTGCCAGCGCCTGTATCTCCACCGCCGCTGCCGGTCCCACCCCCGACCTTGTCACCACCGCCGATCTTGTCGCCGCCCTTCTCGCCGGGCTTGGGCATGTCGAGTGTGATCTCGGAGTCCGCGCCGCGGTCGAGCGGCACGACCTTGCTCTTCTTACCGCCGCCTTTGATGGACCACTCCACGAGGTGCGGGCCTGGATCGATCACGAACGGCTCGCCGATCTTGTCGGGCGGCCGGTTGTCGACGGTGACCTTCAGGTCGGGGGGCGCGTCCTTGGGCAACTTGATCGTCAGATGCGGAACGTTCGGCTCGAGCGCGACGACGAGCTCGTGGATCTTCGGTTCGCGCGGATCCTTCGCCTCCTTCGCCATCTTCTCGGCGGTTTCATACGCGATGAACGCACGGCCGATCTTGCCCCACTCCTCGTAGCACTTGCCGATGTTGAGCTGCCCACCGATGCCGGGGTCGAGCTTGTAGCTCTTCTCGAACGCTTCGCACGCATCGGCGTAGCGCTTCTCGCCCATCAGCTTCTTGCCCTGCTTGAACAGCGCGTCGGCCTTGTCCTTGTTGTCGGCGTGCGCGGCCGACGCGAGCGCGAGGATCGAAACGACCGTGATCGAGAGCTTCATAGCGCCACCACCTGGAAGACCGCGCTGTCGGCGCGGCTGACCGAGTACGGCAGCGCGAGCGTTTGCATGTCGCCCGTCGCCGCGTTCGTGTAGCCACCCTGCATGCAGCGAAAGTCGATGAAGTAGTACTTGTCTGCCTCGAACAGCTCGGGCGGGAACTTCAGCTTGGGCTCGCCGGTCGTGATTGCGTCGGCGATCGGCCGCTTCTCGACGGCCATGCCGTCCATCGAGAGCGCCAGCTCGTAGAGTGTGATCAGGTACAGCGTCGCGGCCGGCTTGTCCGTGATCGCGTCGATCTCGATCGGCTTGTTCAGATCGAGCGTGACCATCATGCCGTCGGTCGAGAGCGGCACTTGATTCGCCCGGATATTGATCGGCAGGCCCGCCGGCATGTCGAGCGTGAGCGTGCCGGTCGGCTCGGCAACCGTGTACATCTGCGCCGTCAACGACACCGCCATCCCCATGAACATGTACGAGCGCGACGCGCCGGTCACAAACTGGAACAGCGAGCGCCAGTCGAGCGACTCGAACGGATTGCCGAACATCGTCGAGATCATCGCGGTTGCAGGCTGCGGGGACATGCTCGCGATACCGCCCGCATGCAGCCGCGGCCCCGCGGTCGAACCGATCGACCAGCCCGGCGCAGCGCTCAAGAACCACGACTGCCCGAGACCGGAGACCGACGGCCGCACCGCGCTGTAGCGCTGCTCGTACGTCAGCGGCGTCGCCATCGCGGTAAGCGGGCGATTCGCCGGCACCGCGACGAGGTTCGCGTTGATCGGAGAGGGACCATCGACTTGATCGAACGGTGGCGCTTGATACACGCCCGTGAGCTGATTGCCGACGTAGCGCTCGACGACGACGACATCGGCGCTCGAGATCCGCGCCGCCGGTGAGCCGGTCATGCGCGTGAACGACGTGTACGGCAGCGTCGCGTTGATCGTCGTGTTGCCGACGTCGGGCGCCGGCAGCTCGGCGCCTGCCAGTCCGCGCGACATCCACGCGCCGATCGCCTCGATCCGGAACGTCTCGTTGCTCGCGAACATCGTCGGCAGCGTCGCCATCAGCATGATCGACGAGCTCGGCAGCGGCATCTCGGGGCTCGGGTGCTCGAACACCGCAAACACGCCACGGCGATCGCGAGCCGGCATCGCCCACAGCCGCTTGAACTTGGTGGGGACATCCGGCAACGAGAACAGCACCGGCGGCGTACCGTCGGGAAGCAGCGCACTCAGCGTGTCGTTCGCCGTGTGCTCGGCGGGCAGCTTCATGAAGCCGCCCGCGCCGTCGTCGAGCAGGAAGTCGCCACTCTCCATCGACAGATCGAGCGGGTTCTTCGACATCGACGCGCCGATCGACCACCGAGCCATCGTGACCGATACGCGCGCGGGATCGACGTTCGGGCCCGAGGTCTCGTCGATCCCGAACAGCTGCGCGCATCCACTCGCTGCGAAGACCAGCAGCAGGGCAGGCAAACGGCTCATCACCTGCCATCGTAACATCGTCACGGGGCCTTCACGGTAAACACGCCCGCGTCGAGGTATCCCACCGCGTAGGGCACGTCACGGTTCTGCAGATCGCCCGTCGCGAACGTCGGGTACCCGCCCTGGTAGCAGTGGGCGCGGACCATGTAGACCTTGCCCGCAACGAACACGTCGTGCGGAATCTTCACGGTGGTCTCGGTCGCGACCACGCCATAGACGGCCTTGTACACGAGCGCCGGTGGCATCGCGGTATTCGGCTCGACCTCGTAGATGGCCCATTGATAGAACAGATTGATCGGTCGATCAGCGACAACGCTGAGCTCGACAGCCTTCGTCGGATCGATCGTGATCGTCAGGCCGTCGGCGTTGAGCGGTGTCTTGTCGATCGAGACGAGCACCGGCACGCCCACCGCCTGATCGAGCACGAGCCCCGGCGTTACGTCATCCAGCTGGTTCAGGCCGGCGTAGAGCGTGAGCGGCAGGTTGAACGCCGGCACCGTGTACGTGCGCGACCGATTCGAGGCGAATGTGAACAGCGACGTCCAGCCGAGCGACTCGAACGGATTGCCGAACTGCGCGGTGATCATGATCGGGTCGGTGGACGTGAGGCCCGCGGCATTCAGCACCGGACCCGTGTTGTTCGCGAGCCTCCACGCCGGCGCGGCGACCACGCTCCACGACATGCCCAGGGTCGTCACCGGCGGCGACGTACCCGCCAGCCGTGCCGCAGTGGCGACGTGATCGACCTTGACGTCGAGCGGCGCGTGCGGCACCGCCGTCAGCGTCGCGGTCACCGGGTCCGCGCCGCCGGTTTGCTCGAACGGCGGGACGATCCCAGCCGCGGTGAGATCGTTGCCGACGTAGCGCAGCGCGACGATCTGATCTTGCGCGGTCAACTTCGGCAGCGGCCGCGTGCCGACGTGCGAGACGAATCCGGTCGTCGTGTACGGAATCGTCGCCGCGATCATCGTCGCGCCGACGCCGGGGGCCGGCAGCTCCGTGGCCACGTACGTGTGATAGACCCACGGGCCGACCGCGTAGAGACGAATGAGCTCGTTCGCCACGTAGCCCGATGGCAGCGCGAGCTGCGTGGCGAACGTGCCGCCCATCGGCGCCTCGACTGGATTCGGATGCTCGTACGCGCCGTTCAACGTCTTCAGCGTGCGGCTCGGCAGCGCGTACATGCGGCGATACCCCGGCGTGTCTCCCGGCACCGTGAACTCGATCGACGCGGGCGTGCCTTCGGGGATATCTGCGTTCCACTGATCCTTCGTCACCGCGACCAGCGCGCCCTGGATCCGGCGCAGCCCGCTCGGCTCGGCGGCATCGTCGACATAGAACGTCGCCGTGTGACCGGTGAGGTCCTCGGGCGCGCGTACGAGCATCGTGCCGACCGAGATGCGATCGATCTGCAACGAGGCATACGGTGCCGGTGCCGCATCGGGCGGACTGCTCGTTTCGTCGATGCCGAACAGCTGTGCACAACCCGCCGCAGCAACGGCGAGTACGAGGACGACCACCCGCGCCATCGTGATCGAGGGTAACACTGCCGTGAGCAGCGTGCGCGAAACACAGAGTTACGGCGTGTTACTTGTCGTGCCCGCCGTCATCGTCGTCGTCGCCGTTTGGCTCGGCGCCCTCGCCATCGCGGCGCCAGAACCGTAGCCGCGACCGGCTCTGCTCGTCCTCGGCGCCGATCGCCTTATCGTTGCGCTTGAGCTTCACGGACGCTTTGACATCGGGCTCGGCGCCGGTGATGCGCTCGCTGTTCGGGATAAACCGGATCTCGGTTTTGATCTCGAACGACAGCGTGGTCAGGATCTTTGCGATCTCTTCGGTCAGGTTCAGGTTCGCGAGAAAATCTCGCGTCTCGCGCGCGACGATCTCGAACACTTTGTCCTTCGCGCCGTCGGCCGAGGACGCGACGTAGCCGACGACGTCGGGCAGGCTGACCTCGCGCGCGATCTTGCGGATCCCTTCTTCGGTCGAGAACACCGCGCCCATACCGGCGGCGAACGTCTTCTTGACGAGCTCGGGCACGAGGTGCTCGAGGCGCTGGCGGATCGTTTCGTTGAGCTTGTCCTCGCGCTCGCGCAGCTCCGGCGGCGTGGTGCCGTGGCGGATCCGCTCGGTCAGCCGCTCGTTGAGCCGTTCCGCTTCTTTGCGGTCGTCTTTGCGCTCGGCTTCCTTGGGCTCGGGCGCAGCCGCGGGCTGTACCGGTGCCTTGGCAGCTGCGTCGTCGTCGGTGGCCATCCCTTGGGGGTACCCCCGATCCGTTCCATGATCAACCTGCCCAACGCTGGTAAGCTGCAACGAATGGTGCAGCCGGCCGGCAGGGAGACTGCGGGCGAGGGTCGATCCGCTTCGGCTGCTTCGCCGACGCCCCCGTCTACGGACCCGGCTGCGCCCCATCCGGCTGATTCGATGCTCGCGATCGCCGACGTATCGCGGCGCTATCGCGAGGAGAAACAGGGCCGGCCGCCGCGCCTGCGCATCCGGAGCCTGCGCGCGTACTGGACCACGTGGCGTGTGATCTGGAGCTACTTGTGGCTCAAGTTCCGGTCGCGGTTTCACTCCGACGCGTGGGTCGAGCACAAGCTGCGTCAGCTGAACCTCAAGAACGCGCGCCGCATCGAGAGCACGATCATCGAGCTGCAAGGCCTGTTCATCAAGGTCGGCCAGTTGATCTCGATCATGACGAACTTCTTACCGGAGGAGTTCAGGCGCGAGCTCGAGGGCCTGCAAGACGCCGTACCACCGCGTCCGTATACCGACATCGAGGCGCGGATCTGCGAAGAGCTCGGCAAGCCACCGACCGAGCTGTTCGCGCACTTCGAGCGGCGACCGATCGCATCGGCATCGATCGGCCAGGTCCACATCGCGCGCTTGCACGACGGCAGCAAGGTCGCGGTCAAAGTTCAATATCCAGATATCGAAGAGATCGTGCGCCGCGATCTCAACACGCTGCGCCGCATCTTCAAGATCGTCGAATGGTTCATTCCGTATCAGGGGCTCGAGGAGCTACATCGCGAGATCCGCGCGATCGTGATGGAGGAGCTCGACTACAAGGCCGAGGCCGAGAACGCCGATCGGATCGCGGCGAACTTCCAGGGGCGAACCGACGTCGCCTTCCCGCGCACGGTCGTCGAGCTCTCGACGACGCGCGTGCTGACCACGCACTTCGAGCCGGGCGTCAAGATCACCGACAAGGCCGGCGTGAAGGCACTCGGTCTCGATCGCGGTCAGCTCGCGCGGCAGGTCGTCGAGATCTACTGTCAGCAGATCTTCAGCGACGGCGTCTACCACGCCGATCCGCACCCCGGAAATCTGATCGTGCGGCCGAGTGACGACAGCGGCCCGCCGACGATCGTGTTCCTCGATTTCGGCGCAGTCGCCGAGATCCCCGCGAATGTACGCGCCGGCATCGTCGAGCTGATCCAAGGCGCGCTGTCGCGCGATACGCGGCGCATCGTCGGCGCGATGAAGACGATGGGGTTCGTCGCGCGCGGCGCGAACGAGCAGATGTTCGAGCAGGTGATCGAATACTTCCACCAGCGCTTCCAGGAGAACATCTCGCTCGACTCGCTGAACCTGAAGGACATCAAGTTCGATCCGCAGAAAGGTCTCGAGAGCGTCGCCGACCTGCGGCGCATGGACATCTCGCTGCGCGAGCTCTCCGAGAACTTTCACATCCCGAAAGAGATCATCGTCCTCGAGCGCACGCTGCTGCTGCTGATGGGCCTGTGCACCGAGCTCGATCCGACGCTGAATCCGATGACCGTGATCCAGCCTTACGTCGAGCGGTTCGTGCTCGGCGACGAGGGCGACTGGTCACAGCTGCTCGTCGAGACGTCGAAGGATCTCGTGATGTCGGTGACGGCGCTGCCGGCCGAGATCAGGAAGTTCATGCGCGCCGCCCACGCGGGCGAGCTCCAGCTCAGATTCAAGAACCTCGAGGCGTCGAGCCAGCTGATGTATCGGCTCGGTCACCAAGCGATCTTCGTCGCGATCGGGATCGCCGGCGCAGCGTTCGCGATGGTCCTCGAAGGCCGCGGCGAATATGCGCGCGCCGACTGGGGCTGGTGGACTGCGCGCGTCTCCGGCGTACTGCTAGTGTGGAGCTGGTGGTCGTCACGCAACCTGTTGCGGAAGCGTTAGCGATCCCCCCTACGTAGTTTTACGTAGCGTGCGCGCACGCTGCGCTTCGCCGCAACACCCGCGATCTGCTGAGCTTTGTAGCTTACAGACAACCGGCACGAACCCTCGCACGATGGCGGTGTGTGGGTGAGGTGGATCCTTTTCGCGAGCATGCTCGCAGGCTGCGACGTCATCTGGAGCATCGATCACGTCGGGCCGCGCGATGGCGGCGGCGGCGGTGACGACGGCGACTCTTCATCGACGGACGCGCCGGATGCGCCGACCGGCGCGTGCGTGGCGACCGAGCATGACGAAGACGACGATGCAGTCCCCGATCGGTGCGATAAGTGCCCGGGCATCGCCGACAGCCAGGGAGACATGGACACGGACGGCGTCGGTGATGCGTGCGATCCGAGCTCCGCGCAGCACATGATCGCGAAGTTCATCTCGTTCACGGAACCATCGACCACGTGGATGGGTCAGACCGGGTCGTGGCTCCCGGACGGCGAGAGCCTCAAGTACAACTCGTTCACGGATGGCAACCATCACAGCGTGAAGTACACCGGCACGCTGCCGAACCCGCCATACGTCATCGACGTCCACTTCCAGATCGATGTCGCGCCGCAGGAGGTTCTCGCGCTGTACATGTGGCTCGACACCAACCAGACCGTGAGCGGCGGCACCGGCGCGGCGTGCAGCTACGAACGCTTCAGCGGGTTGAACGACGCCGTGCGCGCCCACAACACGGATTCTGGGCAAACCGGGATCGCCAATTTCGCGACGCAGGCCAGTCCCGGTGGCTATCGATTGCGGGCGACGTATGACCGATCGACGAATCTGATCTGCTTCTTGTCCGCGGACGACAGTATTCCCAGCGGCACGGCGATGGAGCCCACGGGCGGCATCATGCCGGGCGCGTTCGGCTTCCGATCCTACAAGGTCGGCTTCACGCTGCACTCGATCACGTTCATCAAAGCGCTCTAGCGCGGGAACAGCTTCGCTTGGTTCGCGATGATCTCGGCGCACGTCGTGCTCGCGGCGACTCGCACGGCGCGAAACGTCGACGGTGCGTTGAGCTGCGGGGTCACGATCGGATTCAGCGTGCGCACCGTGCGCAGGTTGTTCGGCCCGCACATCGTGCCGTCGAGCAACTTGCACGCGAGGATGCCGGTCTCGAGCGTCGCTTCGATCTTGCCTTTGACGAAGTCAGTGCTCCACACCTTGCCGTGCAGTGAGAACGTGGTGCGCAGCGTGACGTAGACCTGGTCGAGCTCGATCGCCGGGACGTTGCGCGCGATCAGCGTCGCGCCGGGTTGGCCGTCGGCTTCTTGATCGCACGCGCAGCCGGTACCGATCGCAGTCGAGCACGGCGTCGTCGCGGTCGGCGCACACGCTGGAAACGCCATGCTGTCGTCGGCGGCCGGCAGCGGCGCGGTCGCGACGGGATCGAGGCGCGCGCCGAGCACGAGCGTGATCGGCTCGGTGTCGAGTCGGCCGCATGTCGCGTCGGCGGACTCGAGCGTCGCGTTGCCGGCGACGACACCGACCGATTCGACAGTCGCCTGCGGGATCTCGAAGTGGATCGGCAGGTCTTGGCCGGCGAGCGGGACGTCGGGGATCGAGATGTGACAAACCTCGGCCCTGACCGCGACCTGCGTGCCGGTCTGCGTGAGCTCGAGCGCGAGCAACATCTCCGATGTCGTGTCGGTCATGATCAAACCGCCGGCATCGATGTGCACGTTGAGCGCAGCTTTCACCGCGGCGCGGCCGGTCAGCGGCGTGAACGTCGGTTGCTCCGCGACGCACAGCTCGGTGTAGTCGGTCGCGTCGGGTGTTGACTGGCTGCTGCCGCAACCGGAGAGCAACAGGACGAGCGCGAGGATCGCGGCGATCGCGACCAGGATCGTGCCGGCGAGCCGCGTGACCTTGGCCCAATCGATCGGCGAGCGGCCGAACACGATCTCCGGCCGCTGGCCGTGCACGATCGCGCGATACGGCGAGCCGCGAAAGCGGTACGCGAGCACCCAGGCCGGCAACGCGACGCGATCGGTGGTCTGGCGCTCGAGCAAGCACGACACGTGAACGTTACGGAACCGAGTCCCCGGCACACCATGCTTCTGCACGCGCCGCTTCGCGTGCTCCTCGATCGCGCGCTGCACGAGCGCACGTGCGGCCGACCGCTGCGCGTCGAAGCTCTCGATCATGGTCGGCTCTGCGTCGGGCAGCTCCGGCGCGTCGACGACGACGGCGCGCGCGAGATCGTAGTACGGCACGAGCAAGCTGCATTCCTCGTGGCGCAGGCCTCGCGATGCCGGCACGACGATGTTCGAGAACGTCTGCTTGACCTGGCCCGCGTGCGGCGCCCATGCCGAGCGGCGTGAGCCTTGATCCGAATCGGCGGCCCACGCGACGGTGGCCTCCGCGTTGACGATCCACGCGGCCCAGCACAGCGGCGTCAACGATTCGAGCACCGCTTCATCGCGCAACGTGGCCGGCGCGAAGTAACCGCGCTTGCCGAGCCACGTGCGCAGCGCCGCTGCTGCCAGCTCTCGGTCGACGGCGAACGGCAGGCGCTGCGTCGCGACCTCGACCGGATCGACGGGCTGCTCGACCTTCATCACCGAGCGGCAGAAGCCGCACGCCGGCGCTTGGTGATTCGCGTCGAAGCCCACCGCGGCGCCGCACCACGTGCAACGCAGGATCAATACGCGCGCACGCTCGACTGGCGCAGCGGTCACCGGCACCGGCAACGCGCACACCGCGCAGCGCAGGTCGCCGTCTTCGAGCGGGCTCGCGCAGCGACTGCACCCGCGTGGGGCGGCGACGGCGACCGTCATCGCGACCTCGTATAGATGAGGTACGCGATCGCGGCGATCAGGGCCGCGAGCACGATAATGCCGATGGTGACCTTCCACGCACTGAGCGGCACCTTGCCGGCGACCTTGCCGGTCTGGCCGTTGATCACGACGCGCAGAGGATCCTTCGTGTCGCGGTAGCGCAGCGCGAGCACCCAGACCGGGATCATGATCGGATCGAGCGCCTCCCACGCAACGCTCGTTCGCCACGACAGGTCGCTGTAACTATCGCCCGGCATGAACCGGCGCAGCTTCATGCCGACCTGATCGACTGCTTCGCTTCGGCAAGCGCGCTGACACTCGTCGGAGGACCACGAAAATTCCTCGGCGATCCAACCCGACACCAGCGCGTGATCGAACCGGCGCATTTGTTTGAGGTCAAACGGCTCGATGCGCCCGAGCTCCTCGTTCGCGAGGCCCTGCGACGCACTCGCGATCACGTCGGTCACGTAGCTGACGTGGTAGCCGGCGAGCGGCCGATACTCCGTGCGGGTGACCGTGCGGGTGCGGGTCTCGCGGTTGCCGTCCTCGTCGGTGACCGTGTACGTCTCGGTCTCGGTGTAGTTCTCACCGATCTGCGCGTCGTAGTGCGTGTGCGCGACGGCCGAGTAGAGATAGGCCGGCACGTAGATGCCGCGGATGTCCTCGACGCGCGAGCGGCGCAGCGCCGAGTCGGCGAACAGGGTGCGGCTGCCGATCCAGCGGTCGAGCGCACGGCGAGCGACGGCCGCGTCACCGACAAAGGTAACGACGAAGTGCGGATCCGGTTGTTCGCGTGCCGGCGGGCGCTCGACGAAGTTCGGGCTCGCACAGTACGGACACGTCTCCGTGCGCACGCCGGCGAACGCGAGACTCGCGCCGCAATGCCCACACGCGAACGTGCTCACATCACCAATCGTAGCGCAGGTGCTAGTCGCAAGGCAGCGCGCCGGTAACGACGCGCACGTCGTCGATGGCACCGTCGAAGAACCCACCCTGCGGCAGCCAATTCATGTTGCGCGCGAGCCACGGCGGGTACATGCCCTGCATCTTGCCGGCGGGCAGCGCGTAGCTCGCGATG
>DATDCH010000140.1:0-2680 GCA_036524455.1 Kofleriaceae bacterium | reverse complement strand
TCTGCCGCACGACCTCGGTACCGGATGCGTCGAGTACTAAGAACGTCGGGTAGCTCGAAATGCCGAGCTTGCGCGCTGCACGTTCGCCGACGTTGTCGTCCGCGTCGTAGCGCACGAACACCACTCCCTTGAGCGCTTCCTTCACCGATGGACTTGGGAGCGTCCGTGCTTCGAACTCCTTGCATGGGGCGCACCACTGGGCACCGAACTCGATCAGCAGCGGCTTGCGCGCGGCTGCTGCTTGCTTGATCGCCTCGTCGAGCGGCGGCGGTGACTCGGCGTGCACCGACGTGACCATGCAGACGAGACCGACGACGACCATGCGCGTCCGAATGCCCATGCTCTACCGTAGCGCGTCGCCCGTCGGCTGCGACAGCGTCATCGCGTGCGACTGTCGCAGTGACGCGGCCGCGCCGATGGCCGCGCGTGCAACTCGGCGTTACATCACGCGGCTCGCATCTCGCGCCGATGGCGCGCCGCGTGAAGTAGCGCGCTCGCGATGAGTGACGTCTTCGAGCGGTGGCCCCTGTTCTTCGCGGTGGATGCGCTTCGCTATGCGATTCCCGCTTCGATCGCGTTCGCGATCTTCTGGATGTGGAAATGGGATGCGCTCGCGCATCGCCGCATCCAGCAGCGACGGCCGAGCCGCAAGGCGTTTCGCCGCGAGATCCTGTATTCGATCTCGACCGCGATCATCTTCTCGCTCGTCGGGCTCGGCACGTATCACCTCGCGCAGGCGGGCGTGGTGCGCGTGTACCGCGACGTCGCGGCGTATGGCTGGGCGTGGTGGGTTGCGAGCATCGCGCTCGCGATTCTGATCCACGATACGTACTTCTACTGGACGCATCGCGCGATGCACCACCCGTGGCTGTTCAAGCACGTGCACCGCGTGCATCACCTATCGACGAGCCCGTCGCCGTGGGCTGCGTATGCGTTCGCGCCGCCCGAAGCGCTGGTCAATGCGCTCGTGGCTCCGCTCGTGCTGCTCGTCGTGCCGATGCACGAGAGCGCGGTGTTCGTGTTCCTCGTCTACATGATCGTGCTGAACGTGATTGGTCACCTCGGTATCGAGCTCTACCCACGTGGGTGGGCGCGGCGCTGGTGGACCGGCTGGTGCTCGACGTCGACGCATCACAACCTCCATCACCGCGACTTTCGCGGCAACTACGGCCTCTACTTCACGTGGTGGGACCGCATGATGGGCACGGAGCATGCGGAATATCAGCAGACGTTTGCGGCGGTCACCACGCGCAGCGCGGCGAGCGGCACGACGGGCGCTTGCAACGCGTTTGATCGCGGCGTCACTATCGAGGTGAGTGAGCGAGCCGAAGGAGATCGCGAAGCAGGTTCCGAGCGACAACGCGATCCTGCGCCGCTACTCCGACGCGATCGCGAAGTCACCGTTCGACATCAAGCGCGGTGAAGCCGTCCTGATCGATCGGCACGGCATCGCGCTCGGGCGCGGACGCGTCAAGCGCATCGTGACCGCGTGGCGGATCGGCATCTACGGCGCGTTGATCGGTAGTGCCGTGCTCGTGCTGAGTGGGTCGCTACTTCCCGGCGTGCTGTTGTATCTGGTTGGCATCACACCGACCTTGCGAGCGAGCTATCGCGGCACCGGCAGGCTGATGGCAATCGACGTGATCGTTCGGCAGGGCCATCTCGAAGAGGGCCAGCGTCGCTTCGACGAGGTGCCACACCTGCGGCGTCGCAGCCCGGTGATCTATTGCTGGATTGCGGGAAACCTCGCGTCGCATCGCGGCGACTACGCGGGCGCGATCAAGTGGTGGCGCGAGGGACTGCCGCGCGCCGACGGCATCATTGCCGAGGTCATGAAGCTCAGCGTCATCAAGGCGCTCGCCTTGAGCGGCCAGATCAAGGAAGCGTTGCTGAGCTTCGACGCGGTCAAGTTGCCGCCGGAAGCCGATCCGCTGTTCACCGGGCAGATTCTCGCGCGCGTGATCCTCGGCTTGCACGAGCCCGAGACGATGCCGCCGCCCGACGAGCTGCATGATCTGGCGCGCACCGCGCTGGCGTACAGCCACACCGGCGTCGAGCTCGCCGCGATCGGCTGGGCGTTCGAGCGCAGCGGCGAAGACGACATGGCGCGGTTGCTCGCGAGCGAAGCGGTCGAGCGCATGCATTATCCGTATCTCGCGACGTGGTGGCCCGCGCTGCAGCAGTGGTTGGATGGCCGCAACACGACGCCAGATCCGACGCTCGAGCCCGACTCGACGCTCGAGTCGAAGCCATGATCGACGCCAGACCGAAGGCGGCGGGCCGTGCTCAGTGTGCGGGCGGCGGACCGTCGCTGCGATGCGCGAGATTCTCGAACCGCGTGTAGCGACCTTCGAAGTGCGTCTCGATCGTGCCCGTCGCGCCGTGGCGGTTCTTGCCGATGATCACTTCGGCGACGTGCGGGTTCTCGGTGTCCTTGTTGTAGACGACGTCGCGATAGATGAAGAGGATGACGTCGCTGTCCTGCTCGATTGCTCCGGAGTTGTGTGAAATCACGGCGTAATTCGCGATCCATGACGCCGGGCCGGGAACAGTCAGATCAAACACGTCTTCTTCGCCCGCAGGTTCGATCGCGACGATGCGATCCCAGAAGAGGTCGCTCTCGACGTGAGCACGAAGTACGTCGTCTTGAAGAATCTCGGCGTAGCTCGCGACAACTTGG
>DATDCH010000139.1:0-6540 GCA_036524455.1 Kofleriaceae bacterium | reverse complement strand
CGCGCGCGTGCCGATCAACATGCCGAGCTGCTCGCGATCGAGATCGTAGTGGTGGTTCATCACGATCGCGACCGCGCGGTCGCACTCGTCGATCCGCGCCGCGAGCTCGGCCGCCGCACCGACAAGGATCTCGTCGGCCTCGCTGAACCGCTGCCGCGTCGTCGCGCGGACCTCGTCCGTGCACACGGTGACGTCCCAGCCGAGGTTGCGTGCGAAGTGGACGACCGGCACGGCGTCGTGCCCGGTGCCGAACACGAACACACGCGGCGGCGGCACGATCGCCTCGACGAACACGTCGACGCTGCCCCGCACCGACGCATACGTGCGATTGCTCGACATGCCATTCGCGATCGCCGCGCGCGCATCCGCGAGCATCGCCGTGCGCAGGATGTCATCGCCGACATACTCGACCTGCGGGTCGCCACCCGCACGCACGGCCACGCGCGCGCCGACCTTGATCTCGGGCACGCGCGAGCGAATCACCGTGACGATCGCGCCGCGCTGCTGCGTGCGAATGCACTCCGCTGCGAGCTCGAGCGGGTCCAGTCGACCTGGCGTACCGGCCCGCTCGAGCATCACTTCCACGACACCATCGCAGCCAAGCCCGAACGCCGAGCGCAGGTCGCCGTCGTCGGCATAGGAATCGATCCGCGAGTCGTACGTCACGACCACCGGCTCGCCGCTCTGCGTCTGCCACCAGCCCTGCTTGCCGATGTTACCTTCGAGGCAGCCACCGCTCGCCGCACCGGTGATCCAACGAAACTGCGTGAGCAGCATGCGCGCGCCGGGACGGCGATACGCCGACCCTTGCACCCGCACCACCGTTGCGATCAGGTGCGGCTCGCGCTGCCGACGCAGGCGGGTCGCGGCGTCGATGATCTGGCGTTCGATCGTCATGTCAGTGGGCTTTCGCTACAAAACAAAATGATCGAGCGCGGACTCGCCACGCTCGATCCCAACGCACTAGAGCTTGATGATGCGGAGGCGGTTGTAGGGCATCGCTTCGCCGCGGTTACCGTCGGCGACGTAGACGGTCTTGCCGTCGGGCGCGATGCACAAACCTTCGAGGCCGTAGAACTGCGCTTGCGCGGGGTTCGTGTTATCGACGGCGCCGCCGGTGCCGTTGCCCGCGACCGTGGTCACCGACGAACCGTCGGCGGAGATCCGGCGCACGCGGAAGTTGTCGCTGTCGCTGACGAACACGTCGCCGTTCGACGCCGCGGCCATGCCCTGCGGATGGTTGAACTTCGCGCCGGCCATGCCGCCGTCCGCGAAGCCCGCGACGCTGCCGCCGAGCGTCGCGACCGTGCCATCGAGCGAGACCGTACGAATCTTGCTGTTCGCCCAGTCGGCGACGAGCAGCTTGCCATTGACGAACGCCATGCCGTACGGCTGGTTGAACGAAGCCGCGGCGCCTGCGCCATCGACTGCGCCCGTCAAGTTGAACGTGCCCGCGATGGTCGTCATCGACCGCGACGCCGGGTCGAAGATCTGGACCACGTGGTGCGCGAAGTCAGAGACCGCGATGCGCCCGTCGCTGAGCGCCGCGAGGCCGCGCGGGCGACCGATCTTGTCGATCAGACACGTCGCGGTCTTCGCGCCGACGTCGATCTTCCAGATCGCGCCGTACATCTGCGCGGTGCTCTCGATCGGGTCGTGCATGCCGTTGCAGTCGCGATCGGTGCCGACATACAGCGTGTCGCCCGCGAACGTCATGCCGAACGGGCGCGAGAACCCCTGCTTCGAGATGATGGTGAACGCGTTGCCGTTGCCATCGACCATGCGGATCTTGCTGTTGTCGAAGTCGGCGACATAGACCTTGCCGTCGTGGAAGGCGAGGTTCACCGGGTTGTTGAACAGGTTGACCTGGCGGTTGCCGTCCTTGTAGCCAGCATCCGACCAACCCGCGAGCGTGCTGACGCCCGTCTCCGTGACCATCCCACGCGGCCCGCCTGGATCCACGCCACCGTCGTCATCGCCCATCGTGTCGTCACCCGAGTCGGTCGTGCAGCCGACCAGCACCGCGAGGCACAGAGAAAGTAGGAGGTTCGTCTTCAGCATGACGCGTCAAGGGAGCAAGAAGCTTGCCGGCAAAGACCCAAGCGTTCGCGGCGGTTTCTCGTCGACATCGCGTGCGCGCACGTCGCGGTGCGGTGCCCGGCTCCGCACGCAGAATCATCCTCGTCGACGAACGTGAGACGACATCACGCTCGTCGACGAACGTGAGACGACATCACGCAAAAACGCACGCTGCGCTTCGGGCGCACCGTGCGTTCGCAACCCGCCAAGCTAGCGCGCCATCTTCAGGCGCTGGCGTCCCGGGATCATGTCGAGCGACGCCAGATGATCGTGCAGCTGCGTCGCCGTCAGATTCGCGAGGTCGCGCGGAATCTCGTCGACGACGAGGTCGCCATTGCGCTTGAGCGCGCCATTCGCTTTGCGCAGCTCGCCGAGCATCTTCGGCCCCGCGATCAGAATCACTCGCCCATACGCCTCCGACCGAATGATCTCCTCGATCTCCTCGATGACTTCCTTCGCGAACTTCATATCCATCATGTTGACGTGATCGTCGCGATGGTCATCCTTCGTCGAGCCCGGCTCGCCCGAAGGTCCCGGCCGTCCCGACTGCCCGAGCGGCGGCCGCGTCTCGCTGAACATCTCGCTCTGCTTCAACCTGCGGCCCGGATTCGTCAAGTCCCGCACTTCGCGGAGCTCGCGTCCCGGATCCGCATCTTCCTGGTACGTGAACAGACGCGCGCGGGCCGCGTCGACGATCGCAATACATGCCCGTTTCATGAGAGCCCTCCTGGTGACGTCGTCGTGGCAAGACCGCTGGGAGGCGGCACCGCCGCATGCGAGCGCGTCGCGGGCCGCACGACGGAGCGCTCGATCTGCGCGTCGGCCAGCTTGCGGTTCGGCACGATCACATACGAGCCCTCGCCGGTGCGAATCCGCGTCGAGTACAGCCCGATCTGTTCGATGTCGCCGGTCGTGCCGCTATCGAGCCGCACGGTGTCGCCTTCGCGAATCCCGTGGTCGCCCAAAATCGCATACGCCGCGAGCACGTTCTCGAGCGGACGATGCGACGCCAACGCGACCGCCGCACCGACGATCGCGATCAGCACGAGCAGCGGCCCAACGCTGTAGCCCAGCCGCGACAGAATCATCACGCCGATCAGCACGCCGAGCAGGATCTTCGTGATCCGGCGCGCCAATGGCAGCAGCGCCTGCGACGCCCGCTGGTTCGTGATCCACCGCGACCGCATCGCCATCGCCTCGACGCCGGTATCGATCATGCGCATCGCGCCCCAGCCAACCGCGAGCAAAAGCCCGATGTGGCCGACCGCGCGACAGAACGTGCTCACGCTCGCCGGATAGTCGCCAAAGCTCAGCAACACCTGCCACACCACCACCATGCCGAGCGCCTCGATCGGTCCTTCGAGCCGCAAAATAAATCGATCATCGACCGACGACCGCGTCAGCAACACGCGGCGATAGAGCGCGCGATGCGCTGCGCTACCGAGGAGTCGTCCACCAAACACTGCGACGACGGCCGATCCGATCAGCGCGAACACCTGCCACCACGTGAGGTCCAGCATAGGCAGCAAAAACTGCAAGCGTGGTGCCGGCGCTCACGCACTCGCGTTTGCATAGCTTTGCGCCCGTGACCCACGCGACCGCTCGCGCGCCCACGTCACGCGTCGCCTCGCAGCTCAGAACCTTCCCATCAGCAACGGGACGGCCATCGTGTCCTGCTCACCAAATGTTTTCTGGTAGCCGCGTGCGACGGTATATCCCGACGCAACGACGAGCGCACCGTAGAGCAGGCGTGCGGGCAGCTGCTTGATCCCGGTCATGCACCACAGCCGGAACGCCTTCACGACGTCGTTGTGTTTGTTGAACAGCAGTAGGTCTTTCGAGAAGTCGACCCACAACCCGGTCGCCCCAACCGTGAGCGCGAGCTGCCCATAGCGATTCTGCGGCCACGTATTGGTCAAGATCAGGGCGGCAAACCCGCCGAGCAGCAAACCATCCGTGATCTTCGGCGCGAGATAAAACAGAATCTTCTGCGGTTTCGTGCGCAGCCCCGTCGCGTACACCCAGCCAAACCGAAACTTGTTCGCCTTCGGATCGGTGCCGGGCGGAAACAGCCGCACCTCGGTCACATCGCCGCCGACCAGCTCCGCCGCAAGCGCGTGACTGCCCTCGTGCAGCGTCACCCCGATCAGGTACGTGGGCGGCGTCATCGCGAGCCCGGCGAGCACGAGGTCCGTATTATCCGGCTCGGCCGCAGCTCCGCGCGTGGCGAGGACGAGCGTTACAACCGCGATCAGCGCGCGCATGCGGCGACCCAGATCTCGTCGACGGCGACAAAGCCAAGACGTGCGGCCAAGCGCAGTGACGCGAAGTTGCCTTCGTCGGCGCCCCACACCGCCGCGCGGCCCAGCGTCATCTCGTGCCGGATCATCGCGGCCGACACGATCGTCGCGAGCCCGAGCTGACGCGCGCCGATCACGGTGTCGACCGACACGTCGAACAGCTTCGTGCTGCGCCACGGTGCATACGCGAACGCCGCGGGCGTGCCATCGAGATACACGGTGAACACGGCCCCGCGCTGCCTCGCCCAGGCGAGCTCGTCGGCAAGCGAGTCGGGCAGGGGCGTCGCGTCGTCAACGATCACCGCGCCTTCGAGCTCGGGCAGTGCCGCCGCATCGGGCAGCGTATGCAGAATCGCGCGCTCGACCGGCCGATCGACCAGCGACGGCTTCTCGAGCAGCAACGTATGCTGCGGATACGCACGCACCAGCGCATCGAGCGCCGGCCGATCCGGATCGCCGGCCACGACGATCAACCGCGCGGCGTCGTGACCGAGCGCGAACCCGCCACCGAGCGGCGTGCGCCAATGCTCGGGGTCGGCCGCAATGCCATGCGCCTCGACCCATCTCGGCACATCCGGCAGCTCGATCATTTTTGCAGGCTTTTGAGATAACCGATCGCCTGGGTCGCATCTTCGGCCAGGCACTGGTTGAGCGGTTTGCCGCGCATCTGGCCGCTCTTGCCCTTCAGCCGGACCGCGCGCTCGAGCGCAGGAATCGCCGCGGGATCGCCGATCGCACGCAGCTTCGCGACCGCCTCGGCGCGACGCTCGCACGTCGGCTCCTCCTGCAGATCGAGCGTATACGCCTGAATGCGATGGATCGGCTTGCCGAGCTTATACAGATCCATCACGCGCAGCGCGGCGTGCCGGCGCTCGATGTCAGGACTCTGCAGCGCCTTGAACAACAAATCGTCGGCCGACTTGTCGTCGGTGTGCCCGACCCACACGTCGAACGCGTTCTGCACGACGTCGGGATCTTTGCTGCCCGCCATCGCCCGCAGGTTCGCGCGCAAATCCTGGTTCTTCTCGAGCTCGGGCGCCAACGCGAGCGCGCGGCGATACGCCGAAATCGCGGCCGGCGGCTCGTTCTTCGCGGAATACGCGTGACCGAGCACGAGCTGCGCATCGGGGTCGCCCGCCAGCTTGTCCTGGTTCGTCTCGAGAATTCGAATCGCGCTGGCGAAGTCGCCGCGCTCGAGCGCCTCGGTCGCCTGGCCCGCAGGCGTATTGGGATCGAGCCCGCTATCGCCGGGCGCGGTCGCGATCGCGATCACGATGCCGATGATCGCCGCCGCCGCGATCACGCCGCCGTAGATGAAGTACTTCTTGCGCGCACTCTTGCCCTGATCGAGCCGCTGATCGGGCGTGAGCCCAAAGATCGGCTCGCCCTGCGGCCCGGTATACGGCAACCCAATGCCGACGCCGCCGGCGCGCTGCCTGCCGCGTGGCTCGCTCAACGGCAACACGGGCGGGGCAGGCGCCACACCGACGGTCGTCTGGATGCGGCCGGTGGCGTCGGTCAAGTCGCTGTCGCGCTGCGTGGTCATCCCGCGATCGGGCGTGGTGCGCGCGACGGGCGGCGGCTTGGTGGCGCCGGGCCGCGCGCGTTCACCTTTGGCGGCTGCTTTCGAGACGGGCGAGAACGACAGTGCCTCTTCGATCGCGTCGTTGATCCCGATGTTGAGCTCGCCGTGATCGTCGACGAGGGGCTGCGACCCGGTATCGCGCCCGCTCGGCCGCTCGATGCTGACATCGGTCTGCCCGCCATCGGGCGTATGCAGCGCGCTCTCGACGGCGGCGAGGAAAATCTCGGCGGTGGCATAGCGATCGCCGGGCTTCTTCGTCAGGCCGCGCAGGAACAGCTTCTCGATCGAGCTCGGCACCGGCTTGCCGCCCTTGATCATGCGATTGCGCATGAGCGGCACCGGCTTCGCCGTATGCATCGACATCACTTCGAGCTTGTCGTCGCTATAAAACGGCGGCTGGCCGCACAGCATTTCGTAACCGATGACGGCGGCGGCGTAGAGGTCGGCGCGGCCGTCCATCGGATTGCCCAGCGCTTGCTCGGGCGCCATGTAGATCGGCGTGCCGAATGCCATGCCTGCTTGCGTGAGCCTGACGCCGTCGTCGGAGAGCTCGCCGCTCATCGGCTTGGCGATGCC
>DATDCH010000138.1:0-3792 GCA_036524455.1 Kofleriaceae bacterium | reverse complement strand
TCTTGCTCGCCTACGCCTACGCCGACGCCGACGCGTCGTGCTTACTCGGCGACTGCGGTAAGCGTCCCGACGGGCACGGAGAGTGTCGTCGACGTCGAATAAGCCGTCGCTGCCATCGGGATCCGCAGCTCTTGGGTGCGGCCGGCGAGCGACACGAGCACGGCACCGGTGCGCTGTTTCATCCAGTCATCGAGCGCGACTTCACCCGCTTCGCCGATGCGTCCCGCCGCGTCGACCGGGAATGTCGTGCCGGCGATCTCGAGCATCAGTCCGTCGGGACAGTCGTCGCGGACCGGTGTGTTCACCGTTCGCTCGCTGCGCGAGAACTGCTCCTTGCGCGGCGCGAAGAACAGCGCTGCCGTGCCGAGCGCGTCGAGCGCGAAGAAGCCGCCATACGCATAGCCCGCCGGCTCTTCGCGATCGGCGGTGAGCAAGAACAGCGTTGCTGCTGCCGCTTCAGTGACGAACGCGAGCGCGGTCGCCTTCTTCCAGCCGCTGCCGTACCGATACGCCGCGCGATACACGGTCTCGTTCGCACGCTGGCTCGTGGTGCACGTCAACTCGACCTTGCCGTTGCTCGGCGGCAGCGTGATCGTGAGCCGTTCTTCGACGGCGGGAAGCGGTACGGTCTCCTCGCGCGGCTGCTCGTCCCACGCGAGCGAGCGACCGCCAGCTTGCATACCGGCCCACGTGGTGAAGCAACCACTGCACGCGAGCGCGCTGATCAATGCGAGCGACTTCATCGTGAACCTCCAATGCGAATCCAACCGCCGGGAACGAGCACGTGCATGCGACCACGTGCTCGCCACTCGGGAGCTCGCCACGTCATGCGTGCCGTCGGGCGCAGCTGATACGAGCCCGCGATCCACACCCACGACGCGCCGTTCCATTGCCAGAACCCGGCGACCCACACCGTGCTGACGACGGGCGGCGGCGGCGGCACTTCCACCCGCAACGGCGGTGGCGCGACCGGCGCGGTCGTCGTCTGTTCCGCGACGAGATCTGCTTCGGGCACGTTCCACTGACCGGCGAGCCAGATCCATTGACCGTCGAGCCAATGCCAGTAGCCGGGCCGCCACTCGGCGTTGACGCTGAGCTTCGGCGGAGCCTCCTCGGCACGAGGTGCGGGCGGCGGACCGTCGGGCTGCTTCGCGGACGCGAGCACGACTTCGATGCGGTTGTTCCACACGTCGCGCCGACGCTTCCAGTCCTCGCCCGACCAGCAGCGCACGTCCTGCTTGTGATCGAGGCAGAACTGCGCGCGATCGCGCTTTGCTTGCTCGAGCTGGAGATGCACGGCCATCCCGCCGGCGCCCCAGCAGCCGCGATCGTCGGGATGCGCCGCACAGAACTGCTCGCGCTTGCGCTTGCGCTCGATCTCGAGCGCGATCCTGAGCTGCGCCGCACGCGCCTCTTCTTCGGCTTCGCGCCGCCGGCGTGCACTCTCCTGCTCGGCCTCGAGCGCTTCGCGCTCCGCGCGCCGGCGTGCCTCTTCGCGTGCTCGCCGCTCCTCTGCTTCGCGGCGCGGTCGATCCGCGATCGCGCGGAGACGCGCCTGCTCGGCGGCGACGAGCTCCGCTTCGAGCTCACGCCGGCGCGCTTCATCCTCGGCGGCGACGCTGCGGCAGATCGCTTTGTGAGCGCTCGTGCTCTCGTCGATGATCTCGCCGCGCGCCCGCCGCCTTGCTTCGTCGCGACACAGCAGGCGCTCGCGATGCAACGCGGCGCGCTCCTCGTGACGGCGGCGCTCTTCGTCCAGCTTGCGCGCTCGCTCGGCGGCTTCGCGCTCGAGCTTCGCAACCCGCTCCGCCTCGATCCGCACCAGGTGCGCTTCGTACTCCGCCTCCGGGACGTTCGGCCGCCACGCCAGCTTGAGCACGCCGAGCCGCACACCTTCGAGGTCGTTGGGCTCGACGGACCACAGCCGCAACACGATCTCGTGCGCGGGCTTGTCGAGCTTGAACGTCAGCAGCGATGTCGAGTCGAGCACCGTTCCCGTCTCGAGCTCGAGCTTCGCGGTCGTTGTCGCAGCCGGCGTGCTCGGCACCTGCACGCCAACCTCAACCGGCGTTCCGCCACCGCCGCCACCTCCGCCGCTCGTGCGACTCGCCGCAACGCGCACGCGCTTGTCGGCCAGGCACCGCGTGTTGTCGAGTTGCGCGTTGGCGCCGGTCATGTCGAACGTGCCGCTCGTGCGCGCGACCTCCGCACCGTCGACGAGCAACACCGCGTGGAGCGCGACGCCGTGCTTCGTGCTCAGCACGAGATCGACCTGCTCGCCCCACTTCGTCGCGCTCGCGGGGATCACGATGTCGTAAGGCCCCTGGCCACAACGCGCGGGCGACACGTACCACGCCCGATGCGCCACGAAGCTCTGGAGCCCGATCGTCGTCGTCGGTGCGCTCGGCATCGTCGAGGCGCGTTGACCACCACCGCAGGCGGCAACGACCATCAGCAAAGCTAGTCGCGTCATGGTTGGCAGACGCGATCGCCGCCCTCGAATGGGAAGCTTTTCTTCTTGTGTGAACGGCCGGTTACGCTGTGGCGGCCAGGGCTCACCTTTGAGCCAGCGTCGGCCCATTCGCACGTGTCGACGGTCACGTCGACGTAGCGACCCGGCTCCGCGCGCGAACACGACGAATGCCCTTGCTGTGGCGGCACGCCTCGTCGAGCATCGCCTGATGCGGATCGCCGGGCTGTTGCTGTTGATCAGCGCTGGGTGCGGGAAGCCGCATTCCGGTGGCGACGCCGGGTTGATCGACTCGCCCCCTTCGGATGGTGATCCCGATGGCACCCTGCTCGATGGCAACGCTGATGGAAGCGTCGACTCGATGCCGCCGGGGACGCTGACACCCGAACCGGCCGATCCAGTCGCGTCATTACCGTGCGCAACGCGACTCGGGTTTCCCGGGCGCCCCGTCATCACGCTCGCCGACGCGCTCAACAGTGCGGTCGGAGACTTCACCGGAGACGGAAAACCCGATCTGGTGATCAACGCCTACGCAACAATTCAAGTCGCGATCGGCATGGGCGATGGGACGTACAGCCCACCGACAGCGGTCGTTGTGCCGAACATGAATACGGCGTTAACGCTGGGTGACGTGAATGGGGACGCCAAGCTCGATCTCTTGTTTGGCGGGACTGCACAGTCGGTGAGTGTGATGTTGAACAACGGCAGCGGCGGCTTCTCGGCGGCTCAGTCCTACAACGTCATGGTCCCTAGCCCGCAATTCGAAGTCGTCGACGTCAATGGCGATGGGCGTAAGGATCTCGTGAGCCTCGGAGGCCAGGGCCTAACGCTCAGCGTGCTGTTGAACAGCGCTTCCGGGTTCACAACGACACCAGCGCTGTTCGCTGCGAGCTCGTACGGCTCTGCACGCTACTTCGCGCTCGGTGATGTGTCCGGAGATGGTCGTCCCGACGTGGTCGTACACAATCAGGACTCGAGCATCGATCTACTCCTCAACGACGGTTCCGGCGGGTTCCTCGTTCGAACGACTTTCGCGGCGGTCAGCGCGATGTATGGGGAACGGATCGCCGTCCGCGACCTGAATTCCGACGGGCGACAAGACGTGATTGCTGCGATCGGTTCCAACCTGAGCGGCTTCATGTCCGTGCGACTCAACCAGGGCAACAATATGCTTTCAAGCCCTGTGAGTTACGGCACTGGTTCGCCGTGGGGCGCGCGGGCACTCGACCTCGGAGACGTGAACGGTGATGGCCACGTGGACGTGGTCGCCGGCAGTCAGGGCGAATATTCCGATGTCGAGATTCTGCTTGGCACTGGCAGCG
>DATDCH010000137.1:0-17000 GCA_036524455.1 Kofleriaceae bacterium | reverse complement strand
CCTTGCTCGCCTTGCTCGTCTTGCTCGTCTTGCCGGGCTTCGCGCCGGCGGTACCGGTCGTTCTCGTGGCCTCGGTGTCCTGAGCGGTGGTGTCCTGACCGGTGGCGTCGACGGTCACGCCGGCAACTTGTGTCGATGACGCGCGGTCGACCTTGCACGCCGTGTTGTCGCGGTCGCCAAAACCAAACGCTGATTCGGTGACCGTGCGTGCCGGCTTGTTTGCCGGATGGACCGAGTAGCGATAGTTGCCGGCGATATCGTGAAGACCGCACGCGTAGACGCGCAGCTCCTCGGCGTACTTTGCGCCCAGCGCGGGTGTCTCGATCCGATACGGGCCCTGGCCGCAGCGTTCGGGCGGCCGAAACGCGATGCGTTGGCGCAGCTCGATTGGGTTCTTCGGCCGCTCGCTTTCGAGTTGTTTGCGCTGCGCCTCGGAGCGCTCGCGCGCAAGGTCTTGCGGAGTCTTCGGGGTCGACGAGCCGCCACATGCGGCGACGAGAAGGAGAGCTGGCGTAACGCGCACGATCTCCATCATCGCATGGCGTGTGCCACCTTTGCCGAGCGGTGCAACTCGTTGTCGGAACGTGCACGGTGATGCGAGCTGTTCACGAAGTGGTGTGATTGGTAGCGAGACGAGCACGGGGTCGCTGTCGTCGCTATCGGCGCCTTGCCTACACCGGGCGTCGGGCTGCGTGCCGCTCGACCGAGCGGCGACGCGTCATCACGTAAAGCAGAACGTGGGCTCGCAGCCCGGCGCGCACTCGCCGGTCTGGGGATCAGGCTCGCCCGTGCATGCATTCGCATCAGGAAGGATGACGTCGGCGACGCCTGCATCGCGATACATGACCGCCACGCATCGCTCGACACAATCGTCGGACCTGCAGCCCGCCGCGACGACGAGGCTCACCACGAGCACGGCCGGCACGCGCAGCTTCGCAGCCATGCGTCGAGCTTCTCATACTCCGCGTAGAGCCCGGCACGACCCGGCAGGTCCCGCCGGGTTGCAAGAAACTCGTTGATCCGCGCGCGGCGCCTGATAGGTTCCGCGCCCATGGTTTGGCGCCTCGTCACGATCAGTGCGCTCGCGGCTCTAGCCTGCGGTCCCGACGGCCGCGAAGGTGGTGGCATGCCCGACGCCGCCGTCGACGCGACGGTCGTGCGACAGGATAGCCAGCAGGCGCAGTGCTACGAGCAGACGACCGAAGTCGAGGTCGCGCTCCAGATCCAGATCGAAGAGAGCTGTGCGATCTGGAACAGCCTCGCGGAGCTCGCCGGCCGCGCCACCGTGACGCGCACCGGTACGAACCTGTCGATCGATTTCGGTAACGGCGTGGTGTTCGCAGGCACGCTCGTCAACGGCACCGTCAATCTCGTCTATGCCCACCAGCACACGTTCACAGACGGTTGCGGTTGGAAAGCGACCGAGACCATGGCCGGGCAGCTCGATCCGACGACCTGCAACTTCACGCTGAGCTACGACTACGTCGAGTCGGTCGTGATCAATAACGGCGGTTGCGCTTCGCCATGCAGCGCGCAAGCCGACGTCGATCTCGAGCTCAAGCCCATCATCCTCTGATCAGTTCGCGAGCACGATCGGCCGCAGGTCGAGACCGCCTGCGAACATGTACGAAACCGCGTCCGAGTAGCCGTAGACCTCGACGCTACAGCGCTCGGGACAGTGGATCGTATGCTGCCCTGCGGTGACCGGCGTGCGCGTCGCCTGGAATCCCGCCGCCGGCTCGAGTGCGAGCGCGACGCCGTCGACCATCACCGACCCGGTCAGCGTCGTCGCGATCGACACGTAGTTTTGTTGGTAGGACTTCGGTACGAGGATCGTGTAGTCCATGCGGTGCTGTTCGATCGGGACCGCGATCGACATCGACGGATCACCGTTGCCGACGCTGGTCGGCGGCGTACCGTTGCCACCGCCGTTCCAGATCGCCGACTGCAGGTAGTGACCGACGAGGATCGGCTCGCTCGCCTCGATCGCCGTGTCGTGCATGATGCGCACGGTGCAGTACTCGCCCGCGTCGAGGCCAGCGCAATCACCGCCCAGCACGGCCGTCGGCGGTGGATCAAAGGTGACGGCCGTACCGGCCCGTTGGGCGAGCACGCGGATCACGTCGTTCTCGTTGGTGCGGATCTCGCTGCGAGCGATCGCGAACGACTTGCCCCATGTCGACGTTGGAAATGCCATCTCCTCGAGGTGATCGGCACAGCACGGACCACGCGGGTTTGCCGTGTCGGGCGGTAATGGCTCGCCGAATGCGGACGCCTCGTGGCCGACGAATACGCCAAACGTCGTGCCATTGACCGCGCGGATGCGCGTTCCAGTCAGGTCTCCGGCCGGGCCGGTGGCTTCGAGATTGAGCGTGTCGAATGCGTCGAGCGTGAAGGTCACCGGCGTTCCCGCGGCAAGCGCAGGTTGGGTCGTGCTCGCGACGACGTCCGCGCGCGGCGTGATCTCGATCTGCGTGCCGTCTTGCCAAGCAACGACCGTCAAGTAGCCGTGGTAGTCGTGCGCCGAACCAACGGGCTGGTTACGGCGACCGAGCGTGGGCCAGGTGATGCCGTAGTACTCGGTGTCGAACGCGCTGCGCGGAATCAACAGCGACGCATCGTTGGAGAACACGTTGACGTTATCGAGCGGGTTGAACTGATACGCGACGATCGGCAGCGTCGCGGTCAGCCGGTATGCCTGTCTCGCGATACCCGACCCGTCGACAGATTGATCGGGAATGCCGCCCTGCTGCGGGACGATCGCTTCGACGTCTCCTGCCGCAATCGTCTTCGTGATCGTCGCGGCGTTCGCACCGGTGACCGTGACCTCGACCGGCGAGGTCTGCGGATTCGACACGACGATCGCGAACGGCGAGTGTTGAGCGTCGAGCACGCAAACGAGCCGCTGCTCGCACGTGTAACCGGTCGGACATCGATCGGTCGGCGGATCGCAGAGCCCGGCGATCGCTGTGCCGAGCGCGCACACCTTCTGCATCGAAGCGACGCCCTGGCCGAAGCGCTGCGTGCACGTGAGCGGCGACGTCACGACGCCGAGCACCTCGACGGCATTGTCGAGATCAACCGCCCAATACTCGCAACCCATGTAGCTCCTGCTTGCGGCGGCTTCGGTACACGCATCGACGCAGCCAAGACCTTCGACGCAGCCGAGCTCGCATTCGAGCGCGGTCTCCCAGCTGCCGTCGACGCAGGTCTCGTACGTGAGTCCGCTGCAGCGATGCGCGCCATCGATCATGCATTCGTCGTCGCTTCCAGGTGTGTCACCGTCGCGCGCCGACGGACCGCAAGCGAATACCGCGCAAACGAATACGTGTTGCCAGCGCATCATCCCTCCGTGCGCCATCTCTATCGCGTACGCGCGTATCCGTGAATTCGCATGTCCGCAGCGCTCAAGTCGGCGCAGCAACGTCGCTATCGTGTCGTCAACTCGAAGTGCTTCGCATTCGCGCGGGATCATCGGGCGCGAGGTAGCGAGTCAGCATCCGAACGGCCTCGGTGATGAGCACGCTCGCGGTTGTCGAGTGCTTCGCGACGACGAGCGAGCGAATCAAACCTTCGCCGGCATGCACGATGAGCTCGGCCGCGGCGCGCGGGTCGGTAACCGCAACGTCGCGGCGGTTCGCGAGTGTCGCTGCAACCACGTCGACGTACGCGACAAGCGTCCGCGCGTGGCGTTCGGTTCGCCGGGCCGCCGTCATCTCTTCGTAGAGCGACGCGTGCAGCTTCTCGTGAGCTCGCGAAGCTTCGAGCATACCGAACAGCACGCCGGTGATCGTTGGCTCGAGCGAGAGCTCCGCTAGCCCCGCGACCAGCTCGCGAAATGCGGCCAACATGGCGTCGAGCTGACGGTCGATGATCGCGCCGATGATCGCTTCGCGGTTTGGGAAGTACTGGTAGAGAGAGCCGACGCTGACACCGGCCACTTCGGCGATCCGCGTCGTCGTCAGGTGGTCGAGCCCCTCGCGCTCGAGGACACGTGTCGCTGCGACGATGATCGCATCCATCGTCACGCGCGCGCGTTCCTGATGAGGTTCCTTGCGAGCGGTTGGAGGGCGGCGCTGCATCGAGAGCTGGCCAACCTAGCGCCGAAGCAATTTCGCGCTCGCTATGCTCTGCTCTCCAGCGCTCGCACGAATCGGCCACACAACGTGGGACCTAACCGTGGATGCAGCTCAGTGATTGACATCGGCTTTCGCGGTTGCGACGTCGCGCATCGATGGAGCCGCTGAACGCGCGGCCATGCCACAGAATGCGCAGATAGTGCAACCGGCGCGAGCAACCAGCTGCTCGCTCGACGGTGACACCTGGGAGTGGACCGAAGACCTCTGGTAGTCGGCGGCGAGTCGATCAGCCGCCGACGCCGGGCACGACCATGTCGGCAATGCGTTCCGGGTTGCGCGCGCCCAACGCCACGAGCTCTTCGCGCGCCGCGGCCACCAGGGCGCTGCCGTTGTCGCCGAGGAGCCGGCCTCGGCGATAGCGAGTCACGGCGGCGTAGAGGTGCATGTCGGCCGCGATCAGCGAGTGCTCCGCGCTGAGCAGTGCGTTGGTCGCGCCGCTGTCACCGCGCACGGCCGCGACGCTCGCATCGACGAGCTGCGCGATCGCGAGGGCCCACGGCATTTGCTCGCGAGCGATCTTGCGGGCCGCTTTGCTCGCGAGGTCGAGGAGGCGCGCATCGCCGGTCGCCTTCGCCTCGGCGAGTGCGCAGCGTGCGCGCAGGTGCTGTGCCTCGACGCGGATGTTCTGAACGCGCAATAGCAGCGAGCTCGAGAGCGCACGCCAATGCTCGTCGGTGCGAGCGAGCCCTTCGCGGCCATTGCCGACGTAAAGATCGATTTGACCGTGCGCGAGCAGCTCGTAGTAGTGCTGGAGATGGAAGCCCTCGCGCGACCACTGCCGGTTCGCGAGCTCGACCTGGCGGCGTGCCTCGTCGGGATTGTCGAGCGCGAGCCACGCGACGTTGGTTCGCCAGCTGCGCAGGCCGGTCGCGAACCACAGGTTGCCGCGCTCCTCGGCCTCGCGCAGCTTCGCGGGCACGACCTGCGTGAGCGCGCGCATCTCGCCGAGGTAGTACATGCCTGCGAGGCCGAACGACTGCGCCGAGGTGGACTCCCACGTCGTGCCTCGCGTCGAGTCGCGGAGCACCTGTTCGGCTTGGCCGCAGAGATCGCGCGCGGAGCGCCACTCGCCGCGCAGGAATGCGCCGATGCCCGATACCGCTGTAGCGAGACCGATCGCGTGCGGATCCTGGAGCTCGGTGGCGAGCGCGGTCGCGGCGGCGGCGAGCCGGAGCGTACGCGCCTTCGTCTTGCCACCTCCCGTCGACGAGTGCGCGGACTCGACGGCGAGTGCACGCGCGACCCGGTGCGGCTCGCCGGCGCGCAACGCAGCGAGCAAGTGACGCGTGTTGAAGTCGGCGCCGTGGATCACGTCGATCATGCTGAGACCGGTCGCGACCGAACGCAGGATGTCGATCCGCGTGAGCACCGCGCTCGCGACCTGCGTGGGATCGCGCCGCGTGTAGCCGAGGCCACGAACGCGCAGCCAGAGCCGGCGCTTCAGCAGGGAGCCGAGTGCCCGCCGCGGCGACTTCGCGATCGAGAGCCCGACCGACGCGAGCACTTCTCTGATCGCATCGACGCCCTGATTGAAGTGACCGGTGTGAAGCCAGCACTCGGCGGCGCGCCGGCGCAGCTCGAGCGCGTCCGCGATGTTCGCGTCTTCGGTGGCTTCGAGGAACGCCTCGGCCGCTTCGGCACCGCGGCCGCCGTTTGCAAGCGCGTCGGCGAGCTGGGCGCGCATGCGCTGGCGCTCGGCGGGTGGGCGATCGCCGAGCTCGAGTGCGAGCCGATACAGGCGCACCGCGCGGTCGAATGCGAACGCCGTGCTCGCTTGCTCGGCTGCGACCGCGGCGTGCTCGCCCGCTCGGTTTAGGCGACCCGCGCCACGCCAGTGCTCGACGAGGATCTCCGGATCGACGTCGCCGCGCAGCTCGTAGGTCCGCGCCAGCCGCCCGTGAATGATACGCAGTGCCGCCTCGCCGAGCGATCGCACGACCGTCTCGCGGATGCGGTCGTGATAGGTCTCGAGCGTGTCGGTCTCGCGCAGGCCGGCCGCGCGGATCATGTGCTGCCGGCGCAGCTCGGCGAGTGCCGCGAGCGGATCACCGCGCAGCTCGGCGCTGTGCACCGCGACGCTCTGCGCGACTGGATGCCCGGCGACCGCGACGACTGACAGCAGCGCGCGCGCGTCCTCGGGCAGCTGGCCGATGCGGAATCCGAGCACCTCGTCGAGCGAAACCTCGGCGCCGGTCGGTGCGCCCGCGAGCATGTAACGCGCGAGCTCGCCGATGAAGAATGGCGAACCGCCCGACTCGGCCGCGATCGCGTCGGCATGCTGCACGTGCTTGCCGCCACCGAGTGCCGCCGCCGCGAGCGCGCGCGCTTCACCACGTGCGAGCGCGCCGACTTCGAGCTCGCGTACCGCTCCGAGTGCACCCGTGTCGCGTTGCGCGTGCAGCGCGCGCAGGATCGGCGCGTGCGCGACCTCTTCGCTGCGATAGCTGAGCAGCGCGAGCAACGGCGGTGCATCGGGCGGACGCAGGATGTCAGCGAGTAGCAGCGCGGTATCGGCGTCGCCCCACTGCAGATCGTCGATGCACAGCACGAGCTTCTGAGTCGTCGCGACCCGGCGCAGCAGCTCGCGCAGTGCGCCGATCGCACGGCGACGCGACTCCTGTGGATCCGGCACCTCGAAGTCGAGCACGCACGCTTCCTCGATCGCTTCGACTCGGCGCAGCACCGGGAACAGGCGCGATAACGCGACGACATCGCGCGGGACAAGCTTGCGACACGCATCATCATCGAGCTTGAGCAGATGCGCGCTGAGCGCGTCGACGACGCTGTCAAAGCCTTTGTACGGAACCGACTCGCGCTCGTAACAGCGACCGGCGAGCACGATCGCATCGTCGTCGCGCACGCGATCGAGGAAGCGATGCAGCAGCGCCGACTTGCCCATGCCTGAGGCGCCGTGCATGAACACCGTCGTTGCAGTGCCGCCGCGCACCTGGGCGAATGCATCGTCGAGGACGACGAGCTCGCGCTTGCGCCCGAGAAACGGCGGCGCGACCACCGCTTCCATCGACGGCGCCGGCAGCGGCAGGCGAACGGCGCCGAGTCGCTGCAACACCGCTTGCGCGGTCGGTCGTTCGGTCGGAGCGGCCGCCATCAGAGCGAGGCACAACGCGCTGAGATCGGCGGGCGTCGCGTCATCGATGAGCTCGGGCGAGGTCGGGCGGACTTTGGTCTTCTGGTAGAGCACGAAGTCGGGATCGCCGGAGAACGGAAGCTTTCCGGTCAGCGCCTCGTAGAGCATCACACCGACGCTGTACCAATCGCTCGCCTCGGTCAGCTCCTCGCCGCGCGACTGCTCGGGAGACATGTACGAGATCGTGCCAGCGAACCGTTTCTCGATCGTCTTGCTGTGCAGCTCGGGCGCGAGCTCCTTGACGAGCCCGAAGTCGCACAACACGACACGGCCATCGGGTCCGACGAGCACGTTCGACGGCTTGATGTCGCGATGCAGACAGCGCGAGCGATGGAGGAACGCGACGCCCTCGCAGAGCTGGCGCAGCGCGGGACGCAGCCGCGCCTCGTCGAGCACGCCGGGTGGACGCGGCACCGGCGGTGCGCTGTCGGGCGATTCGAGAGCGCCGAGCTGTAGCGTTGCGGTGGACTCCGCCTTCGCGAGCTGTCCCGTTTGGGTTTCTGCGCCGGGATCGTCGATGCCGGTGCGGCGCACGTAGTCGCGAAAGCTGACGCCATTGATCAGCTCCATCGTAAGAAACCAGCGATTGCTGGTCGCCACCAGCTCGTGGAGCATGACGACGTTCGGGTGGTGGAGATCGGCGAGGACGCGGAACTCCTTCTTGAACCGATACAGCGCCGCTGCCTCGATCGAGCGCATCACCTTGAGCGCAACCGTCGTACGGCGCTCGGTATCGAACGCTTCGTAAACCACTCCCATCCCGCCGGAGCCAAGTCGTCGCTGCAGCTGATAGCGATCGAGGATTGCCCGGCCTTCGAGAGACGACATCAACTCGCCGGCGTTCGACAGAACCTCGATTGTAGTCCGATCGTCGTCGGAGTTTCGATGTGCCCTTGGGGACACACCATCGCCGTGCGCACGCGATGTGGGCGCGCGAGCTCAGATGTTTCCGCAGGGTGCTGCATCACATTTTGAACAGCGACTCGATAGTCGAATGACGCAGCGTTACTCGCCGTCGTCGGCTTCCGCTAACGAGCGCTTCATCGTTTGGACATCGGCGAAGCCGAGCTGCGTCGCGATCTCGGTATCGCGCAGCCCCGCCTTGCGCAGCTCCGCGTGGCGACGGCGACGCACGTACGCGAGCACGCCGCGATACGTCGTGCCCGCTTCGCCGAGGTGGCGTTGCAGACTGCGCGGTGTCGTCGCCATCACGTTCGCGACGGCAGCGAGCGCGACATCTCCGCGCGGAAGTCTGGCCTCGATAATGCGCACGACGTGCGAGACGATATCGCTCGTGCCGAGCTTGCCGAGCTGTGCGCGAGCTTGCTCGAGCATGAAGTTGAACAGCGGCGCGTCCGCGGTTCGCGGCGCACGCTCCAGCACCTCGCGGCTGACCGCGAAGCCACAGTCGCGCGCTTGATAGCGAACATCGCAGCCGAGCCGCTGCGCCGGCACGAGCGCATTGCGAGTCCGGCTGTGCGTGAACCATGCGCGCAGTAGCGGGAACTCCCCATCGAGAACATCCGCAAACCGCCGCTGCACGTACGCGACGGTGTACTCGTTGAGCTCGCGACCCAGCGTGTCGCGACGGCCTTCGATCTCGAACCGCGCGATGGCTTCGGTCTCGCCTTCGTCGAACGCGAACAGCAACACCGGATTGACGAGTGCCGCCGCGTCGACGAGCGCGCGCAGCGCAATGCCAATCATCGGCGCGCTCCGCACCAGGAACTCCGGGACACCGAACAGGCCCGGAGAATTCTTCGTCGCGAGATCGAGCCCGAGCTCGCAGTCGAGCGCTTCCGCCGCGAGCTCGAGGAAGTGTTCGATGCGGCCGAGCGGCGCCATGATCTCGCCACGCAACGCCTCCGCCGGTAGTCCCGCCGTTTGCACCAGTGCCGCACCGTCGATGCCACGCTGGGCGAGCAGACCGTTGATCACGGGGATCATCCGAAATGTGAAGATCGGGCCCGAACGCACGCCTCAGCATATCGCGAAGGCGCTGCAGCCGACGCCTTCCGGACCCACTGCACGCGCTCGCTCAGGGCAACGCGCAGCGATCGTTGTCCCACGTGCCGCCGGTAACGAGCGCGCACTGCTTGCTCGCATCGAATGCCGCCGCGTAGACCTTCAGCTCGTCGATCTGCATGTTCGTGCGCGTGCCGAGCGTGATGTTCTTCTGCGTATCGGCGAAGTACACCGTGCTCGCGGGAAGCGTCGCGACGAGCACACCATCGAGGAAGATCTCGAGCGGCGCAGCGCCGGCACTTCCATCGTGACGATAGATGAGGTGGTGCCACGTGCCGACGCTGTAGCCGAACGCCCTGCAACCGGCGCCCGAGCAAGTCGTGAGCGCCTGGTTGCCACCGTAGCCGTGATACGTCTGAAAGCCGCCGTTGCCGCGGTTGTCGAACAGATACTGCGTGTAGTCGCCGCTGTTCCACACCACGTCTTCGCGGAACCACAATCCGATCGTGAACGCGCCGCCGCTCGACATCGGCACCTGCGTCGGCAGCACCACCGACGTGAATTGCGTGGTGTCGAACGCGACCGCACGCCCGTGCTTGCCGGCGACAAATCCATAGCTCGTACCGGTGCCGTCGAACGTGGGGCCGAGCGTGCCGTCGTTCGCGAGCGTGTCGTCAAACCGATAGTGGAACATCGGAAGCGATCCGGGCGGCGCATCCTTGAATCCCGCGTGATCGGCGTCGACCACGAGTGTCCCTGCATCCGGGTGTTCCTCAGCGCCGTAGTAGAGATCGCAGCCGGCCACCAGTCCGACGAGCGCCACCCATGCCCCGCGCATCATTTGTTTAGTGTCGGCGAGATCTCGCCGCGCCAGACGGCAGCTCACGTGAAGATCACGCACGTCCTGGCAATCAACCACTTGGACCCGTGGCGACGATGTGTGTCCGTGATTTGTGGGCGGCGTTCGCCCATCAGTAACGCCAACACCGCGCCGGAACGCAGCTCGACTGGGCTACCTTCGCCGCCGTGCGTCGCGTTGCTCTCGTCGTGCTCGCTGCGTGCTCGGGTGACGAGCCGCCGAAGACAACGCCACTGTGGTCCGACGGCACCCATCTGCGTGATGCCGAAGGACGGGTCGCGCTGCTGCGCGGCATCAACGCGCGTGTCGAGGGTGTGTTCGACGTGACGTTCGCCGACGGCCGCACCCCACTCGAACCGATTCCTCCGCTCACGCACGCCGACTGCACGCGTATGCGCGAGCTCGGCTTCGATCTGCTGCGACTTCCGATCAACTGGAGCGGCATCGAACCGTCGCGCGGCAGCTACGACGAGAGCTACCTGCAACGCGTCGATGCCGCGATCGACTGCGCGGGCGATGCGGGCCTGTACGTGATCGTCGATCTGCACCAGGATGCATACTCGAAGGAGATCGGCGAAGACGGCGCACCGCTGTGGGCGATCGAGCCACCGCCGGAACAGCTGCTGCAAGGTCCGCTTACGGATCTCGGTGCGCGACGAGTGTCGCCGCAAGTCCAGGCTGCGTTCCGCACGTTCTTCGCGACCGACGACGCATCGGGCCTACAAGCAGCGTTCGCGGACATGCTCACGCACGTCGCTGCGCGCTGGGCACGACATCCCGCCGTCATCGGATTCGAGCTGTTCAACGAGCCCGACACAGGCAGCGCCGAGCTCGATGCGTTCCACGCGCATACCGCGGAGGCCGTCCGTGCGGCGGCGCCCGACAAGCTCGTGTTCTTCGAACCGCCGGCGCTGCGTAACTTCACCGACTTCATCCCAAAGCCGATGCGACCGTTCGCGACGAGCGGCGCCGTGTACTCGCCCCACATCTACACATTCGTGTTCTATCCCGATCAAACGAGGTTCCAGACCGCGACACCCGATCAGCTCGAGCCGAGCGTGCAGGCGGCCCGCGACGAAGCGACCGCATGGAAGACGCCGCTATTCATCGGCGAATTCGGCGTCGGTCCCAACGACGACGCGCAACACGCGCTGTGGATGCACACCCAAGCGCAGCTACATGCTCGTTACTTCGCGTCGAACGCATTCTGGTTGTGGAAAGAACAGAGCCAAGGCAGCTGGGGGCTGTTTGCTTACGACGCGACGACTGCGACGTGGACCGAACGGCCGCACGTGATCGCGTGGGTCTCGCGCGTGCACGTCGCGCGCATCGCAGGGACGCCGGTCTCACTCGAGGCATCCGTCGATGGCAGCGCGATCACGCTCGAGCTCGCACCCGGCAGTGCCAGCGAGGCGCCGCACCTCATCTACATTCCCGAACGCTACGCGTCATCGACGCAGATCTCGTGCGATGGCGCGGCCGTCGCAGCGCAGCGCGACCCCGCCACAGGCCTCGTGGCAATCGTATGCCGCGGCGTGCTCGAGGTCGGGCCGGGCTAGCCAGTTCGCTCGAGGCGCGAAACCGCGTCGAGAACCTGGTGTCGTCATCTCTGTGAGAGCCCTTGTGGTCAGCCTGCTCGTTGGTTGTGGGTCGACGGCGCGGCCGCTGGCCAACCGCGCGTCGGATCAGCAGTCATCGATTCCCGATCCGCGCTGCGACGTGATCGACGTGATCGTGACCAACCCACGGGTCGAGAAGTTCAGATGTGGCGAGGCAGCGACCGACGGCGAGCGCGTCGTGGTCAACGTGAACATCGAGCCGCCGCTCGGGACCTGCGCGAGCGACGCGTTCACGCAGTATCGCGACGGCATGCGCGTAAACCGGGATGCGCTGCTGCAACTCTCGATCGGCCAGCGCGGATCCGCGAACTGGCGCGTCACGGCTTCGTTCGTCGACCCCGCGAATTCTCCAGACGACAGGAACGCCCGCGATGGAGGATTCGACGATACGAACTACTATTGTCACCTCGTGCTCACCGCGCGAGGCACGCTCGACGGCTGGCGCGTCGAAGACGCGGACTGGTAACTCGACCTACTGCTGCGACGGCGTCGTCGTGATGGTGAGCGATTGGCCGCCCGCGCTTGCCGTCACCGTGAACGCACCTGTCGTCGAGTTGATCACGCAGTTCGGACCGAGGCCATCCGCCGAGCCGGCGATCGGCTGGCCACCGACCGTGAACGTCCACGGGATGCCCGAGATGAATGCACCGTTCGAGAACGCACCGAAGCACGCGATCTGATCGAGCGCGACGAGTGACTGGATCGCATCGGCGGTGCTCGTGACCTCGACGGTCATCGTCTTGGTGGTCGCGCCAGCGGTCACGGTCACGCTGTGTTGCCCGACGGTCGCGCCCTGCAGCGTGAGCGTGTCCCATCGCGTCTGCGTTGCGTTCGCGAGCGCGATCGTCGCCGACGTATCGACGAGCCGATTCGGCGGGACACTCGCATTGAGATACGCGACGCCGATGCGGCGATTGCCCGGTGCGAACACGAATGTGTCTGCGGTATCGCCGAGCCAGTTCGTGTGCGTGATCCACTCTTCGGTGCCGACCGGCCGCGCAGTGGCGAACGCCGACGACGCATACGCATAACGATCGTAGAGCTGCTGCGTCTCGGGGTCGAGCACGCGCAGGTGCGCGGTGCCGCCGAGGCCGCGCAGTGTCACGTTCGGTCCCTCGGTGTCCTCGACGACCAGAATGCTCGTCGCGCTCGACACGGCCTCGTACGGCAGCGCGAACGGCGTTGTGGTGTTGCCGAGGCGCAAGGCGACCTCGTGCGTGCCGCCGACTGCGATGTGATTGTTGATGCTCGTCGGTCCGTTCGGAAACCCGCCGACCACGGGCTTCGCGCCGACGAACTCGAGGCCCTGCGGCGTTGCTGGCGAGCAGTTGGTCTCACCGCACGGGCCGACCGAACCGCTACCGCTACCGCTGCCACTTCCGCTACCGCTGCCACTTCCGCTACCGCTTCCGCCACCGCCGCCGCCACCCTCGTCGTCACCGCCGTTGTTGTCCCCGAACAGACACGCAGGTGCACTCACTAGCACCGCCAGCGACATCATCAGATTCCGCATTGCGTGAGGTAGAGCAACGCACGTGCCTCCACGGACTCCGCGAGCTTGCGGCCGTAATGCCACGCCCTGCCTGCTGCCCGTCAGCTCCTCGCAACCGCGACTGTCAGGTCTCGCCCATGACGCGGCGTGCGAGGTGCCGGTGCCTGTATCGGGGCTCGCGGTTCGAGCGAGTCGTGTTACGGCGCGTTGTCGGGCGACAGCGTGCGCTTGTGGCTGCCGTTCGTGATGACGATGTGCTTGAAACCGAGGACCCACGCCTTCGCACGACGTCCTGCCGTTGCGAGCTGAGCGTGCATCTGATCGGCAGCTCCATCGATCTGCGCATCGGTGTCACCCTTCGATTCGATCACGAGGACGCGCTCGTCGACGGAGACGCGCACGGCGCCCGGCGCAGCCTGCTCGTAGCTCTGTTGCACTTCGCGCGCGAACGACGCACGGCCGCGCTCGGTGCCGCCGCCCTGCATCGTCTGCAGGCTGACGACGACGGATCCGATCGTGACGATCGTGGCGATCGTCTGCTGAACCCTGCCGCGGTTGCCATCGGAGTCGTTGAACAGCGCCTTCGCGCTTTTGACGACGATCGCGACCGCCACGAGCAGCGCCGCGCCGAACCAGAGCAGCGACGAATCCATGCGCGACGCCTGCCACGCATTGCCGATCGCGGTGAACACCGAGATTCCGACCACCCAACGCTGGCCCCACAAGCGACGCGCGAACACACCTTGAACGATGGGCACCATGCCGAGCACGAACACCGAATTCCAAATCGGCAGCAGCAGGCTCGTGTAGCCCTCGTCGTACGCGAGCCATGACAGCCCGGCCATCGCGACCAACCACCCGACCAGGGCGATCGACATGATCCGCGCCGCGAGCTCGAGCGGGGAACGCCGACCTGGAGCGGCCGGCGCAAGCGGTTCTACTTGGGGCAGGTCTGTGTTTTCGCTCATCGCGACCGCGGTATCCCACGAGAGTACGCGCGGCGGAAGTTGCATTTTCGAACGCACACAAAGCACGAAGCATTCCGCGCCGAAGGGTTATGCTCGCGGCATGCGCGGGCTATGGCTGGCAGTGCTATTCGCGACGGCGTGCGAGGGGACCGCACCGGTCGGCGGCGACGCGAACGGCGGCGGTGACGGTGGTGATGGCTCGATGATGATCGACGCCTCGACGCAGCCCACGCGGTTCGTCGCGTACATCAGCGGCGGCGCGAACATCGATTGGTACGACGTCAACAAGATGACCGGTGCGCTGACACCGATCTCGTCGATCGCGGCGTTTCGCACCGGCGCCAACTTTCTCGCGTTCCACGGTGACTATCTCTATGCGGTGACATCGGGCAATCGCGTCGGCGCGTACTCGATCGATCCGGCGACGGCGAGCCTGACATTCATCAACGACGTCGCGAGTGCCGGCACGGGTCCGGCGCACGTGTCGGTCGACGGCACCGGCAAGTACGTGTTCACCGCGAACTACGGCAGCGGACACATCGGTGTGTTTGCGGTGCAGGCGAGCGGTGGGCTTGCAGCCGCGAGCCAGACGATTCTCGCCGGCGCGAATGCGCACCAGATCGATGCCGATCCGTCGAACAAGTTTGTCGTCGTGCCCTGTCTTGGCGACGACAAGGTCGCGCAGTACGTGTTCAACGCGACGACCGGCATGCTGACCGCGAACGCGGTGCCGCAGGTCGATACGGCAAACGGGGCCGGACCGCGACACATCTCGTTTGCGCCCGACGGCAAGCGCGCGTTCTTGATCAACGAGCTCAACAGCACGCTGTCGCCGATGAGCTTCGACGACGTGATGGGCCGACTGACGGCGATCCACACGGTGTCGACGCGCGCATCGGGCGCGATGGGTACGAACACGACGGCCGAGGTTGTCGTGCATCCGAACGGCAAGTTCGTGTACGGGTCGAACCGCGGCGACAACAACATCGTCGTGTTCTCGATCGATGCGGGGACCGGCATGGTGACGGTGGTCGAGCACGAGAGCACGCAGGGCATGACGCCGCGCAACTTCACGATCGATCCGACGGGAACGCTGCTGTATGCGGCGAATCAGAACTCGAACTCCGTGGTGCCGTTCGCGATCGACGTGAACACCGGGCGGCTGTCGCCGACCGCATCGCCGATCACCGTACCGACGCCACAGTTCGTCGGCATCGTGGCGCTTCCGCTGTAGGCGCTCACCCGATCGGGTGAGAAAACAGTTGGCAAGGTCGTGCATTCGCGTGAACTGCGCGTGAAGCCGCGCGGAGGCTTCGCTCGTGCGTGTGAGCGTGGTCGGGATGGAGGCGAATCAGGTGAGGGATACGTCGCAGCACGCCGACGACCCGTCGCGCGTCGTCGAGGCGTATTGGTCGAAACGCGCGAGCGAAGAGAAGCCGGAGGCGGCCGTGCATCCGAAGTCGCGCTTCATCGCCTACGAGATGTGGACGCGGCGCATGATCCAAGCGTGGACGATGCGCCGCTTGCATTCGCTCAAGGCGCGAGTACGGCGCAGTTTGGACATCGGCTGCGGATACGGCGACTGGACCGAGCTGTTCGCGCAGATCTCCGACGAGATCCACGCGTGCGACATCGCACCCGCGTTTGTCGATGCGACGAGGCGCCGCGTGCCGCAAGCGAATGTGAGCCTCGCCGACCTGCGCTCGTACGCGATGCCGCGTGCGCTCGACTTCGTCTACTTCGGCGCGGTGTTGCTGTATGCACCGCAGCCCGACGTCGTCGACGTGTTGCGCCGCGTGCGCGATGCCGCCGAGCCCGGCGCGTTGGTCATCGTGCGCGACTGGTGCACGTTCAACCTCGGGCGGCGCACGACGAATACGGGCGGCAATCACTGGAGCATCCATCGCTCACCGATGGAGCTGTGCTGCCTCGCCGAGGCCGCGCGGTTTCGCGTGATCGAAGTGCGATCGTCGCCGAGCATCTACGGGGAGGTGATGGGCGGGCGGTTCGCGCAGTGGCCGATGCGCGCGCTGTGGCGCTTGGTGTCGCTGCCCGTGCGCCGCGCGAGCCATTCGCTGATCTTGCGCGCGGACTGATCGGTTATCGTTCGTGCATGCTCGAACGTTTGCGATTTGCCCGTTACGCGCTGAAGTTCGAGCGCGCCTTCAAGTCGGATCAGTGGGACGCGGTCAAGGCGTGCTTTCATCCCGACGCCACGTACACGATCCTCGGTACCGAGACCGAATGGGATGCCGAGACTCGCGGACCCGACGCGATCGTCGCGTTGTTCAAGCGGATGCTCGACGAGGGTGACCGCCAGTACCATTCTCGGCGACCCGGCATTGTCGGGTTCCCGCGCGTGAAGGGCGGCGAGCTGCTCGTCCCGTGGAAGGCGACGTACAAGCTCGGCGACAAGACCGTCGTGCTGCACGGCGAGTCGCGCTGCCGGTTCTCCGGCGGCAAGATCATCGCGCTCAGCGACACGATGCGTGCGGACGAGGTGCAGCCCTGGATCGCCCTCGCGAAGAGCAAAGCTTCCGCGAGCGCGTAGCGGCGGCGAACGGCCGCCCTGCAAGCTCGGCTCAAGGCAAGCAGGTTCCAAACAGTACGCTGACCTGATGCGCGTTGTTGACGACGATGTCGAGTCGACCGTCCGAGTCAACGTCCGTGATTGCCAGCGAGCGCGAGTCTCTGCCGGTATTGTAGTAGAGCGGCGTTTGGAACGTGCCATCGCTCTGTCCGAGCAGCACGGCGACACTCCGCGCGAATCCAGCCAAGGTGACAACGTCCAGCACTGCGTCACCGTCGAG
>DATDCH010000136.1:0-9502 GCA_036524455.1 Kofleriaceae bacterium | reverse complement strand
ATCTTCGTCGCGTTCGGCTGGCTCGTGCTGTCGTACATCGCGAAGGTGCTCGCGCCGGTGCTCGCCGCGCTCGGCATCGCATATCTGCTCAACCCGGTACTCGAGCGCATGGTGCAGGCGGGCATCTCGCGCGCGGCCGGTGCGGCGTTACTGCTGGTCGGCTTCCTCGGCCTGATCGTCGGCGGCATCGTGCTCGCGGTGCCGGCAATCGCGACGCAGATCTCGAGCTTCGCGGAGGACTTGCCGGTCGTGGTCACAAACCTCGATCTGTGGCTGCACGACAAGTTCGGTCTCGAGCTGCCGACGGACTGGAAGCAGTTCCTGACGAAGGACAACCTCCAGAACACGTTGCAGTCCGGCGCGGTCCAGCACATCGCGACCGCGGCGCTCGGCGGCGTGTTCGCGGTGCTTGCCGTGCTCGCCGAGCTGCTGCTCGTGCCGGTGTTCGCGTTCTACTTCCTCGTCGACTTCCCGAACCTATTGCGGCGCATCGACCACATGATTCCACCGCGTAAGCGCCGTGCCGTGCGCGAGATCGCGCGCGAGATCGATCGCGTGATCGCGGGCTGGGTACGCGGGCAGGGCATCGTTACGACGATCCTCGCGGTGCTCTACGCGATCTGTTTCTGGATCATCGATATGCCCCTATCGGTCCCGATCGGTCTGCTCGTCGGAGCGCTCACCGTGATCCCGTTCGTCGGCACCTTTGTCGGTGCGGCAATCGCCGGAATCGTCGTGATCGCGTACGGCGCCGATATGCAGCTGCTGGGCAAAGTCGGCGTCGTGATCGTTGTCTTGCACGTGCTCGAAGCCGGCGTTTTGACGCCGAAGATCGTGGGGCATCGGGTGGGGCTCTCCGAGACCGGCGCGCTATTCGCGGTCGTTGCCGGTGGCAAGCTGCTCGGCTTTGTCGGCGTCGTGCTCGCGGTGCCGATCGCGGCAGCGACGGCCGTGCTCGTGCGCTTTGCCATTCGCTACTACGAGCACACCGAGTTCTTCGGCCGCGAATCGGATGCCGATGTCGTGATCACGCCGTCGATGGCGCTGATCATGCCCGGCGTGCGCATCGACACGACGCGGTTCACGCCGGAGAGAGACGATTGGGCGATCGATCCCGAGCTCGGCGAAGCTGGCGTATCGGTGCGCGAGAAGAAGGAAGAGCTGCCGCCGCCCGAGCCGGCGGCGTCGCCCGCGCCGACGGCGTCGCCCGAGCCCGAGCTGCCCAAGCCGCCGGCCGAGCCACCGAAGGACAAGCCATGACCGATCTACTCGTCGTCGATCGCGGCGCCGTCCGTACGATCACGTTGAATCGTACCGAGTCGCTGAACGGTCTGACGCACGAGCTGGCGCTGCAGATCGTCGGCGCGATCACCGGTGGCACGTCGGCGAACGTGTTCGTGCTGACCGGCACGGCAGGCGCGTTCTGCTCGGGTCTCGACCTCAAGGACGCGATGAAGCGCGGCCTCACACCTGGACCCGAGCTCCGCGCGCAGCTGTCGGAGTCGTTTCACGGCGTGATTCGCGCGCTGCGCACGTGCGGCGTGCCGACGATCGCTGCCGTCGACGGACCTGCGGCCGGGTTTGGCTGCGACCTCGCGCTCGCGTGCGACCTTCGCATCTGCAGCGAGCGCGCGACGTTCGGCGAGGTGTTCATCAAGCGCGGCCTCATGCCCGACGGCGGCAGCACGTTCTTGTTGCCGCGCATCGTTGGGCTCGGTCGTGCGCTCGAGCTGTTCTTCACGGGTGACGTGATCGACGCGCAGGAGGCGCTGCGCATCGGGCTCGCGAACCGCATCTATCCCGCGGCGGAGCTCGAAGAGCGCGTCGCCGAGCTCGCCGATCGGTTCGCTGCAGGGCCGCCGCTCGCGTTCGAGCTACTCAAGAACACCGTCTACGACAACCTCGACGAGACGTCGCTGGCGCGCGCACTCGATCGCGAGGCCGACGGTCAGATGCAGCTGCTCGCGAGCAAAGACTTCGCCGAGGGCGTCATGGCCTTCTTGCAGAAGCGGGCTCCGAAGTTTCAGGGTCACTAGGCGCGTCGGGATCCTGCGTCGGCCGCTCGTTCTCGTAGACCGTGGCGAGGCAGTCGAGCATCTCGCGCGCGACCCGCTGCGCGCGTGGCGTCGACTCGACATTCTGCTTTGGCACGCGATCGAGCGCACTCTCCGCACACTTTGCGGTCTTGCACGCACACACCTCGTCGCGAATCTTCTCCAGCTTCTCGACCTCGCTGTCGCTGCATGCGGCCGCAAGCGCGACGAAGATCACGTACAGCCGAAGCACAAGCCAACTCTACAGCACCCTATGCGACAATGACGGGGATGCGTAGATTCGCCTGTCTTGCGGTCGTTACGGTACTCGCGGCGCCCGCAACGGCGTCGGCCGAGGTGTTCAAGCTGTACGGCGAGGGCGTCGGCGGCGGCATGTTCGGCAAGGGCCTGTCGGGTACGTACAAAGACGACTCGTTTTTCGCCAACGCGAAGGGCGGCGCGTACGGCGTGCTGGTCGGCGCACGGTTCTTGATCCTCGACGGCAATATCCGGCACCACCAGTTCGTCAACGGCGACGGGCTCGCGACGTGGACGCAGTTCACGGCCGGCCTCCACTTCGGCATGGACACCGGCACCGAGGAAGAAAAGAAGCGGTTCAACGGCGGCTACTTCGAGATGGGTGCGGGCCTCGGGTTCGGCCTCGGTACGGGCGCGCAGGTCGATCCGCCGCTCGATAACTCCGAGGTCACCGACAAGGGCTTCATCCTTCAGGGCGGCATTGGGTTCGGCAAGCACCTGAACAAAGTGTTCGACATCGGCATCAGCGTGCCGGTGTCGTGGGGCTACCTGTTCAAGAGCGGCGGCGGCGCGAACGACCCTGACAACCAGTACCAGACGATCCAGCTCGAAGCGCTGCTCGTGCTGCGCGCGAACATCCGCTTCATTTAGAAGAGGCGGTAGGCCCGGGGGAGAGCTTCTGCGTCGCCGGGACCAGGATCTTCATGAACGCGTCGGGCTCCATCATCTTGCGCACGCGGCCCAGCACGGTGCCGTCGGCCGACATGAACACGACCGACGGTAGCGTCACCGAGTCATAGCGGCTCTTGCGCTCGTCGTTCGCGTCGTTGTTCGCAGTGACGTCGAACTTGAGCGGCACGAAGTTCGTGGTGATCGCTTTGTAGACGTCGTCGTCGCCAAACGTCAGCTCGAGCTCTTCGCACGGCTCGCACCACGACGCGGCGAAGTCGACCATCACGCCTTTGCCTTCGGCGCGCGCGCGCTCGAATGCGGCGATCTCGTCGTAGACCCACGGCAGCCGCTGCTTCGGCGTCATCTTCCACATCCACGCGCCGAGCACGCCGGCGAGCACGAGCGCAACGCCGACGCCTTTGCGAATGCGCTCTTTCCACGGTGCCGAGAACGACAGATGAATCGCGCCGAGTGCGATGCCGGTGATCGTGAGGCCGAGCGTCGCGAGCAAGAACCACCATTCGGGCGACGCGATCGTGCGCAGCCACGGCAGGAACGGCTTCATGTAGTAGACCGCGGCGACGAGCAGGCCGATGCCGCCGATCGACTTGACCGCATCCATCCAGCGCCCGCTCTTGGGCAGCGACAGCGCGAATCCCGCGAGCACCCAAAACAGCACACCCATGCCGATCGCGTACGTGAACAGCAGCGAACCGCCGCCGACCACGCTGCCGGTCGTCGACACGAATGCGAGCAGACCGGCGAGGAACGGGCCCGTGCACGGCGCGGCGATCAACCCGCCGACGAGACCCATCGCGAACGCGCCGCCAAAGCCCTTGCCGCCGACCTGATTGAGCTTGGCCTGCAGGCTCGACGGCAGGTTGAGATCGAACGCGCCGAACATCGATGCCGCGAGCGCGAGGAACAGCGCGACGAGCGGAAATACGATCCACGGATTCGCGAGCTGCGTGCCGAAGTCACCGGCTTTGCCGAGCATCGCGAACGTGACGCCGAGCACCGCGTAGGTGGCGCCCATGCCACCGACGTACGCGGTCGCCAGGCCCATCGCACGCCGCTTGGTGACGTTGTCGCCGCGCGCGCCGAAGATCGCGAGCGTGATCGGAATCATCGGGTAGACGCACGGTGTGAGCGACGTCAGAAAGCCAAACCCGAACGCGGCCAAGAACATCCAGCCCCAGCCGCGGTCTTGGTAGCTAGCGAACGTGCCGTCGTCGGCGCCGGCAATAGCCGGGACCAGGAGCACGATGGCCACGGCGAGCCAGGGCAGGGGTCGACGCATGCAAGTAGCACTATAGACCGGCCGCCTTGCGAGAGCATTCCCCTGGTTGTGTCGGTGGGCGTCGGGCGGTAGGGTCCGTGCGCCGTGTCAGACGCCTGGATCGACGACCTTGTCCCCGCCCACGTCCGCAACTTAGACGTTTATCAGCCGGGCAAGCCGATCGAGGAGCTCGAACGCGAGCTCGGGATCTCGGGCGCGATCAAAGTCGCCTCGAACGAAAATCCGTTAGGGCCGTCGCCGAAAGCACTCGCGGCGATTCCGCCGGCGCTGTCGAGCCTACACCTGTACCCCGACGCAGGCGGTTTCGCGTTGCGTCGCAAGCTCGCCGAACGTTACGGCGTGCCGCTCGAGCACATCGCGCTCGGCAACGGCTCCAACGACATGCTGTACCAGCTCGTGCTCGCGACGTGCGAGCAAAGCGATGAGGTGCTGTCACACCGCTACGCGTTTCTCTCGTATCGGTTGTCGGCGCAGGTCGCGGGGCGACCGTTTGTCGCAGCCGAGGTGACGAAGGACCTCGCGTGCGATGTCGATCAGCTGATCGGCTCGATCACACCGAACACCAAGCTCGTCGTGCTCGGCTCGCCGAACAATCCGACCGGCTCGATCGTGTCGCGCGCCGATGCCGAGCGCGTGCTCGAGGCGCTGCCGCAACGCGCGCTGCTCGTGATCGACGAGGCCTACGCGGAGTACGCAGCGCAGTGGCCCGAGGTCGATCACGTCGACGGCATGACGCTGCAGAAGCAGGACAAGCGCGTGGTCGTGCTGCGCACGTTCTCGAAGATCTACGGGCTCGCCGGCCTGCGCGTCGGCTTCGGTATCGCGAGCCGGCCCGTGATCGATGTGATTAATCGCGTCGGTCGCACGTTCCACGTGTCGTCGCTCGCGATGATCGCCGCTGCAGCTGCGCTCGACGATCACGATCACGTGGCGATCAGTGCGAAGCACGCGCGCACCGCGATCGAGAAGCTGCGCGGTGCGGTGCATGCCCCGGGCGTGCGCGTGTATCCATCGCTCGCGAACTTCGTCCTGATCGATTGCGGCAAGCCGTCGGGCCCGATCTACGACAAGCTGCTGCGCATGGGCGTGATCGTGCGGCCGATGGCGGCGTGGGGCCTGCCGCACCACATTCGTGTCTCGGTCGCCGCGCACCAAGATTTGCCGCGCGTGATCGAGGCGCTCAACCAAGCGCTCGCATGAGGCCACTGAGGTCGATCGCCGCCGCGCTCGTCCTCGTGACCGTTGCATGCGGATGCGGTGGCCCACGTGCGCCCGGCGGCGGCCGCGCCATTCGCGCACCGACGACACGCGCCGAGAAGATGATCGCGCTACTGCCCGACGGCGCGCAGGTGCTCGTCGAGATCGATCTCGCGCGGTTGCGCGCGAACTCGACGGTCGGTCCGGTCATCACGCAAGCGCTCGCCAAGCTCGGCGAGGACACGAAGCTACCGGGGTTGCCGATGTCCGTGCAGGGCTCACCGTTGGCGCACGCCGATGTCGTGATGCTCGCGGCGTACGGCGTCGGTACGGCGCAAGCCGCGAGCGTGGTGCTGCTCGCGACGAAGACCGAGGTCGCCGGCGGCGTGAAGCTCACCGACGGGATCGTCGCGCTCGGTGACCCCGAGTGGACCTCCCAGCTCGAAGCGCGCGCCGCGATCGCCGAGCACGCACCGCTTGCGCCGTCGCTCGCGCTGATGCCGTTGCGCGATCATGCGATGCCGGCCAAGGCGCCGGGAGCGGTGTTTCGGCTGACCGCCCAGTTGTCGTTCGACGCGCGCGTGGCACTCGCGCGCCAGACCGGGCTCGAGACCGCGCCGGCGCAGGTCTCGATCTGGGCCGACGTCGCCGACGATTTCGCGATCATCATCGACGCCGACGCCGCCGACCCCGGCGACAAGAAAGCGAAAGACGCGACCCAGCGGCTGAGCCGTTCGATCAACACCGTGCTCGCGGCCACCGGCAACGAGCCTGTGCTCAAGGCGCTCGGCCTCGTCGGTGCGCTGCGCGACGTGCGCACAGTGATTCAACGCACCTGGGTACGAACGATCATCACCGTCGGTCCGCGTCAGCTCGAGCGCACCGTCGAGCGCGCTCGTGCGATGCTCGGCCCCGCGTCATGAAGCTGATCGTCGAGCCCGCCACCGGACCGCTCAGCGGAACGATCACTGTTCCGGGCGACAAGTCGATCGGCCACCGCGCGTTGTTATTCTCGCTGCTGTCGCAAACGCCGATCCGCGTGCTCGGCCTCGGCGACGGCGCCGATAACGGCCGCTCGGCACGTGCGATCACCGCGCTCGGCGCACGCATCACGAAGGACGGCGATGCATTGCTGATCGCCGGCACCGGGCTCGATGCGATGATCGCACCGAGCGCGCCGATCGATTGCGGTAACTCGGGCACGACGATCCGGTTGCTATGCGGCCTGCTCGCCGGCCAGCGCTTCGCGACCACGCTCGTCGGGGACGAGTCGCTATCGAAGCGGCCGATGCGCCGCGTGATCGAGCCGCTCGCGCAGATGGGTGGGTCGATCACGGGGCAGGGCGGCACCGCGCAGGGCGGCAATCTCGATGTGACCCCGCCGCTCGTCGTCGGTCCTGCGCACGGACCGCTGCGCGCGCTCGCCTACACGCTGCCGATGGCATCGGCGCAGGTCAAGACGGCGATCCTGCTCGCCGGCCTGTACGCCGACGGCGTGACCACGGTGACCGAGCCCGGGCCGAGCCGCGATCACTCCGAGCGCATGCTCGCGTATCTCGGTGCACCGCTCGCGGTCGAGGGCCGCACCACCGCGATCGACACGCACGGCTGGAACCGCCGGCTGTCGGGCGCCGGCTTCGAGGTGCCGAGCGATCCGTCGTCGTCGGCATTCCTCGTCGCCGCCGCGCTCGTCGCTGGTGCGGGCGAGCTGCGGTTGCCCGGCGTCTGCGTCAACCCGACGCGCACGGGGTTCCTCGATGTGATCGCCGCGATGGGCGGCGAGGTCACGCGTGAAGACCAGCGCCAGGCCGGGCCCGAGCCGGTCGCGACGCTCGTCGTGCGTGGTGCGGCGCGCGAGCTGCGCGCAACTGAAATCGCGGGCGACCTCGCGGTGCGCTCGATCGACGAGCTGCCAATCCTCGCCGTGCTCGCGGCGCGCGCGAAAGGCACTACGGTCGTGCGCGATGCCGAAGAGCTGCGCGTGAAAGAATCGGATCGCATCGCGACGACCTGCGCACTGTTGCGTGCATTCGGAGTCGAATGCGAAGCCAAGGCCGATGGTTTCGTCGTCGAGGGACGGCCCGATCGGGCGCTCGATCCGGCGCGCGTACACGCCGAGGGCGATCATCGCATCGCGATGGCGGCGGCGATCGCGGGCCTCGTCGCGAGTGGCACCACGTATATCGACGATGCCGACAACGTGGCGACTTCCTATCCGGGCTTCGCCGCCGCACTCACGCAGCTTGGCGCGACGATCCGCAGCGAAGGCTAGTCGCCGACTTAGCGCACCGCGTACTGCGGCTGCTCGTCGCGCGCCATCGCGAGGCTCATCACCTGTTCGTCGGTGCGCTGACCGCTGAAGTAGACAACCTCGCCGTACTGCATCAGCTCCGACGGCGTGATCACGCGGTGATGCTCACCGGTGCGCAGCTCACCCTGCGCGGCCCACCACACGAGCTCCGAGCAGTACAGCTTCTCCGGGTTGTCGAAGCCGAACAGACCGGCCCTGTCGAACTCGGTACCGATACGGCTGCGCGCGCGCTCCACCGAGCGAGCACGTTGCTCCGCGGTCATGCCGGTCGGGCGCACGACGATCACGTAGTGGTTGCGCTGCACGAGGTCCGCGAGCGGAATCTCCCGCACGCCACCACCGACCGCTTCGATGATCGTGTCGCGCTTGGCGTCGTAGACCGACGCGTGCGAGAGGTCGACACCATCGGTCGTCTTCGAGATCGCGTCGGCGATCATGTAGTAGCTGCGCGTGAGGATCCAATCGCCGTCCTGCGCGACGTTGTGAATCTCGTGCGACCACATCGCCGTCACCGCCACGTCGACGCTCTTGCTCTCGGGACGCTTGACGAGCACGCTCTTCGGTTCAGCACAGCCAGTAGCAGCAACAACCAGGGCAACAGCGATGACGGCGAGACGTTTCATGCGGCGGACTAAATCCACGAGCCGTGCCGCAGCAAGCCATCGAGGAATGTCAGGCACTTACGCTGTCAACCTGGTGGGCGTCGACCACGTTGACTGACAAAGGTCCGACAAGTTACCCATCCGGGGGATACGGTTCAGGTGTTTGCGATGCGCCGAAGCGACCTCGTCGACACCCCGCATGGACGCGCGCTGATCGTCGAGCTCGACGACGAGGCGGGTGCGGAAGCGGCATTGCTCGGCAACGAGGCCACGATTGCCGCCGCCCTGGGTCCTGTGCGCCGCCGCGAGTTCATCGCCGGCCGCGCGGCGCTGCGCAGCCTGCTCGGCGAGCCGGTGCCGATCGTGCCCGACGATCGCGGCGCACCCATCCTGCCGGCCGGCTGGGTCGGCTCGATCAGCCACAAGGGTGAGCGCGCTGCCGCGTTGCTCGCGCCCGCCGGCGATGGCTTTGTCGGTCTCGACATCGAGGTCGCCGCGTCGCCGCGCCAGCCGATCGAAAAGCGCATCCTGACGCTGCGCGAGCAGCAGCACGTGCGCGATGGCCGCGACGTCACGCGCAGCTTCGCGATCAAAGAAGCGATCTACAAAGCGATCGATCCGATGGTGCGTCGTTACGTCGGCTTTACCGAGGTCGAGCTCGACGTCGCCACCGATGGCTCGTGCGCGGTGCACATCCTCGATGCGTCGCGCTTGCCGGTCGTGGTCGAGGCGTGGTGGCAGGAACGCGATGGCCTGTGGCTCGCGACCGCACGCGCTAGGCCGCGCTAGACCCAATGCCTTGGCGCGCACCGCTGCCCACGTTTCCGATTTGACTCGCAAAGTGCTCGGGAACGGTTCGCGTCTGCTCCGCTAGTCGATGCAATCGCGCTTTCTCGAAGCCGTGTGCGCTCTGCGGGACGCGCAGACGCGCTGTGCGCTGTCGGGAGCGCGCGACGCAACGTGAGGTCGCGAAGCCTCCCGGGCGAGTCTCGTGGATCGACGACGCGTGACGCGCGGCGAGAAAGCGGGCGTTCTGCGGTGACGATCAGCGGCCCGCGGGTTCGAGTCGGGGCTCCGAGGATCTAGCGAGCGCCCACGTAGAGAAGGCACGGCCGCGTGCTGGGCAGCA